>JAZUNW010000025.1:0-54731 GCA_045604325.1 Faecousia sp. | reverse complement strand
AAGTCGGATCGTAGCCATGTCGTTCTGTGAGCCAAGAGTTGCAATAGTTGCTTGTCTTCCTAAGACCGCTTGGCCTCCGACTTCCCTGCTTTTCAAATCTAAGTCCCCGAAAGATCCTCTGTCCTTTACATCGTACCATGTTCCCACTTTGTTGCATCTTAAGAATAAAAAAACCGGAGCAGAAATCTCTGTGAAATCTCTGCTCCGGGTTTCCTTGCTCTCCTGCAACAAGCGCCATGTCCAAAACGACATACTGATTAAGGGGGATTTGAAAGCGCTAAACAAAGTCAAACTGAAATATGTTTCTAAAATAAACATATATCTTGCACTTTTCTAAGTTATACTTGAAAGGTATGATTATACGTCTTAGCTCATTCCTTTGGTATTTTATTCCGATTATAGTTATTCCATCATACGCGAAAGGTAGGGACGTATCAAATGGATATTAATATTCTCATTATGGGACAAAGAGTCCGTACCGCAAGGAAAATGCGGAATATGACAGCTGAAGCTCTGGCTGAGAAAATCGGTATTGCTGTAGAGTCACTTGGTCATATAGAATGCGGAGCTAGAAAACCTAGTCTACAAACATTATACAATATCGCACTCACGCTTGATGTGTCAATGGATTATCTCGTTGGTCGATCCCTTACTCCTAGCGAAACTGTTATTCAATCTTGTATCTCAGAAAGCGGCCTTGCAGCAGAACAAGAAAAATTACTTATGGATCTCACTCGCAGTATGATACTCGTGATAAAAAATAACGTTTAAATGATCTGTCACTAATGTGGCAGATCATTTTTTCTTTTATCTTCGACACATTCTGACGAATTTTGCTTTATTTATTTGCTATAGTGTACTCGACAGGTACGCTTGTACCAAATTAGTACAAAGGAGATGCAATATGACCGTACAAGATTTGTTAGTTAACTTAGACTCTCTGGCCATGGGCGAAGTGTTTCAACAAGCAATCGAGGAGTTTTACGTGGCCAGTCTTCGACGCTTGGACAACGATACCATCGAACGGGATTATACATCTGCAAGATCGTATTTTGACAACGCTCTCAGCCATGAACAAATCACAAAAATCCATCAAATAGAAGAATTGAATTCCGCCTGTCGATCTTATTCTGCCCAGTATGGCTTTAAGTGTGGCCTATATGGGGCGTTCAAACAGTATTTCACGCCGGGCGGAGATGCCGACGGAGGATTTGATAGCATTTTGTGCATGGATCTATTGACTCAGCCTCGCATGCAACGGCATCACGAATACTATGCACGCATCGTCAAAGCACAGCAGCTTATTCAGGAAGTTGATGATATGTTGGATCCAGCGGCAGCGTCACACCTTGTGTCGTTTTGCTGCGCCTGGAATGACCGGATATATAATGCATCGCTGCAGGGATTCTACTGTGGTTATCGAGCTGCATATGCGGTTATCGAGAATATTGAGCCCCTCGGTAAAATCCGAAATATTGACAAAATACTTTCTACGGAATACTACCTAGGATTCACTCACCCATATGCAGAGGTTGAACGATTGGCAAATCTACATCACCCAAAATAACAATCGCATCTGTCGTAGTTATGCAATAATTTCTCTGTAAACTAAAGTTCTAATATAGAATAATGCTGCGGTACTCTTGTACCGCAGCATGTTACTTGTGCTTTCTCAAATTGACGTCTTTGAGATAGACTTCCAAAATGGATTTGTCAACCCTTTTTATTAGGTTGCGTGCATTGTCTCGCCTTGTGATATAGGAATCATTCCCGGTAAGAAAATAGCCATATAGCTGAGTATAGGGATCGTAACCTGCGGATCTAATGCTATTGGAAATCTGATCTAATATCTGCGTTTCCTTTTTCAAGTTACTCCCCCCTATTACGATTTTGTTTATTATCTTATACTTACCGGGATATGTCAAGATTTACAACGTCCAAAATCAAACCGTTCCACCATCTCATCCGCAATCCCCCCCAAAAAAAAGCAGCGACACGCCAGTGTCGCTGCCCTTTTGTGGTTTTGGTAAGTTATGCAGCCATTGGCATGGTCATTTGTCCTTTGATGTTCCGAACAGCCAGTTCCTGACTCTGCATTCGGAGTATTTCGTAGTCCTTGTTCAGGTCGTCCAGGCGCCGCTGCAGGATCGCTTCGTAGGTAGCCTTTTTCTGCTGAAGGCCGCCTATCTTATCCAGCCAGCGCTGGATAACAGCCTTGGACTCACAACCGCTATCGATGAAGTGCTGGACACGTTCCTGGTAGAACGCAATGTCCTTCTTGTAATTGGCGTAAAATTCGTCGGTCATCTTCTGACGCTGACGCTCATCGTCCACCACAAACATACTGTTGCTCATAACCAGTCCAGGATTGAGATTATGCTCGCTGATGGCAGCGATGTAATCCTCCAACAGGTTCAGCAGTGGGATAAACTGTTTGGGAATAAAGAACAGGTTGCCATGAATGCTGATTTTGTTTGCCTGTACACGCTGGAGAATGTCATCGATGACCGCATCCACCTGATCTGTTGTATAGCAGGTACAGTACCGGTCGTACAGCTCCTGCGCCTGCTGACAGTAGGTATGGACATCCACATCCGGGTCCATGACCTCGTTTTCCACAAAGATCACTTCGTTCTCTTTGTCAAAACAGATATTGGCCAGCTTCCGGTACTCATTGGTACGGGAATTTAATGTCTCCTTCACCAGCTCGCGAGTAATGTACTTGGCATTTTCCTTTTTATTGTCCCGGCAATAAATGCGGTATACCTCTGTGCCGGTCACGCCCTTGACCGTTACGCGGTCTTTGATGGCGGTGGTGGCACAGCGGTAGGCACTGGCCTTGGACTCCTTGGCAGGCTTGTACTTCGGCAAGCCGAAGGCCTGTCCAATCTCGATGAACTTGGTCTTCGGGATCATAATGTTTGAGGTTGAGTAATAGAAAAACTTTCCAATGATACCCTCGGCATTTTGGGGTACGGCCATAAGGTTTTCCATGTTTTTCATATTGTTTTGTCCTTTCAATATTCAATGTTAGGCTCATCTGAGCGGTTCGTTGGGTTTTAGTCCGTGCTCCCGTTTGAGCTTTTCAAACAGCAGCCAGTCGTCGATGCCCTTCTGTTCCTGGGGCCAGGTGAAGGTTCTGTACTCCTCACACAGAGGCATACAGATCGACCGGATCTTGGATTGGGCTTTTTGAACATTGGGGTTTGTTCGTACATCCATGTCGATGCACTCGATAATACGCTTTGGCTTTAACGCCTTTACAACAGCGGCAAGGTAACGCACGTTCTGTACGCCGGTCAATCCCAAAAACAGCTCACCATCCGAAAGGTAGCTGGCAACGTCTGCCTTCATAGGCCCTTCGGTCAGATGGAGCGTATCACAGGAGATGTCCCCAGCCACATGAATATAGCTGGAGATGCCGGTGCCGTTGGGATAATATTCGCCCCGTGATGAGAACCACCGGAAACGGTCTCCCTTTTTCTCGGTTCTTGTGCCGTCCGGATTGGTGACGATCTTCGGCGGCGGTTCATCCAAACGGATCTGCAGTCCCTGCACCTGATTGTCTTTATCACAAACAGGGATCAGAATCCCGCTGTATCGGCTGCTTGCCATCTGCCATTTGTTGTTTTTGGTGTAAAAGCCGGGTATGCCCGTAAGGTCACACTGCTCTGCCAGCTCCGATATTGCTTTGCGCCGCTTTACAGGATCAGTTGGAATGCTCCGATACATATTGCCGGCTATGATTTCTTCAGACAGGCCGCGACTCAAAAGATTGCGGTGATGCTTTTCTTCTAAATCAAGTAACTGCAGGAAAGCGAGATAGATCTGACTGCGCTCGTGCAAAGGCCGTATTGGCTGCTCTTTGTGATCGCCCGTTTCGCAAGGCACTTCGTTGCAGCGTACGTCAGGATGGTGAAGCAGCTCGTTATATGCCTCGGCGTTGCTAAGTCGGCGACCTTCCGGGTTGAAATCGGCATAGAGCGTAACCGCATTGCCGCCGGTGCCACAGTTATGGCACCAAAAAGTAGCGTTTTCCATGCGATGAGACAGATACATACGGTACTTGTAGTCGTGGCAATAGGGACATCTTGCCTGCACTTCATCATCATTGATCGTTGCTTGCTTAATGTCCAGATTGCACACTACCGCGGTATCAACTACATCTATGGAAATGTAGTTGTTCATTGCCATTGTCAGGCTGCCTTTCGTATGTCGCAGGCTTGGGTTTTGTTTTGGAACTGAACAGTGAGGGGCTGTCCTTTCGCTACACGGATCAGCATGATCTGTGAAGGCATATCCACATTGTTAAATGCGGCAATACTTTCCGTATTGTCGATACAGATGGGATAGTCCTTGCCGGTGATCCTGCGGATCATGGCACAGATCTCAATACCGGCCAGGGTTTTCTCTGAAAGAGACAACGTCGTGTACTCGCGGCCTTTATAGTCAAACTTAAAGGTGCTTTTCACTTCGCCGGTACTTCTAACCACATCAAACAGCCGGATCTTCACATTGGGCATTTGCAGTTGCTGTGTCGCTAGTTCCGTGCGCTTGAAGATGTACTCAGTCAAAGCAGCAACGATCTCCAACAGCTTCTTTTTGTGCTGTTCAAAGAGGTCTTGCTCCACCAGAGCCTGCTCCAGGCGCTTGATGTTGGTACTTTCCTCCACTGCAGAAATTTGACCTTGGATGCCGATCAGGGTATTTTTCAAGGTACAAAGTTCCTCGAATTCCTGTTCCGTCAAGTTTCCGTACTTCTCCAGCTCCGCCAGCTTTTCCAGTTGGGCGCGGATTTCTTCCGGATCTGCCTGCTCCTGTTTTCCTTGCAGTTCTTCCAATTGAGCTGTGAATTTAGCAATATCGTCTACCCGGAACTGTTCAAAGACGCTTTTTGCCTTTAGATCCAGTTCTGTCAGTTCTTTGCCGCGTTCCACGATGCCCTTTGCAAGCTGACCAATCCGTTGAGCCTCGGCCATCATCTGTTTCCGATACTGCTCCATATTCTCCGCAGTCACCGGCATCAGACAGGTTGGACACACATCGCCCACCTTCAAATTCTGCATCCGTTCGACGAGTGCTTTGTACTGCTTACCTAGGGAACGGTATTCTGCCTGGGCTTCACCGATCGCCTGTGAGTACTTGGATGTGTATACCCTTGTCTGTGCCTCTGCCAGCTTGCCGCGAAGAGCAGTTACGGCAGGAACTTCTTTGGTCCCCACAGAGAGCTTACGGGTCAGCACATCCCGCTGAATACTGAAGTCCTCAATATTCAAGCCTTCAAACTGCTTTGCCTTCAGCTCTGCGATGCGGGCTTCTGTGGATGCCTTTTCACTGCACAGACTACTCAGTTTCTCATTTGCAGTACGCTGAGACTCCTGAACGGATCGGATTTGTCCTTCCAGTATGCTCATCTGTTGCTCCGCTCTGCGGATCTCCGTGCGGACATCCTTCAGCATCTGTTCCGGAGAATTGGTTTCCAGATTCAGACCTTCCAATGCACCGCTGAATGAAGAGATCGCAGCCAACACCTCCTGCTGAGAAACGGGCTTTAAGTGACGCAGGATCAGATCCCGGCCATCAGGCCCCATATTCTCAACAAGATAAGTGGGATTGAACATGGCGATGAAAGTATTCTTATCGCCGAAAAGCTGTTCAATGCCGCTTTGGTTGATGGTGTAGCCGTCGTAGGTCGCAGAGCCTTTGTCGCCGCTGCGGGAACGAACCAGGCTGTGTACACCGCCATCCTGGTCAATGAAGTCCAGCTTGACCTGCACGTTGTCTGCCGTTTCGTTCATCAGCCGATCGATCTTCTGCTCGCCGTAGTAGCTCACCCCATAGAGGGCATAACAGATGGCGTGGGCCATGGTGGTCTTGCCTGTGCCGTTGTGTCCGGTTATGTAGCTAAGATCGCCGAAATCAAAATGTCTTGTTTCAGTATGGTTACGAAAGTTGGTCAATGTCAGACCTGTGATTTTCATTGCTGTAATTGGTTTCATAGTTACCTCCCGGCAGATTATGCAGCCAGTTGATATTCTTCGATAATGTTGTAATTACCGACAACCGGGCTGTTCTTGGTAGTGATCTTGGGATTAAGCATGATCTGTCCCTGTCTGAGGGGCGGCTCTCCCTGGATGTAGCCGGTCAGCTGTTTACCCTGGGCATTCTCCAGTGTCACCAGGGTTTGGCTGGACTTGGCACCCCGGGTCACTTGCAGACCGATGATCCTGCAGCCGTTTTGCTGCAGAGGTTGTGACTTTCCATCCGCAGGCCGTGCAGGTGCGCCGCTGAATCTTCCGTTGGGTAGATTGGTGCCGGATGCAGCCTGCTGCGCTGCAGGTGCTTTTTGCGCCGGTTGCTTGGGACCATCTTGCCTTGCTCCATTGGTTTGCTGCTGATTACCCTTGGTAGGAGATTTTTCCAGGAGCTGATTTACATACTGGTTATACCGTTTCTCCAGTTCCGGATAGGATGCCTGATCGATCATTTTGTATTCATCGATATTGGCCCAGATATTTTTGAGACCATACAGGTATCTGCCCATGCCCCACATAGAGGCTGCACGCTTAAACGCATTGGACAGGCCACCCTTGATAGGCTCCACATCGGTACATCCGGCACCGTCACTCTTGGTAATCCACTCGCCACGCTCCGGATAGTAAATACTGATCCGGCAAATATGAGCGGTCGTTCCGTTGTTGTTACCAACTACGGACTCAAATGTATTTTGCCAGTTCTCCCGGCCAACAACAGCATCCAGCCGGTTTTGAATGGCCCGGGAGTCCACATAGGCAGCTACCTGCGCCTTTTTGGGGTTGCTTTTGGCAACACGCAGTACCCGCCATTCGATCTCCTGAAATGTAAAGGGGTATTCCAGTGCTCTTGTTTGTTCTTCTGTCATAATGTTCTCCTTACAGGAAGTCCTTGAGTGTTGTCTTGGGCATGGGCACCAAAACGCTGTCGTAGTAGTATTGTCTGTCCTTATCCCGCAGGTGTTCCATCAGATCCCGCCGTTCCATCCGCATCTTGTTATACTGACTGCTGTACCGGTCATCATTGTCCGGCCAGGACAGAATAAACTCCGGCAGATGGTATAGGCTTTGCAGGGTCTTGATATTCGGCAAAGTATTCGATCCCGTACACAGGGAGAACTTTGCCACGTTGGAAAAAGGATAGTAGTACATAGGCGTTTCCGGTGTCAGTTTACCAAGAGCAGGCACACCCATATTGACCGCAGAGATCCGTCCGCCGGGCTCGATCCTAAAACCAAAAAGCAAACGCGGTAATGGAAAATCCTTGTACTCGGTCTTAAAATAGGTGATGTCCGCTTTGTCATACAGGTGCTCCACCACGGCATACCGCATCCCGGTTTCATCTGCCTTCACGCAAATGATATTGGGAGGAAGAAGTCCTGTGGATATGGGTTCCTTGATAATACTGCCTTTGATACACGCAAAGAGGGTTTCCGGTGTGATCATCTTTGTCCGTACGGTGCCGTTTTCCCGCAGCTCCAAACGGACGGATTTATCTTCTTTAATGTGAATGATTACTTCATTTTCTGTCATGCGGCTTTCCTTTCTGCTGTTTCAGCAAGCGGGGTTTCCGTCGGCTTCACAAGGGTAAGCGCTGGATACAATGCCTGCCTGAGTTCTTCACACTTTTCCTCAAAATACTGCCGTATTTCAAAAAGGATTGCGATAAGCTCGATCCATTCCTGAAAATACATTCCGGTCTCGATGAGAAACTGGTGTTGCCGTTTTTTCACAAGCTTGGGCGGGATCCAATAATTCCAGGCCACATTGCGCATACCGGAACACTCTATGGCTGCCGTCACAAAATTCATGGCATCTTTGATATACGGATTCTTCTGAAATTTGATGTGATTTTTCTTGCTGTGTTCCTTGCACAGGCTGTAAAACCGACGCATCTCCGGAAAGCTGAAGAAGTGCAGTGTGCTTTCTGTGTAATCCAGAAATTCCACATGGTCGCACATCTCATAAACAGTTTCTACTGCTGTTTCGAAGAAGTTGTCACCATTGATGACACCGCCTGTGTAGGATGCATCATAGTCATAAAATATCTTCTCCAACGCAATCATCTGGATGATCTCTTCCAGACCGTAGATCTCTTCAAACATCGCACGCCTCCTACAAATACCGGATCGGTGCTGCTTGGGACGGTGCTTCGCGGCATTGCAGATAAAACGCCTTGAGCTTGTACCAGGCAGAACTGCCATCAAAATGATTGTCGTAATAGTAGTCGTATAGGTCTGACAGATCTGTATTGGTGAACTTGGAAAAATCCAGATTCGCCGAATGAATCTTCTCCTTTCGGCTCAATGGAACGATCACATTCCGGATCAGGTATTTGACGCCTTCCGAAAGTCCCAGTGCCGGGTTATCCAGGCCGTCACCAGCCTCTTCTTTTCGGGGTTCAGACTGTTCCAGATGATTTCTAAGAAGGTTCAGATCCATGGTCATGGTCATATCTGACCACCACCCAGATTGTTTTTGGGTATAATTAACATTGACTTATCCTCATTTCTTTTGGATGGATTAGCCGAGCGATTTCAGCCCGGCAGATGTCAACACATTGAAAATAAGTCTGTTAGAGGTGATTTCCCGTAAGGAGGTCTTGCCGTTATCCTCGGCACCGACCTTGGTTTTCTTCTCCTTAACGATACGGCCCTTGATGATGTGCGGGGTATCACATTCTACAAGTCCGTTCATCATTCCACTGGCACCTACCAAACCGACTTGCGACAGGTTCAGCGGCAGCAACGGACGGCGCTGCCGGTTATCCAGGGTACTGGCCTCAAACAGTCTTTCAATGCTCTTTGATTTTTTCAGTTGATCTGCAAGCTCCGACACATTAAAGACGGCACCTTTGAACAGCTCTACCTTTTTCTTTGCCGGGGGCATTGTGTAGCACGCCTTCGGCAGTTGGGTTATGGGAGGGATATTCTCAGCGCTCAGCATATATTCTGACAGCCGTTTTGCCATCTGTTCTGCCTCATGCCGTTCGGTTTTAATACCAATAAAGGCAACCTGCTTAAAGCGTTCAAATTCCTTCCCAATGAATTTGTGTACCCGCAGATCTGTGAAGTTCTCGCACAGTACACGGCATACATCCGGTGTGGCCCGATAGTACGGAATGATGTATACCAGAATGCCACCGGTCTGTAAAAGCCGCATACTATCCGCAAGGAAGCTCTTTTCCAGCCTTCTGCTGCCGGTTTCCGATGGAACAGACAAATAAGGCGGATTGAGCCATAGTCCTTGAAAAGCATTCAGGCTGACCCGGGAATGGAAGAAACTGCCGAAGCCTACACGGTAAAGCCGCTTTTGGGCTTCCTCACCGCGTATTTCATCGAGTTCAATTCCATATGTCCGGGCCTGTGTGCCCTCTGAGAATAGGTGTAATGCGATACCTTCACCACAGCAGGGATCGATCAGATTGACCGGTTCTGCCGGGAAAGAGATCGCTTCCTTCAGACACTGCACATGGGATGGCTCTGTTGGAAAGTAGCCCATACGGGCACGGTTCATTAGATGAGCCAGCTTTGCCGTGTTGATATTGTGATCTGCAGTCGGAAGGCTCTTTGCAAAGCTCTCCAGCGCACCACAGAGCGATGTGTAGTCGGGTGCCAGCCAGTTGTACTTTTTCAGCACACCGTACAACCGCTCCGTGGTTTTGGCAAGGTCCTCGTCTCCGTACTCGTTAAGCTGCAGCACCAATGCAGGAAATTCCTCCAGCAGCTGGTTGACTGCTTTCTGCAGATCCAGCAGAGAGTCAACCTCCCGTTTTAATCCGGTGCCCTTGTACTTTTCATACACAGCACGCAGCTTGGGAAGCTGACCGGAAACGGTCATAATCAGCGTTTTGGAGCCTTCGATTTCCTTTAGGCAAAAGGCAGTTATCGGTTGTTGTTCCTTGTCAGTAGACATGATTCCTCCAATAAAAAGGACCGCACCAGGTGTGCAGTCCGTGGATTTTTAACCGACCTTCTGTAAATACCGGTAATTTTGCCGCTTGAATACGGCATCCGGGCACAGTTCGATCAGTGTTTCTTTGAGCATAGTAAGATACCGTGGGAAAGAACGTTTGGCAAAGCCCGGAGCAGCATTGTCCTCCGGGATAATTGCGTACACAGCTACATAGCCGTCTGAATCCTCCGCAATGATATCTACATGGCGGTTTTGGAGCAGCACAAACCGACTCTGTCCCATACCGCAGGATTTCCACTGGCATACCTTCCGGAACGTGCCGTCCTTGATCTTCAGTTTACGGCAGACCGTTTCGAGAAAAATTTCCCAGCCGGCGGAAATATCGCCGCCGTACACACTGTCCGCTTCCACATAAAAACCATCCGATGCCACAAGCTGCTCATGGTTAGGAGGCACCCAATAACCGCGACCCATTACGCAGCCCTCCTTCCATTCATCTGAGAAGGCCACTTAAAGAACTTCAGCAGATCCCGGAAACCAGGTTTAGTATCATGGGAAACAAAATGCATATCGGTGTGGACGAGCTTTAATTTACCATCCGGCAAACGCTCCTGGACTTTCACGGTCTTGAGAATGCCGTTCAAACCGTCGATCCGGCATTCGCTTTCTTCGTAGGACATAACGAAATTTCTGGACTCTTGCATAGTCTATTCCTTTCTTTCTTTGGATTTTGTACATTTACTGCGCTTGCGTTTTTTGGTAAGCTCTGCGCGCATATTGATTTGTTTGGATGAGAAGGTCACATACCGGGTAGTCAGTTCTCCCACGATCAGAAGATTGTAGAGAAAACCGATCATGGCTGTTGCTGCGGTTAGATTGGCAGTTACCGACTGAGGGGCCGATACTGTTCGCTCTGCGCAGGAAAGCTCCGACGGAAATTTGTCTTCCTCTTTCAGCACATCAGGATACAGTGAGCCAACCGGCTTATATGTGGTTCTACCATTCTGCCGGACACCGCAAACCACCTGACCTGTATGCTCTCCGTTACCGGAGTCAATATAGACCAAATCCGTTTGTTGCTGAAATATCCGGTGGCACATCTGCCTGGAACGGTTGTTATCCACACAGCCAAGCAAGATAACCCGTTGCGCTTCTGTAGCGTTTCCGTGATACCTTGCTTTGAAATCCGGCGTGGTAAGCTCCAGGAGCTTCTCATCCGTCTCGATGAAGTCCGGGATATACTCACACTCGATTCCAAAGGCTGCGGAATACCGCTGGGCCTGCACTTGTGCTTTGTTCTGTCCGATATCCTGCTGGACAAAATTCTGGCGGATCAGATTCTTTTCTTCCACAATGTCGCCATCGCATACGATGATTCGAATCGGCCGCCCGGAGGCGTAGCCCAGCCGGTACAAATGGGGTATGACATATCCGCCGGTACCACCAGCACCGATGACGATGATCTTAACAGGAGCTGTACGGGAATATTTCATACGCCTGTACCCAACCGGAAGAAGCGCCGCTGGCCAGTAAACTTTTCACTTGCAGGGGTCATGCTGCTAAGCTCTTTAGGGTCCGGCAGGGCGATCTGATCATCCCAGATAGCAGGATGGGTATGGTTCGTTGCCTTGGTGTCAAAGACATCCACGGGATCAACCGAGATGTAGTGACCTGCACAGCTTGCGCGCACGCAGATATCCGGAAATGCCTTGTGGAGCATTCCCATCACTGCATACAGCCGTGTTGGCTTTTCATCTGCATCGTCTACCGGGGAGAACTTTGCAGGCATGGTGTTGTGGGAATGAATATCCATCACATGGATCATGTGCTCGGGATATGCTTCGTCCTGCTCCGAATCGACGCTGACATGGGTCAGTTTCTGTTTGGGAACTCTCACAGTGTACTCTCCTGCGTTCGTATCGTAGAGGATATGTACCAATGCCTCCAGCTCATAGTGCTCAGACAGCTTGGCGAAGAAATCCCAAATAAGCATCAGAAGGTGCATAGGGATTTTCGGCAAGCCCATCTGAAAACCCGGCTTGATCTCCGGAAACTCAGGCAGTTTGCCTGCCTGAGCTGTGAAAATGCCTACCGGTGTCTTTCGCATTTGATATACCCTC
This sequence comes from Faecousia sp., assembly GCA_045604325.1. Classification (GTDB taxonomy): domain Bacteria; phylum Bacillota; class Clostridia; order Oscillospirales; family Oscillospiraceae; genus Faecousia. The sequence continues at coordinate 42,664 of JAZUNW010000025.1, read as the reverse complement.
CCGTCCGAAGACGGGAGGAGAACGATGGCTTTACTGCTTCCTCGCGCTTCCTCCTCTGTGGAACAGAACTCTTTGTAGGAAGACAGCGGAATCACGTCGCCCTTGCTTTGGGCCTTGATACGGGGTTTTACGATACATTCGGGATTTTTCTCTGCTTCGGATTTGGCTTTCTTAATACCATCGATGAACTTCTTGGATTTTTCCATTTCCGCCTTGACATCATAGATCTTGTCTGAGCCGGGATTGACGATGGTTTTCGTTTCCTTACCGTAGGTCACGCTCCATTCGACTTTCTTTGCCTCAGACAGCTCCGGGAAGTCTGCCTCGTACTTTTCCCGCAGATCCTCGAAGGTGCAGTCCCGGTCAGTGATGGGGTCCTTAGCCTTGCCGTAAACGAACATTGCGTCACGGTCGGCGCAGGCCTGCACCAGGCGGGCATCTCCTTGTTGCTTTGCCTTGGCAAGCGCCGCGGAAAGCGGGTCCGGTACGTTGGCAATTTCCGGAGCGGAGTAGGCTGCGGGGGTTATCTGCAGTACCGGCTGCGGTGCAGTCGTTTCTACCTTCTCTGGAAAAGACGGTACTGACGTTTGCTGGCCTGCAGGGGTCTGTGCCATTGCTGCTTGAAACAGTGATCCCTGTGTGGGTGCTGTTACAGTTGCAGCAGGCTGTGGGGTTTCGGGCTGAACAGGGGTTTCAGGGGTTGTGGGAACGGCCTCCGGAACTGCCGCAGGAAACGGAAAACCGCCAAACATAGGCTGCGCATCCTCCTGCATGTTCAAAAAGTCGTTCAAGGGGTTGTTGGTTTCACTCATGGTTTTGCTCGTCCTTTCTTTTTTATTTGTAAAACAAAAAAAGACCGGCTCCCATCTCCGCAGAGTGAAAGCCGGTCAATTCTGTAATTACCGATTGGATTTATTCAATGATCGCCGCCTAAACGGATAAACAAAAAAGCGGAGTTATCCCCAATAGGACAACTCCAACCTTTTGCATCATACCTTATTTCCCCGAAGGGAAACTGAAATCAAACCTAATTACACTTTTATTATACTGTGCGTAGAGAAGCTTGTCAACCTCCTGCAATTCTTAGAATTTTCCGAACAAAAATAAATTTCAAAAAAGGGCCGCTTAAATTTGACAAGCATTTTACAGATGGTATAATGATGATGTCCTTTTTATAGGGGGTGCGGCTAAGGGGTTGGCCGTGCCCCCTTATTTATTTGAACCTGTTGAACTACACAAAGGGTTCTAAACAAATCAACATTCCCCTCGCTTAACAGGCTATTGTATTGATTGCATCGAAAGAACTTCACTTAATGAAGTTCCTATGCAATTTTACCACAATGCACATCTAGAATTATGTTAACTCGTAGAGCAGTTTACAGTAACCTTTTGGTGTGGATAGTCATATACACATCATTTTTCCTTCCGTATGGACTCACCAGACAACTTTTTGGCGTTCTGGCATAAAATTAGAACGAGCATTGATATCGCCTGTAAAAAATTTTTCAACAAAGTACTTGTAATTATACTCAAAGTAGTATATAATTTATGTCAACAGAACCCGACACGCCTCTTAACAATGCGTACCACGTCGGGTCATTTAATTTTAGGAGTATTATTATGCCAGAGAAAGAACATCAGGCTCCATTGACTGTTGACGAGCAAATTCAAAATCTGTGTGATCTTGGTTTGATCATTGAAGATAAAGAATATGCAAAGTCATTTCTGAATGACGTATCGTATTTCCGTCTTATCAAAGCATATAGTCTTGGGTTAAAACCTAAAAACGGAAACTACAATGTAGGTGCTTCCTTTTCTCAAATCGTTCAGCTTTACAAGTTTAACTGCAATTTCCGTCAACTTCTTTTTGCAATGATTGAGCGGATTGAGGTCAATTTGCGTTGCCGCCTTGCCAATTATTTCTCTAGCAAGTACGGTGTGCTGGGTTATGAAGATCCTGCAAACTTTCAAAATGCCGAACATCATGCTGCTTTCTTAGAAGATATCAATCACGAAATTAATCGGAATCGGAAATCCCCGTTTGTCCGTAACTTCCAGACAAACTATAAGGGTGGAAAAATCCCCATGTATGCATTGGTTGAGTTATTTAGCTTCGGCGCCCTGTCTAAATTCTTTAAGAACATGAAAAACGAGGACAAGAAAGCTATTGCATCTACATACGGGGTCCCCTATCCTTACTTTGAAAGCTGGATTGAAAGCATTGCTTATGTCCGTAACCTTTGTGCCCATTATGGACGTCTGTACAATGCCAAACTCACTAAGACACCGACTTTATATAAGCAACATAGACTAGCCGGAATCAAAAACATCCGTATCTACAGTGTGCTAGTTTGCATCTCTTTGTTGATTCCGCACGACGAACATTGGGAGGATTTTGTTGACCAGTTGGAAGCCTTTATTCGGAAGTATCCCGCTGTAAGGATTGACACCATGGGTTTCCCCACAAATTGGAGAGATTATCTAACCAGCAAACAAAAAGTCGCAATATAATTTTATGTCCCGGCAGATCGTCTGCCGGGACTTTCATTCTATAGATAGCCTCTTTAATAATGTGCGTCCGCCAACTTGTCACATGTGATTTTGATATACGGAAAAGGTAACTGGCTTCAGTATTATTTGCATTAACTACATTGGAATCTAGTAACATAGTTTTTATTATGCTCATCATCACATATCTTATTGTTACGATTACACCCTGCCCCAAAAGGAGCAGGGTGCTTGGTTTTTAGGCTCTGTTGCTAAGAATTTGACGGGCGATTTCTTCCTCGGTGATATCCTTGGAATGGTAGATCTTATCACAGAACGGTTCCAGGGATTTACCGCAGGGGCTATCCTTATCCAAAAGGATGCCGGTAACAGTTGCCTTGTGTTTCAGCATTGCATTGCGGAATTGCTCCGCAAATTCATTGCTGATGCGGCACTCGCCATCGGTGATGATGGTAATGTCGGCATTTTCATAACCTTTTTCCATAAGACGCAGTGCCTCGGTCAGCGGTGCTTCAAAATCCGTACCGCCACCAAAGAACTGTTCCGCAGCCCGCAGAATGTCCTCTGCAGAATAACGGCCCGGCTCAAACAGATCGGTCTTCACATTATCGGCATTGGCAAAGTGGACCATCGCAAACTTGCGGTTGTCCTTAGACGCAATATCCAGCATTGCCAGTGCGAAGGCTTTCGCCCATGCCTGCACGCTTCGGGTACTGCTACTTTCGTCAACAAGGACGATCATATCACCTTTGCCTTTGACGATTTGTGTCCGCTTCTGATACTGCGTCAACCGCTTTTGCTCGTATTTACGAACGAACAGCACCTGAGTTTCCGGTGTTCCCAAAAGAGCAAGTTCCGAAGATAAACAATTGTTGATGTCATTGCCATGGGTCAGGTCATACTTCTCGCCTCTGCCATAAGCATAGCCATTCTTCCGCTTATCCGCGATAATTTCTCTGTACTTGCCCAAGGAGCGCGCGATCCGCAGAAGCTCCTCGCTTTTCTTGACCCGTTGCAAAAGGTCTTTATTGACAGGTGTACATTTCATTTCTCCTACATCGGTGCCCCAAGCAGTCATAATGCAAGTGACTTCCTCTGCAGCATTTTCAGCAGCGTCTATAGCCGAACTGATCTCATCTCCAATACTCTGAATATGGCAAAGGGCATCGACGGCCAACTTTTGCTTCAGATCTTCGATTTGGGATAGCTTGGCGTACACGCGCTTGTACTGTTCCATCTGCTTTTGGGCTGTCATTGGTGCAGTGCCGTCTTTGGCTTTCCGGAGCTTATCCAAGGTCTGCTTAACCTGGTCTTCCAGCATACTAATGATTTGCAGATAATGCACTTGTGGCGTGTAAGGTTTATTCACCAGAGCTGAATTCAGGGAATGTGCGAAGCTGGCTGCCGCCGCGTAAGAAGGCAATTCCTTGTTTTCGCACATACTCTTCAAGCTTTCAAAGCGGTCGTCCGAAAGCAGTCGATCTAAAACCGGCTTGTTAAAGAACCGCTGACGCAGGTTCACACTGTCGGTGTCCTTACGGCGCAGCACGGGAGAAAACAAAGCAGCAAATACATCTGCCGCAAGGGTTTCTGCATTCACCGGTTGGTCAGCCCGTTGCGTACCGTAACAAACATCTTCAAAGGAACAGCCAATATAGATCAGATCCGTCAGGCGAGTTGTTTCCAGAAGACGGTCTGCTGCGGACTGTCGGTTCAGAAGTGCATCTGTCAGCCAGTTGTCTGCGCTCGGCAGATCATGAAAAGGCAGTTTTCGATATTTCATAGGTTTTCCTCCATTGTGAAATGTTTAGGAGCCCACGGGCAAGGAAAGCCTTGCCCGCAGGTGTATCACTTAACCGCCAAAGGGAGGAAAACCACCCTCAAAAGGGAGGTCGCCACTACCGAAGTCAGGTTCGAAGCCACTGTAGCCGGAGGGCGCACTCTGCTCGCCGGCAGCGCCATTGTCTTTCTTGGCGCTGTCGCCAAAGTGGGCATCCCGTACATTGACCTCAACCGCCTTGCGGTTGTTGCCGTCCTTGTCAACAAATCTGCGGGTCTCCAAAGTACCAACAACCGTGATCATGGAGCCCTTCTTAAAATACTTGCCGATAAATTCACTGGTGCCGCGCCAGGCAACGCAATCAATGAAATCCGTGGGATAGTCCTCCCCGGATTTGTAATTGCGCTGCACGGCGATGGAAAAATTCATAACCGGCACGCCGGAGTCCAGCCTACGCAGTTCAGGATCGTGGGTAATTCTTCCGGTAAGAGCAACAAGATTTAACATAGTGATTGATTCCTTTCCATCTTTGATTTTTGACTAAAAGTTTTTCATAGCGGCAAGCTCCGCCATGGGCAGATAAGTAAAACGGGTTTTGGAATGGATATCCTTGCTGATACTTTCGACGCTTGCCAGTGTGCTGTTAATGGCGGTGATGGCCGGATCATTCTCAGATAGTCCGTTGCGGAGATTATCCAGCTTCTCATAGACGTTCAAAAGACCTGTACGGAAGTCCAACAATGCCTTGTTCTTGTCTGTGCTTCTGATGAACTGATCACGCAACTCATAGGCCTTGGCAAGCTGTGCATCCAGTTTGTCCCCCAAAGGATTGGTGACCAGCTTGTCAATGACCTCGCTGATGACCGCACGCTCCTCAGGCTTATTCCAAAGATAGTTGACCAACGCCTTCAGGTCAGCCGGGGTCACAGTATCCCGACCGGCAAGCCATGCCTGCGCCTGCACCACCGGAGCATAGTTAAAGAAGGTACGGTCAGAAACCGCGATATCCTTCCGTCGCAGCTCACAAAGAATGTTGTCAGCAAGCACATCAATGGATGCCGGCACTTTTACAACTTTTACCTCCGCCTGCATCTGTTCCAATTCCTGCAGCGTGATGGTAGCGGCCATGGTGTCGCCGATACCGTTTCTCTTTGCTGCAAGAATCTTCATGCGGTTCTCCTTATCCTCAACATTGGAGGTACAGACCTTGAAGTCAAAGCGGTCATACAGCGCCCGCAGGCAATTCTCCTCCGGATTGTTGAAATTGGGGATCTCATTGGAGGCAGAGAAGAAGCTTATCACAGGAATACGCATGGTAACACCCTCATTGGTGTATTTCCTCTCGTTGAGAGCCTTCAGCAGGCTGTTCAGGACGCCGTCGTTTGCCTTGAAGAGTTCGTCCAGGAAGCAGATATGACTGTCCGGGATCTTACCCTCTGTCAGGATCTCAGGATTGCCTTGATGATACAAAGCCATTGCATTGCGGTAACGTAGCATATTGCTCTGGAGCTGTGCCAGTTGCATATAGTCCTGTTCCGTTGCTGCTGTGTCCATGAGCGTTTTCATCTGGACACGCATGGCTTCATACTTGGGATCATTCTTCAGCCGGGAGTTGGATACATTGCCGGGAATAATGCTGGCAAGATCCAGTCTGCCAAACAGCTGCTCCTGATCAATGCCTTTGCTCATCAGGATATCAAACTGCTTCGCACCCACGATATGGCTGCGGAAGGTATCGATAGCCTGGGACTTTGCCTGTCCCGGCTCACCCAAAACAAACAGATTCTTCCGGGTAAGCAAGGCAAGAGCAATCGTATGTACCAGCTCTCCACGCTCTGCAAGGGTACTGCTGACCTGCGCGATCACCGCATTCATTTTTCCATATAACATAAGTTCGTTCCTTTCTTAGGCCGCAGCGGCTACTTCTACTTTGGCTTTTGTGGTTTTCTTGGTTCTGGGTTTCTTTTCGGCTTTGGTCTCCTTGGGATTCTTTTCCTTCTTTTCGGGAATACGGACATGCACAGGCCGTCTGGGACAGACGCAGTACATACTCTGATTTGCCTGCAAAAGCAGAAAACCTCTGTCATCCAGCAGCACATTTAGCGGACCGGTAACCTGTCTGAGACAATCCAGCAGCCACTTCGGTTTGAAGTTATAGCCACTTTCGCCGGTAGGGCTTGTGCCGGTTGCCTTGATCGCAGATTTGGACTCGCTGGTAGCGTTCTTCGTCTGCATAGTCAAATTGTCGTTACCAATGGTCATATTGACGCACTGGTCATCCGAACCGGACAAAATAGACGCTACATTCGCCGTCAGTTCGTAGAGTTCGCCTGCGTCCACCGTTGCCTTGTACTTGGGTTTGACATAAGACATCAGCTTGCTGCCCTCAATGAAATCACCGTCGAACAGTTGGGAAGAAAAACAAAGATCCTCCTTCATGAAGACGGCAAAACCGCCGGTCACGCCCACATACAATTCATCATTGGGGGAAACTGCGTTAGCAAGGATATTGAGTGCGCTCTCGTGGAGCACGATATCCAAATTACCGCCCGATGCGTGGGGTGTCTGGGAGATAGCAGCGATATTACCGTTGGTTGCCTCAGCAATGGTTTTGCCGCGCTGGAAGGACAGTTTGACGAATTCCATAGATCGTCTGCTGGTATCCTTCGTGCGGGTGTCTGTGGCAAAGGCTGTGCGCTTGATGAGGGCGTTGATGCCCTTGACGGTGATGAAGTCCTCTGGGAACGGGAACTGCATCTTGGGATACTTATCTGCCTCCAGCGTGGCAACGTTGTACTTTGCCGTACCCGATTTGATCTCCATGCGGTTATAAACGCTTCCGATCTCCACAGTTTCCCCGGTCAGCAGCTTCAGCATATCTGCAACGACCGGACTCATTACCACAGATCCGCCTTCTAAGACATGCTCATTGCGGAGCCTGCATTGGATTTGGGTGTGGATGCTGGAGCCGGTGATGGAGATGATACCGGTGGCTTCTTCTGCTTCTATCAGAAGACCACCCAGTTCTTCAATCACTTGCTCATTACCCACAGCTTTTAAGGCTGTCCGTACAGCCTGTAAAAGATTTTTGCGGTTTGCTGTTATTTTCACGGATTATCCTCCTTAAAAAATTAAAACCAAGGGCATAGCTACGCAACAAGGTCGAACAGTGATAGTTGACCTGTGTCGTACTTTTTGCCATTGGTTTTTATGGTTTGAATATTTGGCTGTAAAACAGTTTGGATTGTCAGTATTTCCGGCTGTGGTTCTGCCGCAGTTATTGCTTCTGCAGGAATTTGCACAGACGCAGGTTCTTCCTCCCGATTGCCCAGGATCGCCATTTTCTTAAAGCTGGCTGCCAGTTCTTCCACATTCTCCCGGAGGCCCGACATCAGTTCCTTAGCAAGCTGGGTTGTCAAATCCTCGCAATCAGACATAGCCGCAAGGCCCTCATCGGAGATGTTACCCTCAATCACCGTTGCTGCAGATAGCTTAGAGGCCATAAGCCGCAATGCTCTGTGTTGCATGGTGTACTCATAGTAGAACATATACACCTCGACTCTGGGTGCGGTCTGATTGATTCGCCAGCTACGGCGGGAGGCTTGTCGGAAGATGTAGAGATTATAGGCAATGTTAAAGAACACAAGGGTCGTAAATGCGTTCAGATCCAAGCCGGTCTCCACAAGGGCCGGATTGGTAATAAGTACACGGACACCTTTGTTCAGCTGCTTTTCCACCCATTCCTCCCGCTTTGTAGTGGGAACAGTAGGCCTTAGAATCACAGTGGGAATGTTACGCTCATTTAGCTCCCGGAACAGCTTGTCTTGGGAATCAAGCCGTGTCCAGGCAGTATAGATGATAACATTCTCACCGGCAGCAATTTTCCTCTCCACAAGATCAATGACAGCCACATCTTTGGGATGCAAGGTCTTGTCGTCACCAATCTCTTTGGGCAGGATTAAAGCCTCTTTTTCTGTTCTCACAAGTGGATTGTAGATCGGTTCGTGTCCGTAAGGCTGATCCGGATAGGCAGATAGAAGATTCATATAGCTGGATAGAATACGGTTGCCGATTTTCTTATCCCGGGTCATGATTTTCTTAAACTCATTCTCCAGGCGTTTGTATTCTTCCTTTACTTCCTCTTCCAATTTGCAGAATATGGGGATCTCCTCATAGTCGGGCAGCTCTTTGCCCATATCCGCCAGCGATAGGAACACCGCGTTTTCCAGCAGGAAACGGGAGTACACGATCGGCGAGATACCGGGCAGGAACTTTTCACGAACCTTCCGCTTGACGGCTTTGGAGGTGGCATTGTAGTCCGATGGGTATTCCACTTCGTACAATTCCTCCACCACACCGTATTGATAGCAGAAGTCTCTTGATTGCTCATACTTCTGGTTATCCAGCAGCATAAGATGGGATTTAAGCCGGAACAGCAGATAGAAGATGCCCTTTGCGTATCCGTTGACGAGGGTGGCTGTCATACCGATTACCTTATCGGCGATGCCTGCCAGCTCTGCCATTGCCTGTCCCTGAGCGCTTTCACCGGAATATTGGTGCAGCTCATCCACGATCAAACCATCGATCCTGCGGATCTTCTTTTTGATATAAGAAGAAAGTGGAAACCGGTCAAAAGCACCGGGAGCCGGGAATACGCCTTTGGGATTTTCTGCAACCTCTGCAATTTTCTCCTGCGCTGACGGAGACTTGCAGACATTATAGGCCTGCCATGCAAATTTCCGATGGACAAAGCCATAACTGCCAATACGCACCCATTCGTTACGCTCGGGGGCAAGATCCTTGGTATTGAGCATCGTCCACAGGATCTCGTTGCACGATTTATTCTGACAACGGTGATTTTTGCTGTTCTCATTGAGGAAGAAGTGAGCATCCGCCTTGACAGTACAATGTACTGCATCGGTGATCAGCTCCATCTCCTGAATGTAGCCGCAGTGTGGGCAAGCAAAACCTTTTCGGATCGGGTCCCAGGTAACACCAGGTTTGCGCATATAACCGTTTCTGGCCGTTTCCTTAGAAAGAACACAGTAAACGGTTTTGTTCTTTTGCCGGTAGTAGGTGTAGAGTGCATCTACCTCTGCCATGGTCGTTACATGCCGGGCATAGCTGTTGGGGATAGTCTCTTGGATCTCCCGAACCCATTTGCCGGTGATATGTGACGGACAGATAACCACATTGAACGCCTTATCATATACCCGCCGTTTGGGATTGGCGTGCTGATAAGCGTACAGCGCAGTTGCACCGATCTTTGTCTTACCGGTACCGCACTCTGCCACCAGCAAAGCCATTTTGTCAGTCTCTAACTGTCTTTTTAGCGCTTCTGCTGCACCAAGCTGAGCATCAAACAGAGAGTATCCTGCGTGTTGCCGGACACAGTCGTTGACTTCCACTATCTCCGGGGATACGGTCTCCTCAGCCGGGTTAAACCGGGGCGGAAAGCATTTTTGAATGCGGTCCGCTATGAGTGAGCCAAATTCCTGCAGGTACTGGGTGAACGAACTGATATTCTGAAGGATAGCAAGGTTGCCTTTATGGGTGCCCGGGATAGCAATTCCTCCGGATTTCAGACCGTCCTCCAGCACCTGGGTTACTTCCGTTTCGTCTTCGGTGATATTCATGTGCCACGCTTCAAATTGCCTGCCGAGAGAATACACCTTGAGCTTTTGCAGGATGTTACGTGCTTGCAGCTCCAAAAGGAAATAGTCTTTGAACTCCGGGATCAGGGGTACCGCCAACTTGCGGTCCAGCTCTGAAAACAGTTCGTCCTGATTGTTGCAAAAGAAGTATAAGTTTTTCTTTAAGGCCACTTTCGTGCCTTCTGATTCATCATCTCCTATCATGATTGTGTTGGGAACATCATCTTTGAGATAGTGCATCGCCTCGGCATACACACCGTCATGGGATAGCTTTCGCTCGTAATGCTTGTGCCCTTTGGTTGTCACTCTGATGGTTTTGCGTGATCCCTGCAGCTCCAGATCGCAGCCGGCAATGATAATATCGCTCATACCTTGCACCGCTTCCGGATAGCCTCCGATGCGCAGCGCCACGATGGTATTATCCTTGTCGTGCACGATCAGGTCTGCGTATGCAACAAGGCCGATCTTCTCGCCCTTGTTCACACAGCTGACACGGATCAGGGGTTGTGTCGCCAATGGTTTCATCCGTCCTTTCTTTGATTTTTGTCCTTATATAACAAAAAAGACCGTGCCGATTCCGAAAACGGAAAACTGACACGGTCTTTTATTGCCGTTGGGGTTTATTCATTATCGTACAAATAAAAAAGGCGGAATTACCCTTAAAGAGTAATTCCGACCTAGTGCATCAAACCTGTACCCCAAATGGGGTTGCAATCAAACCTAAGTACAACTTTATTGTAGAGGATTCTCCCCAAAATGTCAACAGTATCGTCCGGTATTATTAACAGAACACTGTTGAACACAAATCAGCCTACTAGAGTCACAGTATTTTTTTACTATGTAAGATTCTTAAGAATGGTAAGCACCTCGGCTCTTCAAGAGGAGGTCTGGTGAGATAAATTCGGTTTATATCCGAGGTCTGTCCCCCTATCATTGGTCAGTATATTGACCGGTGTTGTTTGCTCATTTTCTAGATCCCGCACCAAAAATATATCCTAACGCGCCAGTAATAATCGGTCCAATAATCTGCCAAAACTCCAAATTTGTATTTTCCTTATAGTCCGGTGAGATGCAAATATAAATCAGACCCACGATTATTAATGCAACACTAATGATAAATGCTATGTACAAAGAAATATTCTCCGACCTATTGCCAAATAGTCGTCCTAAAAACCCAGTCTCTTTTTCTGCGTTATTTGCCTTTGTCTCCTGAAAGGTAGAAAGAGCTTTACCCTTCAATTCATCATTTAGCTTATCAAACCCTGGTGAAGTGATAAGTTCTGTCAGTTTTTCGGGATCTTGCTGACTTACTTTATTTTCTACAGCCACAATTTTCACCGCCTATTCTTCGTAAAATGTGTATTCTAAGACAGGCAATTCTTTCATGTTATAAGCTACGAATTTAAAAAATATTTTTTTACCACCCACAGTAGCAAGCTCAACGGGTTTGATAAAACCAGTACCTAATGAGTTTTTGAAATCCATGCAGTGGATAGTGATACTATCATCGCACACATCACTGTTGATGGAAGGTTCCTTCCCTCCCTTTTCTTCAAAAACCAGTTTTAGTGTAAAACTAAATCTGTTCGCATCATGTAAGTCGAACACAAACTCCGGGTTTTCTGAGAATCCAATAATTGAGCCAGCCGCAATTACCTTATGTCCATCAGCCTTTATAAACTTAAGTTCCATAGTATCCCCCTTAATATGATTCTTGCACTACACATAAAAAATAATGTTGTGCTTTCCTATTATTTTACGCTCTTCTTCTCCGCTTTTCAACTCCTTATCTATCTGTTTTCTTTTTACCATAGAATAAAGAACCGTATCAATTATCCGACACGAAACAAACGGCACTAATCCTGATGTCAAGATTGGAGTCAAGAAAACTTCAATATGTTTCAATACGGCCCCGAAAGTTAGAAAACCGGATTTCAATACAAACCCTGTTTTATGGTTACGGATGCAGGTCGTAAATCCACGACCACTTAGTTGTCTGCTTTGATCAAAGTAAACGGCTCTCGCTATCCAGCGTTCTTAAGCCACTTATTGTCCGCTTTTCAGATAATTCCTAAAACAAGGCGACCATTTGGTACTATCTCATCCATAGTCTCTTCCCCGCATGGGTCACTATCAATTTTCGTACTCTCTTCCAACACGACATCCCCTACTATCGTTTTGTTTGAAAACAAATAATCATGCAAAAGATTTCTTGTAATAGTTGATGATTAATGGTTGCAGTTTTATATCGAAGGCAGTCTATAAATATAGAAGCTGTTATTCTATCCCAAACGGAGTTGCTCATATGGTATTTATTGGCCCAATATGACCGAAACAAGAGGCGTATCTATACTGCACATCGGATTTCATCAAATCACTGCAGCAAATGCTTTCTTTGCATACTCTACTAATATTTAAAACATTTTGAAATAGCCATATATTGCAACAATACATCTAAGAGGAACATGTTGATTTTAGCAAAACGATATCGTTTGATACAATCGTGATGTACAATTTGTTTATGTTTTCTAAACAGGCACAGCAGTCGTACTCTACGGATGTCCTTTTTTCTTTTCCGATTCCTTGCCCGAGCAAAAGGAGTTTGCTAAGTTCCGCGCTTATATACTTGATAATGTATATTTTAATATTCTAATTAAGAAGGTGATTATATGGCTTTTGAAAAAGGTTCTAACGAAACACGGAAGAAAGATGGTCCAAAAACCGAAATTACAAAATCCCACACAGTTTTAGCAATAGCATTGATCGCTATTTTGGCCGTTCTCACACTTTTTGTCGCAACATTTATACTTCTTCAGCTCAAGTTTAAAGAACCTTTGGAAATCACTTTTTCCGACTGGATGAAGATAATTCTCCCGATTGTAGGCAGTGCGGTTGTAACTATTTTTGCCTTTCTTGGAGTTGATAGGCTTAAAAATTTCGACGAGCGACAAGACAGGCTGGCGAAAGATCTTCGCAACGACCTAAGAACGCAGGTAGATAATGCGGTTAAAATAGTACAGCCGCGCATAAACGAAACATATCAAGAGTGGGAGAAGGGTCTCCGAGAAAAACTTGCTGAATATGATAATGCTTTCAACAAAGTGGAAGATCGCATTCTCAAATATGATAAAATCATAGGTTCTGTGGAGAAACTCGAGCAAGTTTCTGACGCAATTGGAAATGTTGATGAAGCCCACAATTTCATTTCAGAGCTATTTTCCAGTCTACCCGATAATACTGAAGATAAATCGCAAAGAACAAGAATACTACTAGCTTTAGTCGAAAGAGTAAAAGCTGGAGATATCAAAGGCGACAGCAGTGATTATCACAACTTAGCATCTGAGCTAGCAAGTTTGAATTATTTTGAATTTGCTGCTGATGTAACCGGAAAAGGACTAGACTTATTTGGTGATAATATCGATTTGCTAAGTGGATATACCTATTATTCGCACAAAGCAGGGCGTACAAAGGCTGTGGAATCTGGACTCAGCAGATTAGAAAGAATAGAGAGAAACATTTGGAATTGGAGAGCTTTTACTTTTTATATTGATGTTATTAACGACAGAGAGGCAACTGAAGAAAACCGATGCAAAGCACTCCAATGTGTAGACGACTACAAGCGTGTTTTGCCTGACGAAGAGCGTGCGTATATGGCTGAATATAGTACATTCCGAAAATATGGTGAACTAGAATCCGCCGAAAACGCTTTGAAATTTGCGGAGCAAACTTTAGCAATGACCGCACAATGTTCACTCACTTTGTCGGAAATATACCATATGCGTGGTGAATACGACAATGCCATCAATTCTGCATCTAGAGCGATCTTAGGGCAAGCAGAAACACAGCCTTCTTCACACACCGGCGCTGCTTTTGCTCACCGCGGATTCTCAAAAGATGCTAAAATACATAAAGCACTTCTAGGCGGGTCAAAACTTGATGGTCAGTACGATTTGATTCAATCAGCAATAAACGACTATAACACTGCCATACGATTCGGTTATAAATTTAAAAATATAGAATCTAGAATCACGATTCTTCAAGAATTGCTTCCTTTTGAGTGTCAAGCAGAAACTCTTCATCCTGATATTGAAAAAAGGCTTTCCAAACTGGAACTCGCCTTCGCCGTTTTGCTAAAAAAATTAAATGCAGATAGTGACGGATAATATCGAACAGTAAAAATACGAACTTAAATAGTGTTTCATAAAATTACATTTTGATAAATAGGTTTCAGACATATCATGCTTTATCTAGTGTCATACCAGATTCTTTCTATCAGTTTTGTATGAACCTACTGGAAGGAGTTATTTATCTAGATATTCGATCCCCAAAGTGCAAATATTTTCAATCTATCTTAACTGTTTTCTTGTTGGTATTATGATTCGTTGGCTAATGGCGGATATTCAGTTATGGGTCTAAATATAGGGTGCGGAAAAATATCCACTTTTATGGGTAACCGTTTCATCCTATAAACAAAGAACAGTTCCGAAAACCGAATGGTTTTCGGAACTTTTTTGGTTGCGAAGGCAGCACTAGAACCTACATTCTCCGGGTTGTGAACTGCGCTCATGGAAAATCCCTTGCTCCCCGGTGCTGTTTTTCCTTTTTGTGTCCACTTATCAATAAAACCCAGCGGCCATAATTCCATTTGGTGCTGTTCTCTGCATTGTATCTTATCCCATATAAGACAGACATAGGTCAGTTTTTTCGCATTCCTTATGTTTCAGTTTGCTCTCCGGACTCAATTTTACTAACATTCAACCTTCATCTACTATACCGCCATTGGCCTTGAGTAATATTTTAAGGTCCTCATCCATAATAGCGCCACAAAAATCGCAACCCACTATATTGCTCTCTGGGATAACCTCTAGAATAGAACTGGCATTAAGATTGCTGTTTACATTACCCTCTGATATATCCCAAATTCTTACGGTACCGTCACTAGATGATGTTGCAGCATATTGTTCGCTTACGCTTACATTCCAGACAAAGTCCCCATGGGCATTGGATATGCACAGCGGTTTTTTATCCCCTATATCCCAAAATCCCACAGTTGAGTCTGTGCAACCCCCGATTACATATCTTCCATCCACAGAGATATTTGCACCATACACAAAATCCTCAAGTCCCACCAGTGTCCTAATATGCTTGATCCTATTTTTACCGACTCTCCACAATTTCAGTGTCTTATCATTTGATGATGTAAGAATTACATCATCATGCCAGGCAACCGCTCGAATAGGCTCTTTATGTGCGTCGTTTACCATCACTTTATGACCCCATGAAGCTGTGTTCCAAATCAGAATATCCTTGTCATTTCCACAGCTTGCAAGTCTTTTTCCGTCTCTTGAAAGCGACAATGAATATATCTTTTTTTTGTGTCCCTGCTTTCTGATCGTATCACCCGTTGTAGTATTGGTAATAGTCAGTAACGCATCATCTCCGGCACTGATAATGACTTCATTGTCAAGCCATACCACTGCGTTGACCGGTCTCTGGTGTATCGCTATCATTTTCGGAACTAACTTATCCTTTTCCCAAACTGTAATTTTCGTATCGTCAGATCCTGCTGCCAGTTTATGATCATCGGGCGACCAAGCCAAACATTTAATGCTGTCACTATGACCGCAGAGAACCTGTATACAGCACTGATTAAGTATGTCCCAAATTCTTATTCTGGCATCATCGTAGCCTACAGCGATATATTTCTTATTATTTGACCACGCAGAACATCTTGCTGCCTTACCACAGTGCTTCCCTATTATGCGAAAAGTAATACGTTCTTTATCTAATTCCTCTTCATTTAAGTCAAGCCGAATAACACTGCCATCACGTGCACCGCAAACCATTTTGTCACAGGCTTTGTTCCACTTCGCAGCCACCACACAGTTAACGATGCCACGATACTCATAAGACGCTAAAGATACCAGGCCAATTTGCTCCCCGTGTTGGCGAACGCTTTGAATGATCACACCATAATCATTAAAAATTGCCAGATAATCTGTTGAACCTTTTTTAGCTGCCGTGGCAACACAGGAGATTTTATATTCTGACACCTCACTTTTCCGCAAGCTCATTTCCAGTGTTTCAGAGTTTACAGCATAGAAATAGATACCTTTTGATGTTGCTACCAAAAGATTATTACCATCGTGTAACCACCCTAGCGAAACCACCGAAGTATCCATCCGAAGTCTACTCTTACAGTTTCCTTCACCGTCCCATATCATAACCTCCCCATCCTGTCCGCCACTTGCAAAAACCCCATCCTTGCTCGCAGCCCAAGCCAGTGCTGTTACATTACCATTATGCTTATCAGTAAAGACCTTTTTCTTGCCTTCTCCGCTAAATAACGCAACATGGCCATCACCATCACCGCAAACAACGTACCTTCCACAAGGATCCCAAGCCAATCTTCTAACCCAACCGTCGAGGGTTCCCCATACTCTCCCCCTCCAGTTCAAACCTTCTTTATCCCAGATTATGAGTTCTTTATCATCCCCAGCACTGGCGATTCGCTCCGCTGCAGCGGGCGCAAATTCAGCACATCGAATGTAGTGTTTGTGCATCTCTCGCTCTTGCAGTTGCGCTATGGTTGTATGATCCGAGTTCCGATATAGTCGAATCGTACAATCATAGGAAGCACTCATGTATTGTTGTTCATCTTGACTCCAAGAAACCCCCGACACCTGATCTGCATGACCATCCCCAAAAAAGGTTTTCTTTCCTAATATTGTCCCTTTGAAATGATTCTTACTTTTGGACGAAAGGCGATAGGATACCAGTGAAATGTTTTGAAGGTCCACTCCACTGAAATCCACCTCAGACAGATCCAATCCATATGCATGCTGATATATTTCCAGCATCTTCTGCACAAACTCTTCTTGGTTCTTGTTTGTTTGATATTCAAAGTCCCATACTTTTTGCCAAGTTGTCAACTTACCATCTCTTTTTGGCTCCGTTTCCAACAAGTTCGCAATAAATTCCATCACATGTGCTTCAAAAGGCTCCGCCCACTCTGTTGGTAGCATGCCTACCTTATCTGCTGCATGAATGATATGTATTGCCGCTAAGCAATCACGGAGATGTTGGTGCGTAATTTTAACAGTACCATGATACTCAAAGAAAATTCCAAATTTCTGCACCACTAAGCTATAACTTTTTATTTTTTGCAAATTGATTTTTGCATCAGCTCTGTTGAGCTCCGTTATTATGTTAGTCGGAAGCCTGTCCTCCGCAATCACACCTTTATAATACGTCATAGCCTCACGTAGATACGTTTCGAATACATCACTTGCGACACTAAACACCTTGTCGTGCATCATTTTATAGCATATGTAAGGGGCCAGCAAAAATAGTGCAAAAATACCGTTTCCAAATTCAGAGTTGTTCAGTTTTACAACTTCACTCAACAAATAGTTCCATATAATGCTGCCACTGTTTTTAGCCTCTCTCCACTCCAGAGATATACTACCGTAATCTTCTTTGGCTTTTTCTCCCTTGATATACAGCATCAGCATCAACGGAGTGTTGATTATATCCCAAATTTGGCTTGTAATATTCAATCGTATACTATGCTCTTTTAGATACTCTTCTACCATTGTTCGTGATAGGGGTTGAATCTGAGCATGTGTAAACCTATGGTCGCAATGATTTCGTATTAAATCATTTCTTATATCATACCGAGAGGTAATGATTAGTTGGAGACCCGGTTTTCGTAACCACTTATGTGCAATTTCATCAAAAATGGATGACCGCTTATCTCCCTCCACCTCATTTACACCATCAAGCAAAATAGCAACACTAGGGCCACCGTTCCATTTCTGGTTGCACAGTCCAACAAATGCATCAAAGACCTCTTTACGGTCATGCAAAGTGACCTCTCTAATATATTTCTCAATGAACTCTGTTTCACCAATCTTGCTGTCCGCTAAATTACGGAGAGGAACATATACAACAGGCATCGTATATTCAGCAGCTAATAAAGCTGTTGTTTTTCCAATTCCACCAATTCCGGTTAACGAGATATGCTTTTGCTCCTTGTTATTCCAATACTTCTGTAAAAAATCACCGATTGGCAATGAATATCGGACATCAGGCTTTACAAGAGTGGAATTTAATAGCTGCGGAAACAAGGTCGAGCTCACTTGATCCGCATGAAATCTCGGATTCATTCGCTGTTCCTCCTGGTAAGCCTCCAGTAATAGTTCTGCTAATTCTCGTTTGCTTATTACCTTTCCTTTTAATTGCTGAACCTCTCGGTCTATTTTATCAATTTTCTTTCCGCCCAGTAGTGCGGTCTGAAATGCTAGAGCCCCCTGAAGTGCCGGATACTTGTATAGGCGCTCACCGAACTCTTCTAAAAAGACATTGTTGATGTAATGAACCTCGTCAACAGACAGCAGTGTCTCACCTTGCCGGAATTCACGGTTTACTTTCGCCTGAATATCAGTTACGAGTTTTTCATAGTTGAACTCCGAACGCCGACTTTGAGAAAAGCTATATTCTAAAGAGGGCTGTATTGATTCTAACGCCCTCTCAATCGTCTGATTGGGGGCACTTTCCATCATTTTCTCAATTGTTTCTTTAAGACACTGCTGTAAATCTGCATTGAAACCTTCAGGGTTTTCGATCTTTTCCAGAATACTCTCAGTTATCGCACCAGTAATTTGACAGATCGCCGGTTCAAACAATGCTATTATTGGGCATTTTATTGAAACAGCCGCAGCAACCGTCCCAATAAGGATAATCGCTGTATCTTTAATCTTTTCATGTCTCTCTGTCATATTAGTTCCTCCGTAAAGAATTATAGTCTCCTACACATTCCAATAAATCGAAAACTAAGTAAACTTTTAGTAAAAATCGCTGTTGACTATTATGTACTGATTATACCATACAGCTGTGGTTGTTCAAATAAATCCAGCCTCTATTTACCGCCATTCAGCAAGATATACCGTCGGAAATCAGTAGCTAACAAAACAATCAAATAATCAACAGTTTTTTCGGTGGCAGAGGCATTTCAATACTACACCACTATAAAGAAACGGCCTGGACACAGTGGAACACCCTCGGCGGGGATAGTCCTGTATTTTCGGATTTCTGTCAGCCTATAATATCATTTGGTTGCATTGACAATTCTATGTGGCAGAAGTATAGCTAGCTAACAAAAAAGAAAGCAATAATTGCT
This sequence comes from Faecousia sp., assembly GCA_045604325.1. Taxonomy (GTDB): domain Bacteria; phylum Bacillota; class Clostridia; order Oscillospirales; family Oscillospiraceae; genus Faecousia. Next base: position 23,541 of record JAZUNW010000025.1, on the reverse strand, counting down.
ATTCCCAAATAGCATCGTGAGTAGTGACAACTCTTAGGAGACTGCATCACTTTTCAATAAGTCGGAATGACAATTTGGCTTTAGTCGACCAAACTGCTCTGTTCCTAAAAGTTATATGTTTTATTCCCCAACAGCGGTCCGATCTCACCGGACAGTGTGAAAAATATGCTGAAACGAGTAGTAGCAAGGGTGGACATTCCTAAAGTCAAATTCCATGACCTTCGCTACACTTTCGCAACCATCATGCTCTAAAATGGAGTAAACATCAAGATCGTATCTGGCATGCTGGCTCGCCTCTCCGCAGGCTTCACCCTGGACACCTATGCCCATGTTACCACCCCAGCACAGAAGGAAACCTCCCAGAGCATGGTAATGTGCTGAGTATCTTAATTCGGCTTTGTAACCGATGGAAAAGCCGCGAACGACCACCCCATCGTTCACGGCTTCGCTGTAAAGTTTTAGTCCTAATTTCTAAGCCCTAGAGCCAGGAGCATAAACCAACGGAAGTACGATTTTGAATAGAAAACTCCCAGTCGAAATGAAAAGTCACAGAACTGTATTTCAACGAATATGACGGCACAGCCGAAATCTACACCTACAACACCAAACTCAAAAAGCGCCTGACCGCCTATATTGCTACCTATCCCGATCTCTGTCAGTTGATCGAGGATGATGAAAACAGCGACTGCGGTTCGATATTGATAAGCATAGGGTCAGCCTTCGGCTAACTGTACCATATAGTGAGGGTCGTTAGGAAGCAGCAAACATACTTTCAATGCGAACAATCCATTCAAGGGTTACACCTAAGGGGTTTGCTGACTACATTATACAGGATGCACTCCTTTTGCACATTCAGCAATGTGGGTTAGAAGTGTTTGTCTATTCATATCGCAAGAAAAACGAATACAGCTTACTATAAACTCTGTCTTTGCACCGACAGATCCACTTATAGCACGGAGATCCTTTTGCGAGCAGCATGGGCGGAACTCCAAAGAAGCCAAGTATTTCAATAATGAGGTACGGCAGCCACGCATCACCCTCTACAAACTCTTTCCAACATTGAATTCCAAAAATTATAATCAACGCCAAATCACACAAAAGAAGAACTATCATAAAGGCGCAGTAAAGCCCATCAGATGCCATCTTAGCATACTTCTCTGCTCGTGCAATCCTTCTATTCATCTGTTCTTTTTTATCCCTCTCCATTTGCTTTTTCAGCTGATCTATTTCCGAATCCCGTGACTGCAACTTCTCCTCATATCCTGCTACTGTTGTCGCATGGGTATCTTGTTGGTTATTCAGCTTCTCTTTAGCCGACTCTCGTTCTTCTTTGCGAGCAAATTCAATCTGCTCATTAGATTGATCTAAAATATACGCACTAATAGTATCTCGAATTTCACCCTCACTAAGCATTTCGGGATTATTGCGAACACGTTCTGCTAAGAAACCCTTGAAATCAGGGTGTGCCGTTACCAACAGTGCTGCATCAAAATTCAATGTTCCTGCTTCAACCATCGAGTTTGCAATCTGTATAGCTCGATCCATAATCTCCTGACTGACGCGGCATGCAGCATGTGCATTGGCAATTAGAATATCACCGGGCAAATTACTTGCTTCCTTGTAGTCTCTAAGCCAAAGCAGACTGACTAGTTCTGTATCAGAAATCGAAAACAAAAGTTCCGTTTTAAAGCGTCCACTATACAGATCTCGCAGACACCGATTAAGCCACATATCCTGAGTAACTAACATTGCTTTAGCATGCTCTATATAATTTGGATGATATCCTCCCCTCAACATACTTATCGCATTCAAAGATTTTGCATCAAACCCAAAACGTTCCTCATCAGAATAGGTTACATCACCATTCTTTGTCCGGTTTTGCTTAAGCCAATCGATAATATCCGCTTCGCCTAGATACTGTATATGGTTATAGGTATCCTCAAGCGTCGGAGCATCTACAACATCTACCTGAACATTTGTTTTAAGGGTATCAGCAACTTGCCCTGCAAGCATCAGCAAAATATCTCTCGAAAAATCTTTGCTAGCCAATCCATCAAGACGGAATTTATTTTTATGATGCAACTGATTGGCAAACGCCTCTATCAGTCTTGCTGCTTCCTCCGCGGTATGGCGAAAAACCTTTACATCACCGCCGTTACGTCTTACTAATCTAATTAGTTCTTTTATAGCTTTTTCATCTTCCGGTGTGTCATAACCCAATGCGTCCAAAACAAGGGAGCAATCCAAGTAAAATGTCACATCTCGGAACTTCGAATCCATACTGTTCTTGTGGCCGTCTGTAAAGTAATAAATAGCCTTATATGTCAAAAATCCTTTGGTTACCTCGCAAAGATCATCATATATTAAGCTTTTTTTGTCGTACTCATCCAGTACAAACCGCGCCACTTCGAAAGAATCGCTACCTGTTTCTTTTTGTACCAGTTTTAAATCTCCTACATTTTGGATCACAGTCAAGCCGTTGTTTTCGAAAAAAGCAATCAACTTCGACCTGATTTCATCTGAATCAATGGTTTGGTGATAGAAATGAGTCTCAAAATATCTTTGCATTGCTTTTAATATGTCGTCGATTTTTCTTCTCATTTCATATTTGTTGGTATCAAACTCAGATGTACTATAGACTGTTGAGACCCGATACGTTCTCTTTTTGTTAACAGTACTAGATCTCACATATATAATCCCATTCTCATTAGCCTGACACAACCGATCCAAAATCCGCTCAGTTGTTTTGTGCGGAAAATCCTTAAATCCAAATTCACGCAGCGCATCAGTAATTGCATCAACCGAGATTTTCGAGTTAGCTGTATTGGGCAGGCTATATAGTACAAACGGAGTAAGTAAATCTAAGTAGTTCCCTGTACCATTTTCCAACATAGCCGACAACATTGACACAGTATACAGTGCATTCTCGTTTTTCATATCTATATACACCTCGTATTCCAAGATCACCACTCCATTTCAATCATATACTATTAGTAGTATATATGATCTTAAATTTTTGTAGTGTCGAATTGTAGATAGTATACCTTGGTTATATAAACTATGACACCGTTTTACAAAAAATGCAACACATCGTTCTTTCCGTCAATCAAAGTTGCCCGCCCAGCACTTTGACAAAGCACTGGGCGGGCAATATGCTCGAATTAACCCCTGTTAACTTCTGTGCACTATGCAATTTTGAATAAGCTTAGGGACGATTTCTATTACAAAAAAATCACCATTTTGCCACGATCTTGCCGTACACCAGCTTGCGTGCATAATCGTACTTGGTGATGACCACAATGACCTGGGTACCGATATCAAAGGTCTCATCCTTTTGGTACATGGTATAAGTACACAGGCAATCCAGGTTTTCTTCCAGCTTGCAGAAGACACCGCCTTTGTACTTGCCGGAAATGACAGATGCCCGCCGGGAGTTCAGCGGATGGCGGATCTCCACACCGTCAAAGGGATGGGGTTCTGCTTCTTTGACAGAGATTCGTAGAGCGCCACGTTCCTGATCATACTCTTTCAGGACCGCGTTTTTCTGCTCTCCCGGATGATACTTATTCCGCAAGTCATCGATCATGCCGTAAGACAGATCCCGCTGGGAGAAGGTCATATCAAAACCGTGGCAGGATGCCAGCAGATGGGTCGCACCAACTGCCAGCACTCCGGCTTGCACTTTCTTGCCCACTCTTGGCTCCAGCTTCAGGAAAGCCCTGCGGCGAATATCCATTGCCAGCTTTCTGGAGGCCGTACAGCAATCGTTTTCCCGGTCGATACCTGTGATCACATAGTCGATCATGGCGCCGGTCATGGAACGAAGTACATGAGCCGGTCTGCGGCTGCGATCGTCGAACCACACTTCCTGTTCCGGGATTAGTATCTTGACACGGTAATTGATAACGACCAAACAGTTAATAGTCTTCTTTTCCAATTTGCCGCTGTCTCGGTTCTTCACCCTGATCGTGGAGAAATCCATACCGATCACTCTTCCTGTCAGCAGAGAACCTGAGCGGTAGGAGGCATAGATTGCGTTCCATTCTTTTTGCTGTTCTTCGGACAAGTCTTTGTCCAGTTCCCGCATATCCAGATCGTTAAATTCCATAATTTAATCTCCTTTCATTCGGCGAACATAGAATGCATATTCGCCGCCGGTCTTCAGTACATAGCAGTGCTCGCAATCCAGTTGGATTCCTTGCATCTGCTCTTCTTTTTCGGGGATAAATACAAACATCCGGTATTTGGCACTGAGGTTTTCCAGTTTGGCAGTGATGGCAGCTTCGGTGCCGTAGGCCACCGGGCAAATATCATACCGCCATAGCTTTTCCTGCCGCCATTTGAAGAAGGTCAGCGCAAAGGGGTCACTGCCCTTGATAAAGGCTTCCTTTGGGTCAGGACCGATCAGCAGCATAACGTCGATGGCCTCTATATGCTTTTCATCCAGTTTACCGCTACGAGAGAAAAGATACCCGTTGGCGCGGCGTATCGCTCTGCCCGTCAGTAGCGGGAAGATCGTCCGTTCCAGTGTGGCCTTGGGAAACAGGAGTTGCAGGATCTTCTCCGCCTGATCCTCACGGACCGCCCCGAATTGTGCCAGCAGATCCAAAATCACTTGCTGGTCTGCCCGTACAAAGGTGACCATCGTTTTCATCTCCTTCCTCGTATTCTTCTGCGGACGCGTAGATGTCCTCCGGCTGGATAAACTCTGCCGGCAGGCGGATCAGCGTGCCGCTTTCTTTTTCGCAGATGGTGTTGATGATGGTGGACATCAGATAGGCCATGGGATTGACGATCCTGCCCTGGCAGGCTTTGACCGACTCCATCACAGAAATCAAAACCTCCGTATCCAACAGCCACAGATAGCTGCGAATCTTTTCTTTGGGCAATCGTGCGTCTCCAATCTTCAGCGACTCGGAATAGAACAGCCGCTCGATGGCCTGCTGCAGCATTTGGCTGACATTGGGGTTAAACAGCCGCATATCGCATTTGCCCAAAATGTATTGCAAAATATAATCCTCGTCGGTCTGTCCATCCGTCACATTTGCACCACCTCTACCGTTCTGCGGTAACGGCGGACAGATAGACTGACTATACTCAATCTTTTCAGGATCAATTTGACTAAGATCAGTATGACTAACATCAGTCTTACTTGTGTGCCGTATGGGCAGTTCTTGATGTTCCAAACCGGCAGTTCCGGACATGCCGTTCTCACAGTTCTTGATGTGCTGTTTCGGCAGGTCCTGATATGCCGTTTTGGCATGTCTTGATGTACCATTTTGGCATATCTGTGAATTATCAAGGGTTTCCGGCTCTTCTGCGGGCACTTCACCGTCAAAGGATGCACCAAACTCAGCGGCATCTTCATCGGTCAGCTCTGTTTTCAGCACATACAGCAGGTTCGGTGCTCCCAGTCCCTGGCGCTGCTCAAAGAGCAGGCCATGCCGGAGCAGCTCCTTAAAGGCGGCGATTGCCTTTTTGTAGGAGATGTTGAGGGTATTGGAAGCCTCCTCCCGGGTGTAGATCAGGTAGACTTCATTATTCTTGTTGATCCAGCCGTTGCGCTGGGACAGGGTCATGCGGTTCAGCAGTAGAGCGTAAATAAACTTTGCTTCAAGGGACATTTGCTTGTATCTGGGATTGGCAAGTAAACTCAGTGGTAAACGCAGAAATTCACTGCCCACCACATCGTTTAGCCGATATGTTCGATCCATCACTTTGAAAATCCCTTTCTTTCAGAATTGTTTATATATTTTCCGGCGTTTCTCTTTGGTAGGTATAGTCCCGGGCGTCGGTATAGGAGATCTTTACATCCGGTACTGCATCCTCCATGTCCAACCGCACTTCCTCTGTGCTTTCTTCAGGATCCAGCGGTATCCGCACCTGATACTCGGTCACATACTCACTTTGTGCAACCGGTGCACTTTTCTCCCGCTTCTTCCAATCCGGGATATGGTCAATGGCCTTGCAGGGCTTCAGTTTGTCAAAGAACGGATGCTCCTCCGGGGTAATCTTGGACAGCTTCAAAGGCTTGGAGCCACGGATCAACAGGATGCCTTGATCTTTCCCCAAGCGCCGCACTTCATCGGGCATCATCAAAGGACGGCCTGTACTGGTCTTGCTGTGGGTGTATGGCTTGGCAATATGCAAAATGGGCGCAAACAGCGGCGGCATGGGAACCATGGCATTGTTCACCCGAACCGTTATCTCGCCACACTGGTCGCTGATATGCTCTGCCGTCATCATATCGTTGCAACCAAGGAACAGCTGGTAATCACAGTCACCGATAATCTCCTGCCACTCGTTTTTCGGATAGCGGTTGGATATCTGTGCAATCGACTGAATCGCAGCCTGGATGTTAATGTTACGGGAACGAGCAACTGAGAATATCTTCTTGCTGTCCAAAAGGCTAATATTGCAGAACTCATCCATCAGCACATTGACGCACACTGGCAGCCTGCGGTTGGGCTGGCTCCGAGCAAAGTCAAAGAGCTTGACGAACAGCAAGGAAAAGAACATGGACGACAGAAACTCCAAAGAACTGTCCTGATCGGAGATAATACAGAAGTAGGCGCACTTCTGCTTTCCGGGTAAGGTCAGGTCGATCTCATGATGCTTGGTGATGTTGTCCACCAGCTTGTTCTGAAACACATTCAGACGGTTGCCAAGGCCGATGATGATATTACCCCAGATCTGTTTGTGGGCCTGACGGAAAATACCGTAAGGCGGCAGTGCCGGATGGTCCGGGGGCAAACTGCGGAACTTGGCATCCAGTTCCTGCACAGAAGTGGAGGACAGGATCTTGTAAATGGTGCCCAGGCTGCGCTCTTCGATGGGCAGCAGCTTGTTGGTGCCGGGGTATGTGAGCGTTCCCACATAGTGAAGCAGTGCCATCAGCAGGTTTTTCTCTGCCTTAGCCCAGAAGTCTTCCTTCTCGCTTTCGGAGGAAGTGTTGCGAATAACGATCTCGGCCACATTCTGTACAAGGTTCAGGTCGTTGGCGGTTTCCGCAACGCAGTTCCAGCCGTCAGAGGCTGACAAGTCCAGGAGATTGTAGGCAGCCACAGTATATCCGTTTTCCCGAAAGAACTGCGAGTACATCTCATAGAATTCTGCCTTGGGGTCCACCATGATCAGGCTTTCACCCCGCTTGACCGCCTGCATGGCAAAGGGCATCACAAAACCTCTGGATTTGCCTGTACCGGGCGATCCGTAGATCATGACATTTTTGTTCATGCCCTTAAGGTCCTTCAGACACACATATTCGCCAGATGGCAGTTTCCCGAACAAGGTTTCCTCCAAATCTTCCAATGGGCCTTTGTCCAGCACCTTCGCCATTTCCTTTTTGTTCATCCAGCCGGAGGTGCCGTGGGTGCCCTCCGGCAGGAGCTCTATCCCACGCTCTTTGTCCCGGACGGATTTATAGCCGGAGATCAGGGCGTAGCCTTTCTTAGAAAACAGGCAGTACATGATGACTATGAATAGAGAAATCAGGATGCCGTAGGGCGTGAAGATAGCTATGATATTCCGAATGGGGTTCCAGGTAAACCAGGATTCCTCAGCGCCTGTGCGAAAGTTTAAGGCTCCGATTCCAATAAATCGCAGGAGCATGCCGTAGAAGTACAAGCTCAGTAGCCCTAGGACTATGTACAATGGAATCTTCTTTTTGTGCCTGGAGGCAGCGCCTTCCAACTTATCTTCCAGCTTTTTTAGTTTTTCTGAGAGTCGGAACATCCACATAGCCTCCTTTCTCTGTCTGGTATGGTGTGCGGTCAATGGCCGGCAGCGTATGGGGCAAGCTTAGAAACTGCTCTGTCTGTTCCATATTCAGCACATAGCAGTTGACTCGGGAGCCGGCAACCATGTCTTGCACTGCCTCTGCCTGAAAGGGCAACACAAAGATATTGGTCGGTCTGCGGGATTGCATAGCATGTTCAAACCGTGAGACATTGCAATCGATGCCGATGATAAAATCCTCGGTTTGGTTTCTTCCATCTGTATGGGGTGTTATCGGAGACAAATAGTTCTTGCCAAGGATATTCTTTATAAGCTTTTGTCGGTAATCAGGAACAGACAGGATTCTGAGCTGCTGCATGCCGTCTACGGTCATAGGGACAATCGATACCGGGCAATTGAATTGCTCCATGGCATCTTTGTAGTAAGCGGTCGTAGCTTTGGCCGACCGTTCTTTTTTGTACGATACAGTGTTTATGAGTCTGCGTAAATCACCGTTGCCGGTGTAAAGGACGTAAGGTTTTCTGCCTTGCAGGAGCATATCTGCGCGGAAGGTGCGCTGCTCTACCTCCGGAAAAATACCGTTGTTGTCTGCCTCTATGTAATAAGGGATAAACACCGAATCCTTGGTGTAGTAGAAGCCGGTCAGTTTTGCTCCGCCTAAGATATTTGCGTGCTGCTGTCGCCGCAAGACAAAGGCTGGCACAAAGACGTTTTCCTGCATTTCTGCCGGTGGGGCCTCTGCGAACACATCGGCCCCATACCGCCAGAAAAAGCTTGTGATTTCTGCCGTCTGCAGCCTGCGCTGCAGCTTATCGCCACTGCTGCGGTAATCCTTATCCGGCTGACAAGGAAGCTGCGCCGCCTGCAGTACGGCAAAGCCCTCCGGCGTACAGCGGTAGGCAAGCTGATTTCTGCTCAGGCGTATGAGCTTTAACTGAACCAGCGTATCCAAAATATCTGCAGGGATATTTCTGCATGAGCTAGGAAGATTTTTGCACCAGGCACACAGGTGCAAAGCCTGGATTTCTGCACTGTCAAACAGCAAAACTGAACCCCCCAATGTAATAGGGCCAGTTCACTAAACAAAACCAACCACAAAAACGGCTGTTTCGCTTAGAACGATAAGGACTTTCCGATGGGATAGTTATTCGCATCTTTATTTCCTTTTGCAGCTGTGGAAACAATCGCAAAACTGGCCCATCGAAAATCCTGTTTTCAGAGCATAAACGATGCCATCTGATAGTGAAAGTCTCCGGCTTCCTCATAGGGCGTAACATAGATGTGACAGTGGGGATCTTCGTCCACAAAGGTGAACAGCCCCAGTGCCAGTTCGAACTGGTTGTCGTCATGAAAAAGCCTGCCTTTCAGAGCGTTGATCACACCCTTGAAACCCTTGTTGTCCTGATCGAAAGCGCCGCTGCAGTTTTCCGGACAGTGTTCCACAATTGCTAAGTATGCCTTCTCAAAACAGGGCAGATCGCCGCCGTCATTACGAAACTCATCCAGCAAACGGATGACGGTATCGGATACGTACTGCGTGCCGCCCACTATTTTACAATGGGGCAGCAGCGCATTCATCCGGATATCTACCCAGCCATTGTCTAGGAGGTTGACCTCTCCGTAGATGGTCTTATGGTGATACTTCCCAACCCCTAAAATATAATTTGATAACTGCGGCCTAGATTTCTCGCAAAACAACCGCATCTCAATGCAGCACAGTTCTACCTGCTGCATAGCCGCGTCCAGTAGCGTATTGCATTTTGCTGAAGATTGGTACCCTTTTGCCAGCTCCTCAAGATACTTATTACACGCATCCAAGTGATGCTGCATACCGCTGATGGCTTTCTCTGATAATTCCATAATCACGCATCTCCTTTTTCCCTTTTTTCAAGATCTGCCCGGTTGGTGGTGATGAGGTTATACTGGGTCTGGGAGGAACGGATCTCCACTGCGATCCGATTTTTACCGGCGCAGAGCAAGCCCTGGCCTCTGCCGCAGCGCAGGATCTGCATAACCTCTTCATCGGACAGACCGATCTTTTCTTTCAGCTTCAGCGCCTCCGGCTCCTCCATTTGGAGCAGGAGTTTAAGACGGCTGTTGTTGAGGACCGCATCACCAAACTTCCCATTATCCAAGGCAAAGTAGTCGATGACGTTCTGGGTACAGGACACGAAAATGCCGCCATAGCCGCGAATAGTCTTTACCAACTTGATCACAAATTCCGCCGCCTGCTCGTTGCCCTCCTTGCCGGCGATGATCCAAAGCTCATCCCCAAACACAGCCTTTTTCCGGGTACGGGACTTGCTCATTTCATCCCGAAAGAACACCGTTGCCAGGAAGGTTGTAGCTGAAATATCTTCCTCCCGGGAGGCAGAGGTATCCATCACGATAAAGCCAGAACGCAGATCCACATTGGTCTTACCGCCCAGGCCGCTTTCAATCAGATCCTTGATGATAATGGCGATGTTCTTCAGTTTGGGAATGGCGCACACAATGGGATATAGGTCTGTCAGTGTGGGCATTTCCTTGAAAGAACCATCGGGATTCAGAATGCTCTCGTTCTCCTTGGTAATGCCAAACTTGCCGTAACACTCAATGATGGCCGAGTTCAGCATATACCGTTCCTCCGGGGTCATAGCTGGATAGCGGAGCTGGAAGTATGTCTTTACATCCTGCACCACATCCAGCATGACGGAGTCCTTGCGGCTTTTATGGCCTTGCAGGTTATCGTCAATGTCCATGGTAGTGCGCCGGATATCCATTATGTTGATGCAGTCGGTGGAACCGCGAGCCAGCTTGATATATTGACCACCCAAGGCTTCGCAGGGACTCCGGTACTCAAAGCCCTTTTCCGGAGCGATGACAAACACCTGCACACCATTCATCCTCAGCCGCATGGCCATCAGCAGAATCGTGTAAGTCTTACCGGCACCGGTCATACCGAAGATCGCCATATTGCCGTTGGAGTAGATGTCCGAATTGAAGTTGTCCAAAATGACCGTGGAGTTATTGTGGAGGTTGATACCCAGCAGAATACCCTTGTCGTCGCACAGCTCAAAGGAGGAGAACGGGAACGCTCCGGCTGCTCCATGGGTTAAAATGTTGCGGCGGCTTTTCTTATCGATATCGGGATCCAGCTTGCACAGGGGCAACATGGACATGAAGCATTGCTCGTGGCAGTAATCTGCCCGGCGGATGGTCATATTCAAAGCCGCACAGCGGTTTTGGACCTGCTTGACCCGCTGTTCCAAAGTTTCCTCATCGCAGGCTACCACTTCGATAAGGGTATTCATGTAGAAGAACTCTTCGCCCTCGCGGTTCAGCTGTTCCTTGATGTACATACCGGAGGAAATGGCATCGTCCAATTGCTCAAAGTCAGACCGGGTATCCTCCACATCCCGCATGCGGCTGCGATTGAACATGGTGGTCTTCGCCACCTTAGGAAGGACCTGGTCCTTTCGCCGTTTGCTGAGAAAATAGCTGATGGAAATACCGTCTCCCAGTTCTACCAAGGGCGACAGCCAGGCAAGCCCCGCCTGAGTGGGATAGCCGTAGCCTGTGATATACAGATAGGTGTAGTAAGTACCGTCGATGAGGATATGTTCCTTATGGGTCAGGTCACTCTCCGTGGGGGCAAGCACATCCTGCACCATCAGCATGCCCAGCTTGTCCTCTTCGGACGTGGTTTGAGGCGGTTGCTCTTCTGTGCCATGGATCTTACCCACCTGCGCAAATAAAACCTTGTGGTCTACTTCAAAGGCGGCACTTCGGTGGTAAACGCTATAAAGAGTACGGAACAGGAACTCATCATACTGCTCATGGTGCAGCACCTCCAAACCGCAATAGTCCAGGTATTGGTATGCGGTTTCCGCTACCTCGGCCATCTGCTTGGCTATCTCAGAAAGCTCAATTGCAGGGCCTTCATACTGAAAAACCAGATAGAATTTACGTGCTACCGCTTCATTGGCGGCAAGATAGTTGACAAGCTGTGCATCCTCCAAAATCATGTCCCGGCACATTGCGTTCTTCTCCCAGTCATAGCACTTTCGCATCTGCTCACAGTAGGCATCGATATCAGCCCGGCCGGTCTGCACCAAGATCTGCAGGTTCACAGGTGCGATTCGTAGGTAGCTTGCCATGTAGTAGATGATATTCTGCTGCTCCATGGCAGACTTCAGGTGGAAGTTCGTGGGCAAGACTTCCAAAATCTTCAGGTACCTGCCGTCAGCGGTGATAATCACGCCCTGCTGAATATCCACTACCGGCACAAGGGCCTGGGTACCGTTCGGGAAACGGCTGCCAAGGACGGGCGGTTCTGCCTTTGGCGTGCCGAATATCAATGACTTGACATCTGACATTTTGAATTTCTTGATTATGCTTTTTTCTTTACCCATTGTGTCCCCCTGTATGTAATGATTCTTTGGTTGCGGCGGAAACGGTGATAAATGCGCAAGAAAGTCAGCAGCGACACATCCTGCACACCCAACAGTGCAAATCCGCCAATGGCAATGTCCAACACAAGGCACAGAATGATCGTGCCGGTCAGTCCGAAGGGAGAAAGCAAAATACACAGCAAGGTCAGCGGAATGCAGATCGCCATGCATTCCACCACATTGCGCATTTCAAACATCCCCAGCAGTTTACCTGCGTCGGTATAGTTGGTAGGAATATAGACTGTTGGTTCCATAGCAAACTCCTTTCACAGTATATATGGCAGCGGATCTACACGCTCTCCGTCGATCCGTATTTCAAAATGAACATGCGGTCCTGTGCTGCGGCCTGTGGAGCCTACTTTAGCGATGATATCACCTTTCTTGACCTCGTCACCCACAGACACCAAAAGCTCGCTGCAGTGGGCGTAAAGCGTCTGAACGCCGTCTGCGTGATCAATGATGATGTAGTAGCCGTAGCCACTGGAGCCGTGGACGGAGGTTATGACCGTGCCGTCCTTGACAGCACAGATCGGTGTACCCATAGCCATACCAATGTCCACGCCGTAATGAAACCCAACATACGGTCTTGTTCGGTAGCCAAAATCGGAGGTAATATGATTGCGCCAATCCGTATTTTCAAAAATCGGCCCAAGCACACCCACCACAGAATTGCGTTCCATTTCCAGAGTCTTATGGATCAGCCGGGCCCAATTCTCATCCGCTTGCGTATAGCCGCAGTTTGCCATGATCTCTATGGGTGTCAGATAATTGATTTCCAGCAGCATCTTTATCGGTTCAGCGGTGCTTTCCGTTTCCGCTGCTGTATCTGTTTCCTCTGTTTCTTCGGCAGGTTTGACGGTATACGCTACACACCTGCCAGCAAAAGCCTGGATATCCTCTTCCGTAACCGCAGTGGGGTCGTTTTGAACAGAAACGACATGCAAGGCAATGAACCAGTTTTTCTGTATTTTTCCACCGTTGACAGTGACCTCGTATTCGGTTTCGGTCACCGTCCCGGCATCACCGGTCGTCTCATTTGTTTCTGTATTTTGCGCCCCGGAAGCAGTTACGAAAGACGTAATCTGTTCCACCCAATCGTCTATGTACACATCATATTTATCATAGCAGTCTGCCAATTTGTCAGCCTGTTCGGTCAGCGCAGCAAATTCTGTATCTTCAGACGATTCATAGCCGAAGTAAATCATGGGAATGCAGCAGTAGATGATCAGCGGAATGAGGATCAGGGCAATGGCAACCGCCAGGATTTGAGGTCCATAGTGCTTGAGTGCCTGTACGATGGCCCCAACCCAGCCGCCTTGACCGAAGCCTTTGACAATATCGATGATCGCCCTGATAAGTTTTGCAATCTTACCGGCGATTTCTGCTGTTGATCTGTCACTCAACCCCGTCACCGTCCTTTATAGGCTGTGGACTCTGCGGATTATCTTGCACCGGCTCTGTACGCTCCAAAACATCCGGCTGTGCAGATTTCTTGGCTGTGCCGGGTGCAGGCTGCGGAATACGGCTTCCTGTTGCGACAGGCATAGGGCCTGTAGGTTTATTGGTATTCCATCGTGCCTTACCGGAATTTGGAGCACTTCCGAAAGGTTCCTTCTTTGTTCGGTTCACAGCGGGCTGCATAGAGCGTTGTGTTGCCATGTGAATGCGATCCTTGCTTGCACCCTTGCCGGCAGCTTTCTTGTTACTAATAGTTTGGGAGCTTCGGTCAGTAGAGGTATGCTCCGCCTGAGTGGCTGGCTGCTTTACTCCTGCACCGCTACCTCGGCTGCCACTGGGCGCTACATTCAGCTGATCTCCAAAACGGTTGGTATTCACTTGTGTTTTACCAGTGCTGGCAAACTGGTTTTTACCGGTATTGCTGCTTGCCATTTGGGATTTGCTGTTATAGGCTGTGGAGCCAAAACGAGCCTTGGTATCTACCTGGGTGTTGGTCGCATTGTTGCTACCCCAACGATTGCCCTGGGAGCTTTTCTGCGCGGCAGCTACCTGTTCCGTTGTTTCGGAATAAACTGCGCCGCCAGTAGTATTTGTACTCTTGGCATAGCTGCGTATATTGTTGCCTACATTCCCAGCATAATGCTGTGGGGCATGGTTGACCGCAGTGCCAATCTTTCCGCCGCTGCCAGCCTTTGCGCCGCTGCCCTTACCGGAAGCGTTGAGAACGGTTTTTGCTGCCATAGAGATCAGCGCCTGTCCTTTTCCTGACCCAAGTGAATCTCCGGTATATGCAGGGCTCAAGCCGATCCTTGCAATCAATTGGTCTGCCTTGCGGGCTGTTCTGGTAATGCCAACGATCAGCAAGCACCAGGGCAGCACCAGAATGTTGGGAGGCATTGCTGCCAATGCGGACAGGATCAGTTTCAAAAACAACAGATTCATGACCATCATGACGATCATAGTAGCGTAAGTACGCATAAAGCCGAAGCAGATATCCTTCGTAGATTTGCTGCCGCCCATAGCTAAACCCATAGGGCAAAGCAATGTCATGATTGCAACAAACACATACTTTTCCGCAATATCGAAAAAAAGCTTGATGAGCTGAAAAGACATGAGTGAGCCAACCAGTATTACCAGAAGCCACGCCACACTAACACCGGGAAAGAAAACTTCTGTGGGCATGGTCATCTCGATTTTTTCCGGTAGTCCCAGCATCTCCATAGCTGTTTTTCCCATAGACAAACCAATCTGACATATTTCCTGGGAAAAGAGCAGCAAGAAGCCGAACAGTGCGGTTCGGATCAGTAAGATCACTGGTGCTTCACTTTCAAAGCCCAGGCCCGCAAACATGGATTTCAGGCACTGAAAAGCACAGTTGCCTATGAGCAGGCCCCAGCCGATGGCTACAAAGACACTGTAAAGGGTCGAAACGATGGGAACACTGCTCTCCCAGAATTCCAGGTCGGTGCTCATAACCTTCAGCAAAATATTGCCGCAGTAGGACATGAGTTCCAGGGTTAGGCCGTAGAGCCATTGGGTCAATCCTTGCAAGATTCCTTCAAGCATAGCTTTCTACCTGCCTTTCACCGACATACCCCTTACGGCAGCACAGCATAACCGTCAAACAGGGGCACGATGTAGGCAATGAATGCGCCCATACCATTGATTACGGCCCAGGCCAACCAGATCCGCTTCAGCCAGTCCCATGCCTGGTCGGTTTTGTGCTGGTTATTGGACACCTTAGCGCCGATTACGGCTATGGCAGACATAAGGCCCGCCAGAACAGTGGAGATACCGGCGATATGATTGTATAGGTCCCGAATGATAGTATCAGCCGCTTCAAAAAGATCTTCTCCCGCAGCAAAAGCCGTCACTGTCATAGATAAAATCATCATCACGGCCAACATGAGCAGAAGTAAAATGCGTTTCCATTTTTTCATTGGATTACTCCTTCCAATAGTGGTATTTCTCCAGCATCCCAGTGGCAAGGGTGAGTTTCCTCGCCCTTTCCATTTCCAATGCATGATCAATTTCCCGGTTCTTCTTTTTTACAAATCCGTGGAGCAATACGATGTTGTCATCATCGGTGTGGGAAATGATTCGATCATTGCCTTGTTTATCCGGGTACGCAGTGTAAATAGCCCTTTGTACCGAACTTACCAAAATACTTTCACCGCAGGCAGCTGCATAGGGACATCCTCCTGCCGCCGGGTTTCCCGTTGGGTTGTAATTTTCTTTTGTGTTTTCCAATCCAGGCTGTGAAGGAATGCGGATGAATCTCGGTAGCGACCAGGGAGCATGGTTTCTAATATTTCCCTTTGGCTCATTGCCCGGAGGATCAACGGACAGCATTCCGGCGTCTGACAAACAGCAGTACAGCGATGCCCACAAGGGCAAGTACTGCCAGGACGATCCACAATACGAGCTTGCTGTTGTCACCAGTCTGAGGGATATCTGAAAAAGGCGGATCGGGGATCTGCTCATTAGTCAGCTCTACCGTTATAACTTGGCCGTCCTCGACAATCTCAACGGGAATTGCTTCCTCGATTTTCTGGTAACCATCTTTGGCAGTCAATTCCTTAATCTCGTATTGACCAAAGCGGACTTGCTCAAATACCAGTACACCTGCATCGTCTGTCTTGCCTCTGGCAATTTCATTGCCTTCCAAATCAAACAAACCGAATTCTACATTAGACAGCACATCAGCGGTATCCGCATCCTTCTTGACGATCTGAATACTGCCCTTAAAGGCCTCATTTTCAAAACCCTTGCCTTCGGTAGTCTCAATGGAAACTGTCACATTATCTTTTGTAATGGCAAAGTAGTGAAGCTCAGCATTGCCCTTATAGTTGGCAGGACTTTCATCTTCATAGAGGAAGTAGCCGCCATAGGGCAGGCCCTCCAGCAAATAAACACCTTGCTCTGCTTCTGTCAGAATGTCATACAGCACATCCTGTTCACCGAAGATCCTGTCACCATCCGTATCCGCATAGACATGGAAGACTGCGCCGGAGAGTGTTTCTGCCGTATCCTTATCCGTCTTAGTTACCGTTACACTGCCAGTAATCAGCTCGTTCACTGCTTCGATGACGATAACCTGTGCATTCTCGGTGATCTGCACTTCAAAAGTTTCGTCGGAAAGAACATACTGTTCAGGGCAAGACAGTTCCTTGATGACAAACGGCATAGCAGGCAGATTTTCAAAACGGAACACGCCATTTGCATCACTTGTTGCGATTAGAATCACATTGTCCATTGTGAAATCTTCGGTGTCCGCCCGGAACAAACCAAACTCCGCTCCGGCAATGGCATTGCCCTCTTCATCCTGCTTCAGGCCCTCTACGCGGCCACGGATCAGTTTGTTCTGGATCGCCTCACCGTTATTAAGAGTAATGACCACGCCCGCCACTTCTTGGCCTGCGTAAACGAACTCCACAGGATAGGTATTCTCAGCAGCCACATAGGCAGGATCGGTGGCGTGTTCTTTCACATACAGCTTGCTACCCACAGGAACATCGGTCATAAATGTAACCTTGCCATCTTCAGAACACTGGGTGATTTCCAATAGGCCGTCCTTGGGGATCATGGTGCCGTCGGCGGCAACCAGATCTTCTGCAGCGTACAAGCCAAAGGCAACTTTGTTGATCTCACCATTCATACCAAGCCGGAAGGTTTCGTCCTGCTCTAATGCCTTGATGAGGTCCAGTACGAGCTTCTGCCGCCCATTGGTCACGGTGACTGCTGTAGAAGTCACACTGACCTCCTGGCCTGCATAGGTCAGCGCAAAGGTAACCGTCTCACTGTTCAGAAGCATGCCGTAAGGTGCTTGGATTTCTTTCAGGTAATAGTTGCCCAAATACAGCTCCTTGGAGGTCGCCTTGCCGTCGGTATCCGTGGTGATGGTGTCCACTTTCTCATCTTTGGTATAGCGCAGGGTGCCATCGGGTGTCAGAATATCATCGGCTGCGTAGAGTTCGAACACCGCACCTTCCAGCCCGGCTATTTCGTACACGGGCCGGTAAATGCCGTCGTTCTCGGTGACAGTAGCGAAAACTTCACCGGACTTATTGATGGTCACAGTACCAAGCTGGGGCATATTACCCTTGGTCACACGGATAACTGTGATATCATTTTCTTCCGTGGCATCATCCCGGGTTACGTCAAAGTAGACGGGGGTGGCATCCAGCACATAACCGTCCGTTGCCTGTACCTCAACCAGCGAATAGCCCTTGCCGTAGGGCAGGGCCTCCGGTGTAATGAGCGTGCCGTCCGCAGTTGTGTAGAAGGTATCTACCACAGTGACCTGAGGATAGGTATATTGCATGGTTACCAGGTTACCCTCCGGATCGAAGATCTGGAAAGCAGCACCGGCATGGGGAATGGTCTTGCCGGTAGTGACATCAGACTTGGTCACCTTGATGAAAGATGCGAACTTCTTATTATTGATGATAAAACGGTAAATATGGTCATCTTCAGTGATGGAGACTTCAAAGGGAGTGATATAATCCCGCCCTTCCCAACCGGAGAGCTGGGTGACCACATAGGTACCGTAAGGCAACCTCTTGGATATGGCAAAGCCATCCTCGCCGATGACCATGATATCCCGCTCCCAGTCCTTGGCAGCATCGTAGGAACCGGCAGACTTCAGATATATCTCAAACTGGGCGCCTGACTCCGGCGTCTCCAGTTGCGTTTCACCGTCATCCGTATGTTTTGCAATCTCAATCTGCCCCAGGATGATCTGCTCATACACTTCCAAATACTCAGTGTTCAGCTCTACTGTGTAGCTGTCAGGATATGCATAGATATCATACGACCACGGATCGATGAGGTAGCCTTCGGAGGGAGTCAGCTCCTGAAGATAATAGCCCTCACCGCAGGGGTAGTACTTTGTGGTAAATCGTCCATTTTCGTCTGTAGTGTAGGTATCCAGAAGGATATCGTCCTGATACAATCCATAAACAGCGCCTGCCAAAGTGGCATCACCCTGAGAACAACCATAAGGCCAGGATAGTTCTTCACTGCTGTTACTTTCCCTATCCTCCATAACCAAGGACACCGATTCAGATTTGCCCGACTCGCCGTAGCACAGCATCTCGTCTGCTTTCAGCACTTCCAGTCTAAATTTCTTCAAGACATTATCTACGGTGCATTCTGTGACTTCGTTCCAATTGACCTCTACAGTTTGGGGTTCAGGGATCACATACTGTGCATCAGTCTCTACTTCCTCAAGTGTGTAGTCGGTGCCGATCAGAACATCTTCAAATACTACAATGCCGTCGCTATCGGTCGTTGCGTACAGATCCACAGGAGCGCCACAGAAGGATGTTCCGTGCAGACGGAAGGTAACGCCTTCCACCAGACCGTCTTCCGCAGTTTTGGTCACCTTCAGGCCGCCACGCTTTAGAACATTGTCAAAGGTAACCGTTGCGGTCTGACCGGTGACGATAATAACTGTCTGCACCGCCTGGGGCTCATATCGATCTACAGACAGCTCCGCAACAGTATAAGCACCCGGCTTCAAGCCCTCCACCAGCGCAGTGCCGCTGGCATCCAATGTGACGGTCTTTTCGTAGCCGTCACCGGCAATCATAAAGGACAGGCCCTCTACCACACCATCTTCAGAAGTCTTCACGATCTGACAGTTGCCGGGAATCAGCTCATTGACAGCATGAATAGAAACCACGCCATTGGGTGTGTTCTGATCCAGTGTGACTGTCCATTCGTTCTGGCCTACGGTTTGATAGCCTGTAGGAAATACTGTTTCCCGGATAGTATACTGACCGAAATTAATACCATCTAACGAAGCGTAGCCATCCTCAGCAGTAGGTCCAATGAGATACTGCAAAGTAGGATCTTCGGTGGAGGTCGCCACGAAACAAGCTCCGGCAAGAGGATTACCGCTGTCGTCGGTTTTGTAAATCTGAAGTCTTCCGGCAGATTGAACTACATCCACCGGGATGTGGTAAAACGCATTGGCCGGGGCAGATTTATCACCGTTGGAATAGCTGTTCATCCAATGAATCGGCATGATCTCCGGGCCTCTGTCATTGCCTACATGGATGCAAAAATCAATTCCTTGATATGTACCGGAATAAATAGCTGCGTGGACATCTGCATCCTCCTCATTACCAAACAATACAATATCTCCAGGCGTCAGTTTGCTTCTGTCCACATTGTCTTGACTTGTTCCGATCTTCTCTACAGCGCCTTCTTTTACCAGTTGGTCCATTGCTTTCCGCCATGTTTCAACCGCCTGCGAGTGCCAACCAGTATCGTTCACCGCATCCATAATGAACTGTGCGTCAACGCCTTCCACATTGATGATGTAGCTGAAATAATAGGTTACAAAGGAGGCACAGCATAGTCCCTTTTCCATAAACCTGGCAATATTAGGTGCCCTGCCAGTAGGGGTGCTGCTATCTACAACTGTTTCCTTTCCTGATGTGTCAATGCCGTAATGCATTCCTGAAAGAATATCACTGGGAATGGATGCGCCATAATGTCCATCTTGATATAGAGTTCCATCGTCCTTTTGCTTTTGGACATCGTAACCAGTATACTCCAACGCCCGCAGGATAGCACTGTCCACCATATTCTCCGGCAGATCAGCTGCAGGAGCCGCCAGAGCGCTGATCGGCAGCAGAGAAAGAACCAATATAATTACCAAAAGAAGAGAGACAAACCGTTTGTTGAATCGTTTCATTTCTGTACGTTCCTTTCTGTGAAAATGATCTTAAAATGCAGAAAGCTCCCTTGCTAGGGATTACCTGGCAAGGGAGCTTCTTTGCCTGCAGAGCAAACTCTGCTTCGTTATTGGGTGTCTGTATTACTGTCAGCTACTGCAATATCACAGTACCATACACCGTTGTTGTATGTGATCCCTACACCTATGTAGCTATATCCGCTACTTCCCACATAGCTCCAGTGAGAAGAACTGTTTCGTACCATTTGCGCCAACCGTGCTGCGACAGCATCGATGGAGCCGCTAAAGTCGGTCTTTGCTATAGCTTCCCGGGCATTAGCCGCATAATACGGTTCACCAGTCATGCCGTAAGCGGCAGGATCTATGTAAGAGCCGTACTCAAGGGCCGTTGCGGCTACACGCTCATCGAAAGAATTATGAGCAAAGTTGGTAACCAACTGCCGGCTGCGGTATTCGGCATACTGGGTCAGACCGGGTAACACTGTTGCATGGGAAGAGCCTTGCTCCGTGCGGTACTCGTTGAGATACTCCACAAGTTTGGCGGCAATCACACTGGAATCTGTGGCAGTTGCTTTCGGTTCCTCCGACTCTGTGGGTTCCACAGTTTCTATTGGCGGCACGGTCTCCGCTTCGGTAGGGACTGTCGCTGTTACAGACGGAGGGGCGACTTCTTCGGTCTTTGGTACGGTCGGCTCAGGTGCTTCGCTTTCCTTTGTTTCCGTAGGAGGTGGGGTAGTTTCCTGGCTGACTGTTTGTATAGGGACTTCTGTATCACTCCTTTCTTCGGTTGCCGAGATTGTTTCCTCGGGTTCTACCGTTTGTTGTGCTTCGGTCATTTCCTGCCACGTGATATCCGGAATAGGCGTTTGCATTTCGGCAGGATTTTCAATTAATATTTTCGACTGACACCCCATTATTGGAATCAGACAAAATGAGAGGATGATTAACAATAGCTGTTTCATTATGATCACCTGATTTCTATTTGCAGTTAAACTTCGTGCAACGGATGCGCCAAGTTAAGTCTCGTTCAATGAGCAGCGGTATGTCTGCAGGAATTCAAGAAACAGCCGTTCCACTTCTTTAGTGTTGGGGAGGATGTCCACATAATCCAAACGGACATTGCTGCTGATCGTAATTGCTTGTACTTTCTGTTTTGCTGATTTATTGATAACTGCCTGTAGGCTTTCAGCGTTCACCGCTCCACATTCCTCCAATACTTTCAATTCCTTGATTTAGGCTTGTTTGACTTTTTCTCCGGGGAAAATGATTTCTTCATAAAGCTTGTTTTGGGTTTCCGGAGAAAGACAGAAAATAGCGACCGCAAACTGTGATTGGTACGGTTAGTAAGGGTACGATGTACTTTATAAGAGGGGAATGTGCTGTTACTTGAATGCAAAAAACCGTTGATATTACTTGCTTTTTTCTTAAATCCTATAAGAATACGCGTACCATAAAAGAAACCACACCATTCGGTGTGGTTTTTCTTTTTGGTATGGTATTCAGATATAGGACTCGAAAGGGCGACACCAGTGCACACACTGGTGTAAAAATTGAGAGCTGGCGAGCAATTTTTAGCCCGTGGAAGAGTCCTATTGCTTTCTGGACGCAGGCGGCCGCCTTCCCATACGCCCGGCTTACCCGCACCATAGTGGAAAAATTTACAAATTGTTCTTAATCCCGCCTTGCGAAGGGCGTCGAACCGTGCTATATTTAAGCTGCATTTAATCTTGCAAAGGAGAAATATTCATGGCAAAAAAGCAAAATAATGAACTGTTCACTTCCCTGCTGTACCTGGTAGTGGGCGTGCTGCTGGCCATCTTCCGGGACCAGGCTCTGGGCTGGGCAATGACCATCATCGGTGCACTGTTTATCATCTCCGGCGTGCTGGATCTGGTTAAGAAGAACTTCGTGGGCGGCATCGTGAGCCTGCTGATCGGCGTGGCCATCATCCTGCTGGGCTGGCTGGCTGTGAAGATCGTGCTGATCGTACTGGGCGTTCTGATCGCTCTGCGTGGTCTGCTGGCTCTGGTGAACGCACTGAAGGCCAAGAGCATCCTGTCCATTCTGTTTGCCATTCTCAGCGTGGTGCTGGGCGTTCTGCTGGCCTTCGGCAACCTGTCCTCCTGGATCATCCTGGTAGTGGGCATCCTGCTGGCTATCGACGGCGTTCTGGGTCTGATCGGCGCACTGAAGAAGTAATTCCCGCAACCCAAAAGGACCTGCTCACCCGGGCAGGTCCTTTTTCTTCCCATTCCCCACCGCACTATCAAAACTGCGTCTACATTCCAAATCGTCGGCGCAGCCGACACCACAATTGTCCATTGTCAATTGTCCATTGTCAATTTAGGGCTGCGGTTTGCCACGGTCGCTTCGCGCCATCGCAAAGACGCAAAAATGTGCAAAAATAACGAAAAATCCGGTCAAAAAGTCCTTGACTTTCCCCCTTTCTTCTGCTAAAATGGACAAGCCGCATTGAAGAGGTTCAAGTGGTGCGCCCAAAACGCCCCGCCTCAATAGCGAGACTACACAATAAAAGTAGGTGAAAAAGGAAATGAAAGCAGTTATCGTAACCGGCGGTAAGCAGTACACCGTGGCTGAAGGTGATGTTCTGTACATCGAGAAGCTGGAGGCTGAGGCAGAGGCAACCGTGAGATTCGAGCAGGTTCTGGCAGTGCTGGATGGCGAGAACTCCAAGATCGGCGCTCCCGTGGTGGACGGCGCAGCAGTGGAGGCTAAGGTCATCAAGAACGGCAAGGGCAAGAAGATCGACGTCTTTAAGTACAAGGCCAAGAAGGGCGAGAAGAAGAAGATCGGCCATCGTCAGCCCTACACCAAGGTGGAAATCACCAAGATCGCTCTGTAATTATGACAAGATGCGAATTTTTCATGGAGAATGACCGGATCACCGGTTTCTCCGTTTCCGGACACAGCGGCTATAGTGAAGCCGGCTCCGACATTGTCTGTGCCGCCATCTCCGCCGTTGTTACCATGGCCGAAGCCACCATCAATGATGTGTGCGGCGCAAAGGCCAAGGTCAGAGTGAAGGACGAGCAGGCTCGTATCACCCTGACCCTCCCCGCATCCTGCGATGAAGAGGACACCGTTCAGGCAGTCCTGGCAGGTATGATGCTGACGCTGATCGGCATGCGGGACGATTATCCTGATTATATCGAAGTTTTGGAGGAAGTCGGAGGCCAAGCGGTCTTA
>JAZUNW010000024.1:0-5450 GCA_045604325.1 Faecousia sp. | reverse complement strand
TTCCGAGGGAGCGTCAGCGAGTCGAGGAATCTACGCATTTCGTTTACATTAGCAGTGAAATCGGTGCCAAGATCCCTCGACTCCGTTTCACTCCGCTCGGGATGACAATTAGGGAGGGTCAAGACCCTCCCCTACAGAGTTAGTGCGCTAAACGTTCATTTACGGCAGTATTAAAAAACGGCTCCCTCGCTTTGAGGGAGCCGAAATTATTACTTGCGTACGAACAGCACACCCAGAGTGCTGGGGCCGCAGTGGCAGGAAACGGTACAACCGGCGGTAGTTTCGTATACGGTCTCAAAGTTGCCGTACTGCTCGATGGCTGCTTTCACAGCGTCAAGGCAATCATCCTCAACGGGCGTATAGGTGAGGAACAGCTCATCCCGGACAATATCCTCTCGGTCGGCAAGGCGGTCCTTGACATAGCTTGCAAGGCACTTGGCGTAGCTGCCGCGGTACTTCTTGACCACACTCATTTTGCCATCCTTGACTTCGATACAAGGCTTCAGATTCAAAAGATTTGCGCCCAAAGCGGCAGCAGCGGAGCAACGGCCACCCTTGACCATGTACTTCAGCTGATCCAGCAGGAAGCTGGCTTCCACACGGGGTGTAAAGGCATTCAGCTTTTCTACCATCTCGTCAAGGCTTTCACAGGTTTTGGCCAAACGGCAGGCTTCCAGAACAGCATGGCCCTGACCGGTAGAAAGGTTCATGGAATCGATGACACGGACGTTGGGATAATCTTCTGCGGCGATGCAGGCGTTCTGGTAGGAAGAAGAGAAACCGGAGCCGATGCAGATCTGGATCACGCCGTCGTATTCCTTGGAATACTGCTCGAAAAGCTCCTCGTATTCACCGATATTGAAAGCGGTGGTGGAGCAAAGGTCGCCGCCGGCTGCCACATGGGCAAAAATATCGGCAGGGGTGATGGTAAGACCGTCTTTGTACTCCTTACCGTCTTTGATAACGCTCAGGCGGGAAAGGGTAATATCGTGCTTTTCCAAAAGTTCGGGGGAAAGGTCGCAGGTGCTGTCGGACAAAATTTTGATGTTCATAATCTTTCTCCTTTAGTTTTTGCTGGTAAGGGGCTCTTGCTTCATCATAAAGCAGCAGCTCTCTAAATTTTTGGTTTTCATGTACTCGGCACCCCAGTCCCGCATGCTGACTAAGATGGGCAGCAGGCTTTTGCCAAGGTCAGTCAGAGAATACTCAACCTTGGGCGGGATCACGGGGAAGACCTCCCGACGGATCAGCTTTTGGGATTCCATTTCCCGCAGCTGCTGGGTCAGCATTTTCGCGGTTGCACCGCCGATCAGCTTGCGCAGCTCGTTGAAACGCAGTGTTCCGCCGGAAAGGTGCCAAAGGATCAGTGCTTTATACTTGCCGCCGATGAGCTCCAGCGTAGCTTCCACGGGGCAACGGTCTGTGATTTGCATAGGCACCTCCACGGTTTCCAAAAGGGTACTAATGCACAAAATAGTGCATACTTGTGATTTCTAAATCACATGGTAAAATGGTATCATAAAGATACCGCAATGTCAACAACGGTGTGAGGTGAATGATATATGAATCTGAAGTTTACAGTTACAGGCATGACCTGCGCGGCCTGTTCTGCCCGGGTGGAAAAGGTGACAAAGGCCGTAGAGGGCGTGGGGCATGCGGAGGTAAATCTTCTTGCCGGCACGATGTCCGTTGAGGTGCAAAGTGAGGATGTGGCTCAGGGCATCATACAGGCAGTCGCGGATGCTGGCTACGGGGCATCCCTTGCTGGGGAAAAAGCACCTAAGCAAGAAGATACGCAGGACACGGCATTGAAAGAAATGAAAACAAGGATTGTCTGTTCGGCTGTATTTCTTGTGATACTCATGTATTTTACCATGGGGCATATGGCGAGCTTGCCGGTGCCGGATTGGTACCATGGGGCAGAAAATGCCGTGGTAGCGGCACTTTTCCAGCTTTTGCTGACACTGCCGGTTGTATACCTGAACCGGGTGTATTTCAGCCGGGGATTCAAGGCCTTGCTGCACCGCAGCCCCAATATGGATAGCTTGATCGCTGTGGGCTCTGCTGCATCCTTACTTTACGGCATTGCAGCCCTCTTCCGTATGGCCTATGCCATGGGTCACGATGAGTGGCGTACCGTAAATTTCTATCGGGAAAACCTTTACTTTGAGTCTGCGGCCATGATTTTGACCCTCATTACTCTGGGCAAGTTTTTGGAAACACGGGCCAAGGGTAAGACCGGCGATGCCATTCGCTCTTTGATGGACTTGCGGCCGGAAACGGCAACGGTGCTCCGTGACGGAAAAGAAGAAACCATACCCGCCCAGCAAGTGCAGGTGGGGGACATTGTTCTTGTCCGCTCCGGCAGCAGAATTCCCGTGGATGGCACGGTGGTGGAGGGCAGCGCCTCGGTTGACCAATCTGCCCTTACCGGTGAAAGCGTGCCGGTAGAGAAAGTAACCGGAGATACGGTGGCGGCAGCCACCATCAATACGGCAGGATTTTTGAAGATCCGGGCAGATAAGGTTGGAGAGGACACCACCTTGCAGCAAGTGATCCGCATGGTGGAGGAAGCCGGCGGCTCCAAGGCGCCCATTGCCCGACTTGCGGATCAGATCGCGGGCATTTTTGTGCCCGTGGTCATGGCGATTGCGGTTGTGGCGGCGGCTGCTTGGCTGGTGGCGGGTAAAGGCGCGGAATTTGCGCTGAATGCGGCGGTTTCTGTGCTGGTGATATCCTGCCCTTGTGCGTTGGGACTTGCCACGCCCGTTGCCATCATGGTGGGAACAGGCAGAGGTGCAGCTATGGGTGTGCTGTTCAAAAACGGTGCAGCTCTGGAGCAGCTGCACAGTGTGGATACTGTGGTTCTGGACAAGACCGGCACGCTGACTACCGGCAAGCCGGTGGTTACGGATATCCTTTCCAAAAGAGAGGATCTGCTGGCCATTGCGGCAGCGCTGGAAAAGCAGTCGGAGCACCCCTTTGCCAAGGCGATTTTGGAGAAAGCGCAAGGTTTGCAGCTTCCGGAAGTATCGGATTTTGAGACCTTGCCCGGTTTGGGTGTTGGGGGAACGGTAAACGGCATCCGCTATTACGGTGGTAACGCAAGGCTCATGGCAGAAAAGGGCATTGCGGCAGAAAGCTATCCTCAGCTTGCTGCTGAGGGGAAAACGCCCCTTTATTTCGGTGCAGAGGATGGCTGCTTCCTGGGCGCCATCGCGGCAGCAGATGTGCTGAAAAAGGACTCTGCGGAAGCAGTGGCTGCCATGAAAAAGCAGCATTTGCATGTGGTCATGCTTACCGGTGACAACGAAAAGACCGCCAAGACCATCGCAAGTAAAGCGGGCATTGACGAGGTGGTTGCCGATGTGCTGCCGGCGGACAAGGCCAACGCCATCAAAAAGCTGCAGCAGCAGGGCCGCAAGGTGCTGATGGTAGGTGACGGCATCAACGATGCACCGGCACTGGTCACGGCGGAAGTGGGCATGGCCATCGGTGCGGGAACGGATATTGCTATGGAGTCTGCCGATGTGGTGCTGATGTCCGGGTCACTCACGGGGGTCAGCAATGCGGTAGCATTAAGCAAGGCTGTGATCCGCAATATTAAGCAAAATCTTTTTTGGGCGTTTTTCTATAACTGCCTTGGCATCCCGCTGGCATTTTTGGGTTTGCTCAGCCCCATGATCGGTGCGGCAGCCATGAGCATGAGTTCTGTATTTGTGGTAACCAATGCGCTGCGGCTGCGGCGTTTTCAGAAAGGTAAGGAGGAAAAGTCAATGACAACAGTAATCAAAGTAAATGGCATGATGTGCCCCCACTGTAAGGCAATGGTTGAGAAGGTGTGCAAGGCTGTGCCCGGCGCAGTGGATGCCGTGGTTGACCTGCAGTCAAAGAATGTCACCGTTACCGGTGATGCGGATGTGACGGCTCTTAAAAAGGCCATTACCGATGCCGGCTACGAAGTGGTGGAATAAGTCCCATTTATCGTACTCTTAATGCGTTAGAATACAGCCAGAAACCACGAAGGAGAGATGGCTATGTATTCTATGCACAATATCTGCGGACACATTCAGGTATACGACAATAGAGGAAATTTTCTGTTCTCTGCCGACAGCGAACGGGAAGCAAGAGAGGAATTGAGGGAATATGCGGAATCTGCGGCTTGACATCTGCTATGACGGCACCCGTTATAAAGGTTGGCAGCGCTTAAGCGGAACAGATAACACCATACAGGGCAAGTTAGAAACGGCCCTTTCCCGTATTTTGGGGGAAGAAATTGAGGTCAGCGGCTCCGGCCGCACCGATGCCGGTGTCCATGCGATGCAGCAAGTGGCACATTTTCATTGCAGCAGCACCATGGGTGCGCAGGAGATCTTAATGCAGCTGCGGCGGTATCTTCCTGAGGATATTGGCATATATTCCTGCAGAGACGTATCAGAGCGGTTTCATGCGCGGCTCAATGCCAAAGAGAAGACCTACCGCTACCGCATTTGGAACTCGGACAGCCCCTGCGTCTTTGACCGGCGGTATGTTACCTTGCTCCCGGAAATGTTGGATCAAGCTGCCATGGAGAAGGCGGCAAAGCTCCTTTGCGGAGAGCACGATTTTTCCGCCTTTTGCGGCAATCCCAAATTCAAGAAATCCACGGTGCGTTTTATCCGGGATATTTCCTTTGCCCGGTGTGGCGAGGAACTGCAGATCAGCTTTACCGGTAATGGATTTTTGCACAGCATGGTCCGCATTCTCGTGGGCACACTCATCGAAGTAGGCCGTGGTGAGCGGACAGCGCAGAATATTCCTGAACTGTTCGGTGCAAAAAGAGAAAAGGCAGGCTTTCTTGCCCCTGCGCAGGGTCTGTGCCTGATGGAGGTAGAATATTGAACATTCAGATATTCGGCAAGAATAAATGCTTCGATACAAAAAAGGCGGAGCGGTGGTTCAAGGAGCGCCGGGTCAAGTTCCAATCGGTGGACTTAAAGCGCTTTGGCCTTTCCGGTAAAGAATTTGACAGCGTCCTGCGTGCGGTGGGCGGCATCGACAATCTCATTGATTGGGAATCAAAAAATCCGGACATCACCCTTATGAAGTACATGGACGATAAAACCGCAAAAGAAGACAAGGTTTTCGACAATCCGGAGCTTATGAAGACGCCCATTGTTCGCAACGGCAAGCAGGCCACCGTAGGCTTTTGTCCGGATGTTTGGGCTACATGGGAATAACACGAAAGCAGTTCCTCAAAAGAGGAGCTGCTTTTTTGAATTTCAGTTAGTAAGGCAGTTGGCTTGTTGCTGTGGCGCGGGAGCGCCATGGCTTCTCCCGGGGAGAAGCTGTCACCGCTCCAAGCGGTGACTGATGTGGAATGCGGGCGGTAACCTTACAATTTTAGTCACTGTAACAGGCTTTTTTTAACCTGATGCTGCACGCCGTTCCACACCCGCCCAGTGTGCACA
>JAZUNW010000023.1:0-3238 GCA_045604325.1 Faecousia sp. | reverse complement strand
CGAGCGGAGTGAAACGGAGCCGAGGGATCTTGACACCGATTTTAATGCAAATATAAACGAAATGCGTAGATTCCTCGACTCGCTGACGCTCCCTCGGAATGACATACTTGGTAGTGCTTGCTAATATAAACGATCATTTATCATCCCACAGAGAAAGGAACTTTCACCATGTCCATTGCTGAAAACATTGCCGCCATTCGAACAAAAATGAATGCTGCTGCTATTGCCGCAGGCAGAGACCCTAAGGAAATCGCACTGTGTGCGGCTACCAAAATGAATGATGCGGAGGCTGTCCGGGAAGCCATCCGGAGCGGCATCGACTGCTGCGGTGAAAACCGGGTGCA
This sequence comes from Faecousia sp., assembly GCA_045604325.1. Lineage (GTDB taxonomy): Bacteria > Bacillota > Clostridia > Oscillospirales > Oscillospiraceae > Faecousia. The sequence continues at coordinate 2,894 of JAZUNW010000023.1, read as the reverse complement.
GGAGCTGACAACAAAGCTGGCAGACGGCGCTTACCGGGGCGCACCCGTCCACTTTATCGGCCATTTGCAGACCAACAAAGTCAAGCAGGTGGTGGGCAAAGCAGACCTTATCCAAAGTGTAGACCGCGTGAAGCTATTGGAAGCCATCCAGGCAGAGGCCGCCCGCCAAGGCATCACCCAGGACATCCTTTTAGAGATCAACATCGGCGAAGAAGAAAACAAAAGCGGCTTTTTTGCAGAGGAAATCTGGGACATTCTTGATAAAATCCCCGATTTTCCCAATTTAAAGGTCAAAGGATTGATGGCGATCCCCCCAATCTGCAAAAAAAGCGGGGATAACGACAAATTTTTTCAAGAAATGTACAAGCTTTCTGTTGACATAACGAGAAAAAAAGGCGATAATGTATCTATGGGCATTCTGTCCATGGGTATGTCTGATGATTTTGAAGATGCGATCCGTTGCGGCAGTACCATGATCCGTGTGGGCACTGCCATCTTTGGCGCGCGTGACTATACCAAGTCTCATCAGCAATGATGTGAATATACAGGAGGAAACAGAATATGAGTTTTTGGGACAATGTCAAGAAGTTCGCACAGCCCTACGCAGACGACGAGTACGATGATGAGTACATGGACGACGGCGTAGAAGGCTACGAAGAAGAAACCGAAGAGCGCCCTGCCCGTAGCGGCCGCCGCAACCCTTTCGGCTTCTCTTCTGCAGACGATTCTGATTATAGTGCTCCCGCTGAACGCAGCACCGGTTTTTCCGGCAATGTGGTAAGCATGGGCAGCAAGCAGGAAGTGGTCCTGTTCCACCCTGCCAACTTTAACGACACCTCTACCGCCGCCGATCATCTGCGCAGCAAGAAGGCTGTCATTGTAAATATGGAAAATGTAGACAAGGCTATGGCCCGCCGTGTTGTGGACTTCCTGTCCGGCTGTGCCTACGCACTGGACGGCAAGGTCAAGAAGGTCGCTCAGTCTACTTACCTGTTCTGCCCCCACAATATGGACATCCAGGGCGATCTGGAAAATCTCCAGACCGAAGTGGAAAGCTACATCTAAAATAACCGCAGAAAGGATAGAATATGTTTACACCGCAGCAAATTGAACAGATTTCCTTCGGCAAGCAGACCTTCGGCGGGTATGATATGCTGTCCGTTGATGGGTTTCTGGAGCCCTTGACCGAAGACTACATCACCCTTTACAAAGAGAATGCGCTACTGAAGAGCAAAATGCGGGTGCTGGTGACCAAGCTGGAAGAGTACCGTGAAAACGAAGCCAGCATGAAGGACGCCATTGTCAACGCCCAGAAGACCTGCGACCTGATGGTCAAGGAAGCAGAAGAAAAGTGCAAGCAGATGCTGAATGAGGCCAATGCTGCCGCTGCAGAGAACTCCAAGAATGCCGATGCCCTCATCGCTCAGGAGAACGCCCGTGTGGAAGAGGCAAAGCAGGCGGCCGCCGCTAAGATCACCCAGATCGAGGAGCAGATCAAGTCCTGCCTGCGCTCTCTGGAGCGGATTCGCGAGGCTAACCGCCCCGTAAAACCCGCTGCTGAGGTCTACGACTTCGATAAGGAAGCCGATACAGAGGATATCGCCAGCGCTGTTGCTGATGAGATCTCCGCAAGCCTTGAAAATCTCGTGGGTACAACTGAGGATGTTGCCCCCAAGGCAGAGCCCAACCACCCCGAGTCTACCACTACCAGCAAGTTTGCCAACCTGCAGTTCGGCCGTAACTACGACCCCACAAATAAGTAATCATAATAAAATGCTATGACGAGGACGCGTGAGCGCTTTCCCCTACCCTCAGAGAGCTGCCGTTTTGGTGAGAGGCAGCGGTACGAAAGCATATCATATCACCTCCGAGCAGCGCACCGAACCCGACGAGGGATAGACTGCGCCGATTTGCGCCCGATAACGCGCATACGAGTGCCGTCGCAAGACGGAACGAGAGTGGTACCGCAGAGGTATATTTACGCCTTTGTCTCTCTTTCGAGGGGCAAAGGCTTTTTTTCTTACCTTTCACAAAAAAGGAGTGTTTCACATGAAGAGTCTGCGCATTATACTAATCGCTTTGGCAATTGCGTTGATTGCGATTCCTGCTGCAATTGTAGGTATTACCGGTAACGGTTGGGGAGAACTCACTTCCAGAATTATTATTTCTCTAAGCATCTCCTCTCTTATCGGCGCCACACTTATTGGCATTAACAAAAATAACAAAGCCAAAATTTATACAAAGATTGGCACCAGTATCGGTCTGCTGTTGATTTTGCTTTCGCAGTGGCTTTAATTATGAATATTTAATGGAGGTAACATTCCAATGGAATACAAGAACACAATCATCACACCCCAGACTGACTTCCCCATGAAGGCCGGTCTGCCTGCCCGGGAGCCGGGTATGCTGGCTGCTTGGCAGGAGCTGGATCTTTACAACGCAATGCTGGAGAAGAACAAGGACCTGCCCCCCTTTGTTCTGCACGACGGTCCTCCCTTCTCTAACGGCTACATCCACATGGGTCACGCGCTGAATAAGACATTGAAGGACTTTATCGTCCGCAGCCATGCCATGATGGGCTACTACACCCCCTATGTCCCCGGCTGGGACAACCACGGTCTGCCCATTGAGCGGGCCATCGAAACTTCCAAGAAGAAGCTGAACAAGGATATGTCCGTACCTGAGTTCCGCAGCGCCTGCGCTGACTTTGCCGAGGACTTTATCCAGAAGCAGATGGGCGGCTTCAAGCGGCTGGGCGTTGTAGGCGACTGGGAGCACCCCTACCGCACCATGGACAAGCACTTCGAGGCTCAGGAAGTTAAAGTCTTTGGCCGCATGTTCGACAAGGGCTATATCTACAAGGGCTTAAAGCCCGTTACCTGGTGCCCCTTCTG
>JAZUNW010000022.1:0-12961 GCA_045604325.1 Faecousia sp. | reverse complement strand
GTAGGCACCACCGAGTATGTCATTCCGAGGGAGCGTTAGCGAGTCGAGGAATCTACGCATTTCGTTTACATTTGTATTAAAATCGGTGCCAAGATCCCTCGGCTCCGTTTCACTCCGCTCGGGATGACAGCATTTTTGGTGATACGGTAAACGATCATTTATAGCGTGCTTGAGCCGTTCACAAATTTGTCGAATTTTGTTTTCAATTTCGTTATTGGCTGTTCAAAAGCAGCCACTATGATAAGAGCATGAAAGGCAAGCGGAAGCCGTGAGCCGCTCCTTTCAAACCCGTAGAAACCTCTTTTCTACCTCTCTTCTTTCCAAAACCCTTTCGCGAGAAAGCCCGCTGCACAGCGCAGCGGGCTTTTTCCACCTTGACAGTTTTCGCATCTTTGCTATAATGATGACAATTCCATAGGACAGTTCGTGACCATCCTGTCGGTAAACAAAACTACGGAGCTTGATGGGCGCATTTTGCGCCCATTTCGTATTTTTAGGAGCATTTTTATGAACAAAAATATTCGTTATATCACCCATGCCGCCCTTCTGGCCGCCCTGTATGTGGCCCTGACCTATCTGCAGAATTTCCTGCTGCCGGGGTCTGCCAGCTGGGCTATCCAATTCCGGGCATCGGAGTCGCTGTGCGTGCTGGCGTTCTTCACCCCTGCCGCCATCCCCGGTCTGACCGTCGGCTGCCTGCTGTTTAACATTTCCTTTGCAGGCGCGCTGCCGCTGGACTTTTTGGTGGGCAGTCTGGCATCCTTCCTCGCTGCGAGCACCATCTGGCTGACCCGGAAGATCTGCATTAAGGGGTATCCCCTGTTGGGTCTTATGATGCCTGCACTCTTCAATGCCCTTTTGGTGGGTTGGGAGCTGAGTGTGTATATCGGCAGCGGATTTTTCATCAACATGCTGTATGTTGCCATAGGCGAGGCGGCAGTATTGCTGACCCTCGGCACAGCCCTTTACTACGCCATCAAGGCGCGGCACTTAGACACGCGGCTCTTTGGTTGAAAGATAAGAAAAATGTGGTATAATATCCTCAAAGGATGTGTTGGTATGATCGATTTTCAGCGTTTTGATCTTTCGCAAAAAGAAAGATATGACCAATATTTAATGAATTGCGGCGAACGGGGCTGCGAATACTCCTTTGCCAATCTAAACCTCTGGGGTCGCCAAAGAGTTGCCTTCGTGGAGGGCTTTTTGGTGCTGTTTTCCCAATTTGAGCGCCGCAGCGTCTACCCCTTCCCTGTCGGCAAGGGGGATATTAAGCCCGTTTTGGATGCCATCATCCATGACGCCCGGGGGCGGGGCATCGTCTGCCGCCTTACCGGTCTGACGGCGGCGGACTGCATGCTGCTGGACGAGCTGTACCCCGGTCAGTTCCGTCTGCACCCCGACCGCAACGGCTGCGACTACATTTACGACATCAACGACCTTGCCGACCTGAAAGGCCGCAAGTTCCAAAAAAAGCGGAACCACCTCAACAAATTCCGGGAGACCCACCCTGACTGCAAGGCCGTTCCCATCACGGCGGAAAATCTTGCCGATGTGCAGGTCATGGTCAAGACCTGGTATGCCCAGCACGAGGGAAACGACGATTACCATCTGGAGCAGCAGGCCATGCGCCGGGCCTTTGCCAACATGGAGGCGCTGGGGCTGGAGGGCCTTGCCTTGGAGGAAAACGGCAAAATCATTGCCATGACCATGGGCTCCCGGCTCTCCCCCACCACTTTTGATATCCACTTTGAAAAGGCGCTGGAAGAGGTGGACGGTGCATACCCCGCCATCAACCAAGCCTTTGCCGCCTATCTGCGGGAGAAATATCCGGAGCTTTTATACCTGGACCGGGAGGACGATATGGGACTTGCGGGCCTGCGCAAAGCCAAGCTCAGCTACAACCCCCACCATTTGGTAACCAAGTTCTGGGCACGGCTGTGGGAGGAAGACGATGAAAGTTGATTATCCCGCACCGGAGCAAGTGGCAGGTTTGCGCTCGCTGTGGAAAGAGGCCTTCGGGGATACGGAGGCGTTTTTGGACAGTTTTTGGGACACTGCTTTTGCCTTTGACCGCTGCCGCTGTATCACCGTAAACGGCGAGGTGGCTGCCGCCCTGTACTGGCTGGACTGCCGCTGCGACGGCGCCCCTATGGCATACATCTATGCCGTTGCCACCGCAAAGACCCACCAAGGCACGGGCCTGTGCCGGCTGCTGATGGCAGATACCCATGCCCTTCTGAAGAAATTGGGCTACGCAGGCTGCATTCTCGTGCCCGGTGATGAGGGTCTTTTTACCATGTATGGAAACATGGGCTACATGAACTTTGCCGGTATGGACACCGTCGCCTGCGTTGCCGGTGACCCTGTGACCTTGCGGGAAATAACCGCAGAGGAATATGGGGCTTTGCGCAAGGCATACTTACCGGACCACGGCGTATGGCAGGAAGGTCTTTCCTTTCTTGCTGCCTATGCGGAGCTCTATGCCGGCGAAGATTTTATCTGCGCATGGGTAGATGACTTAGGCTTGGAGCTTTTGGGAAATACATCTGCCGCACCGGGTATTCTCGGTGCTCTGGGCAAAGAAAGCGGCCGATTCCGTATCTTCGGCAGTACCCCCTTTGCTATGTTCTATCCCCTATCCTCCGTACCTGCCCCGGGCTACTTTGGAATTGCTTTTGACTGATACAGTAAATGATCGTTTAGCGTATTAACTTGCCTCTCCCAAAGGGAGAGCCAAGGCACATCATAAGATAAACGATCATTTAAATAAAAAATTAAACAGCGGAAGGTCTTATGACCTTCCGCTGTTTTATTATTGGGGTTTACTCAGCAAGAAGCTTCTTCTTGCCCAGTACCAGCACTGCCAGACCGCAAATTGCGCCGACAGCCATCATCAGGGTCCAGCCGCCATCCACGGTCACGCCGGTCTTGGGGATCTCATCGGGCTCAGGTACGTAGGTGTTTTCGAAGGTGAAGTCGCCGGTACCTTCCCGTGTAACGGTCAGCTCCAGTTCGCCCTCGTCATTCTGGGTCACTGCGATGACGATCTCATAGACCGTCTCATCGTAGGTCATGCCGTTGACATTGCCCTTGATCTCGCTGAGTTTGTAGGTGTAGGTCTCGCCCACATCCGCCGCGCCGAAGCTCAACTCGAATGCGACCTTGCCGTCTGCTCCGCTGGTAAGAGTCTTAACTGCACCATCCAGCTCCAGCTGGAAGGTGAAGCCGCTAAGGCCCATAGTCTCGTCGGACTCGTTCTTCAGCACCTTCTGTACGGTGATGGAAGTTCCGACATTTTCGGGGGTGTAGATGTTTGTAAAGCCGTAGCTGTTTACCACACCTTCTTCCGTGGCAACCACGGTAGTAGCCTTCAGCTCGCCGTTTACATCGGTGACGGTAACGGTAATGGTGTACTCCGTGCCGTCATATTCGATGTTATCCACGCCGTCGTTCTTTTCTTTCAGCGTGTAGACCCGGGTGCCCTCGGTGGTGTACTCGATGGCGGTGAAAGCGAAGTCGCCGTTTGCGTCGTTCTTCACGGTCTCGATCTCGCCGTTTTCATCGCTGAGGATGAAGCTGAAGTCATTGCCCTTAAGCTTGCGGCCGCCTTCCAGCACTTTCTTGCCTGCGAAGGTGACAGCAGTCTTCTTTGCCTTGTAGGTGTTTTCGAAGACCACGCCGCTTACCGTCTGGTAATCGTCAGACTCACCGGCGGATGCCTTTTCGTACTTGACAGATGCTTCCAGCTGACCGTCCAGATCCGCATCGGTAACGGTGACGGTGACGCGGTACTTGGCATAGTCATAGGTAACACCGGCATCATTGTCGGGCCGCTCGTAGATCATATACTGATAGGTACCGATGGTATCGAAGGACAGCTTCTGGAATTCAAAGCCTGCGCCGTTGTCGGAAACGGTCTCGATCTCGGTGCCATCCAGCTGTGCCAGGGTGAAGTGGAACTCGTAATCGTCAAGATCCTTCTTGTTGCCGGGCAGGCTGGTTTCGTCGTTGAAAATCTTGCCGCCGGTGACGGTGGAATCACCTTCCACATGGATCTGCACAGGCTTGGCCAGATACTCGTTTTCGAACTCCGGTGCGGTAGCAGCGCCATTGTAGGTGATGCTCTCGACATACAGAGCGCCCTGGCCATTGTCCTTAACGGTGACAATGACGGTGTAGACCGTATCATCGGTAGTGACACCTGCTACATTCATGTCGATCTCATTGAGGGAATATGCATAAACGCCTGCGGTGGTATAAGTGATCCGACCGAAGGTGACCGCGCCGCCGGCTGCCGCAAAGACCTCTGCCTCAGCGGGCATGGGCGCATTGGCGGTGATCCGCTCCAGCTTGAACTTGTAGGTATTTGCGGGAACCGTCATAACGGTATCGGTAACACCGGGAGTCGTGTTGGTCAGCTTCTTGCTGGCAGTGATCCCGGCCGTAATGGCTTCCGCGGCATACTTATTGGTGAATACCGCGCTGCCCCTATCCGTGCCGCCCAAGGTGTAACGGATCTCCTTGACCTTCAGCTCGCCCTGCAGATCGTCCTCGATCTCCACTTCCACGATGTAGACGCTGGGATCGCACTCCAGGTAGTCAAGGCCCAGATCATTCTCGGTAAGGCGGTAGGAGTAGGTGCCCTCTGCGGTAAATTCGATATCACCGAAACTAATCGCACCGCCGGCTGCCGCGAAGACTTCCTTCACGCCGCTGACCGCGTCAGCAGGCATAGGAGCGCCTTCCAGGGCCTCCAGCTTGAACTTGTAGGTATCGGCAGGAACGGTCAGCTGATTGTTGGCACCGCCGGTCAGGTCATACAGCTCCTTGGTGGCAGTGATCTCGGCATCCACAGGAGCAGCAGAATAGCTGTTGATGAATCTGACAGGATTCTCCACGCCGTTGTTGTCGACGATCTTCATGCTGGCAGTCAGCGTGCCAAGACCGTTGTCGGTGACGGTGACGGTAACGATGTAGCTGATCTGTGCGTAGTTTACACCCTTGTAAATGTAGTTGCCGTCTGCATCGGGCACGATCGGATCGCCGTTTTCATCCAGCTTCTCTTCCACCACTGTGTATTCATAGGTACCGAGCTTGTCGAAACTCAGAGCGGAGAAGGTGATGTTGCCATCGGCATCGTTCTTCACAGTTTCGGGGGTCATACCGTTGCCGGACAGGGTGAAGCTGAACTCATTTTCCGCCAGCTCGCGGCCCATCAGCTCCTTGTAGCCCTTGATCTGCACAGTGGCAGAGGTGGCTGTGTAGGTGTTGGTGAAGGATCCGAAGTTGTATGTGGTGATGGCAGTGCCGCCAACCTTGGCTACCAGCTGGCCTGCGCTGTTGTCCTCTACCACGATGGTTACCATCTTGGTGGTAGAATCGTAAGCTACGCCGTTTGCGGTGCTTCCGGCTCCGACTTCCTGGATGCTGTACTCATACTCACCGACAGCGTCAAAGCTCAGCGGGGAGAAGGCGAAGGTGCCGTCTGCCTTGTTGGACACGGTCTCGGGAGCGATGCCGTCGCCGGAAAGGGTGAAATGGAACTCACCGGCCTTCAGGGGGCGGGTATACTTGTTAGTATCCACACTGAGGACCTTCTTACCCTGCAGCACGATACCGGTGGCGGGCTCTGCCTTGTAGGTATTTGCAAAGGTTGCCGAGCCGTTGACACCATCCTTAGTGTAGGTAACAGAGCTGACAAGATTGCCGGTGCCGTTGTCGGTGACCACCACAGTAACCGTGTACTCGGATGCATCATAGGTAACGCCGGGAACATTGGTATCGTTCTCCACCAGCTTGTAGACATAGGTGCCTGCCTTGGTAAATTCGATCTGGCCGAAGGTGACCGCACCGCCCTGAGATGCAGATACTGTGGGACTTTCAGGCATGGGTGCGTCAGCGGTCACAGCGGACAGGGTGAAGCTGAACTTACCTGCAGGAACGACCATGCTGGCGTTCTGTGCGCCGGGGGTCAGATTGGTCAAGGTCTTGTTGGCAGTGATTTCCTGCTTGACAGATTCGGGCGTATAGGTGTTCTCGAAGGTGATGCTGCTGAACACATTGTCCATAAATGTGCTGGCGGAGGAGTAGTTGGTATCACCCTGCTTTCTCCACTCCACGGTTTCCACTGCCGCTTCGCCGTTGTCGCCGCCTGTAACTTTCACCCGGATCTCCCATGCGGTCTTATCCACAGTGATGCCATTGCCATCGGTGCTGGTTTCCTTCATCACATAGTAGTGATACTGACTGCCGTTGACAAAGGGATAGGTGATGGTGGGGAAGATGATCTCGCCCTTAGCGCCATTCTTGGCGGTCTTGGGCGTGATGCCGGTAATGTCATAGTTCTCGCTGGTCTCATACAGAGCAAACTCGAACTGGCCGTCTGCGAGGGTCGCGCCCGTCAAGGTCTTGAGGGCCTCGATGGTCAGCTTGGTGGACTTTGCTGCATATTCGTTGGTAAACTCGGTGCTGACATTCCAATACTCAGCAACACCGTCATTATTCCGGTCGGTAGGATCGGGAACATAGGCATGCTGCAGGGATCTGACCTCGCTGATCTCCAGATAACCGTCCAGATCGGCATCAGTCACCACCACCACGAAGTCATGGTGGGTCCGGTCGTAGGTCCAGCCAGCATTCAGGTTCGCAGGGATATCCTCTTTGACCCGAAAGTAGTAGCTGCCCACGCTATCGAAGGCAATACCTTCCAGGTTGATGGGAATCGTTTCGATGTTGCCTTCGCCATAGAACGGAGAGTTGGGCTCTGCAGGGTTATTGATGGTGATCGCGGTATCGTCGGAAAGGGTGTCCCAGTCACCTGTGGAAACATTGTAGCGCTGCAGCAGGAACAGGAAATCATACTCTCCTATTTTGTAGCTGCTATTGCTGTCGTCGCTGGTATCGATGTCCAAGTCCAGACGCTTTGTTACATCCAGAGAGATGGCAGGCTCAACATTGTTCAGAACCACATCATCGGGGGTATATTCGTTCTTTACAGCTGCCTGTGCAGTCTCGTTTCTGACGATGGTGCCGGAAAAGCTGCCTTCTGTGATGGCATAGCCCTTGGGAAGGGTATCGTCCTCTTCAACGGTGTAGGCAGTGCCCTCGGGGATGCCGGTAACCAGCGCCTGCTCGCCGTCCTTAAGGGTGAGGGTAAGGCTTCCGTCGGCTTCCAGTGTCTCAGGCGTGCCGTTTACGAAGACCTGCGCGCCGCCCAGACCTGTCAAAGTGACCTTGACGGTGAATTCCTGCGTATTGGCTGTTGCGGGCCGGCTGTCCTTGTTGTAGGTAACATCCTTGCTCAACAGCAGGTTGCCGTAGTACTGCAGGTCGTTGGTATAGGTAACAGTGGGGATCGCATTCTCTGCCACGGTGTCGCTGACAGAAGCGCCATTGACGGAAGCAGTGGTGGACGAAGAGAGGATGCTTCCCAGCTTGTAGCCGTCCCGATCCAGCTCGGTAACGGTGTAGGTCGCGCCAACATCGATGCCGGTAACGGTGACTTCTTCACCGGCCTTCAGCATAACGGTCAGCTTTCCGCCGGCCAGAGCCTGCTCCACGCCGTCCAGCTTGACCTTGCCGTCGGTATCACCGGTAACGGTGATCTCGAAGCTAAAGCTGCCGGTAGCCTCTGCGCCTGCCACCATCACCTTGGCCAGGGTAAAGCCCTGAGCGGGAGAATAGGTGACCCGACCGTTATTTCCAAGGTAAACCAGCTCGGAGTGGTAAGCCTCGCTGCCGTCCAAACCAATGTTAATCAGGTTGTGCATCCGGGCAAAGTAGCTGCCAGTGGTATTCTCGGCCTTATCCCGGTCATGGGAATGGATGGAGTAGCGCATGGTACCTTCCTTGATGTACCACTGGCCATCTTCATTCTCGGCATAATTATCCGGGTCGGAAAGCACCTTGCTGTCGATCTCACCGTAGTGATAGTTCACGCTTGCCGCCACCTGGGTATTGGTGGCAGATGCAACGGTCTTGCTGACAAAGGTGCGGTGGGGGTAGTAGTACTGGGTAGCGCCGGTGGTATCCAGCGTGCCGGTGACGGGAGTATATCTGTCGCCGTTCTTTACATAAAGGACGGTATCCTCGGTATAGTAGTAATGCTCATTCTGCTCGCCTGGCTCGAAATGAGCATAGGTGATGTGGTTTCTGGAAGGATCATAGAGCACATCCTTGCCGATTTCATTTTCCTTGGTGGGAGGCTCATTGAAATCTGCCTCAGAACCGTCGGCAGGCTCCCAATACCAGGCGTTGGTATACAGGTAATAGTTTCCGTCTTCATCCTTCGCCTGATAGCCCTCACGGACAAATTCATGGATGTTCTCGGGGGTCAGCTGGCTATGGACACCCACCTCGTACAGCAGGCGGATGGGGTCAGCACGCATATAAGTAATGGTAGCTTCGGTATCTACGGTGATCTCCTCGTCGTCCTCTGCTTCCACATCGATCTGATAAGTAACGGTGGGCAGCAGGGCGGCAGGCACCCGGAAGGTGACCAGCTCGGGAGTCTTGGCCTCGATGGCAGGCTCGCCGTTCACCTCGGTGACCTGCTTGGAGACCATCACCGCCACATACATCATGTCGGATGCGTGGGCAGTCTGGGAATCCGTGGTGGCGCCCAGCATACCAAAGGATGCGTTGGCGTAAGCCGCGCCCTCGGGGATGGGATAGTAGGGATCTGTGTAATCCCAGAAGCCCAGATAATCGCCTTGCGCATCACTGAACCAGCAAATGTAGTTGCTGTATTCACCGGTGGTGGCATTATAGGAGATCTGGCCGGCGTTATAAGCCTGCCGGATCAGATCATGGACGACTGCCGTCTCTTCGATGCCCAGACGCTGCTTCAGCGCCCAAACCATGTTGTCACCCAGCAGCGTAGGCTCATCGGCAGTGCCGAACTCGCTGTTCAGCAGAGCGCTGACCAGTCTTTCACCGGTAAAGAGGTGGTCGCCAATGAGGATGCCCTTGATGTCCTTGACCTCCATGCCGGTACCGATCTCGTCAACGAAGGTGACATAGCCGCCGGCATGGGTGCCTGCGCCATCCAGACGGGTGACATAGTAGCCGCCCTGGAGGCTGATCTCATTGAGGATGGCCTGGAATGCCGAGCTCAGCTCACTGGCATCCTCAGCAGGGAAATACTTATCCACATATTCCTGGCTCTGGGCAGTAAGCTCGCTGGAATAGGTAACGGAAGTATTGCCGCTGCCGGTGCCGGTGACCGTCATGGTTTTATTCCGATCGTCAGCAAGGCCATGGAACGTGGTCCAGTAGTTTTCGATGGTATTGCGGCTCAGGCCGGTGTCCAGCACCGCCTCAGCGATGGAAGCGCTGTTGCCCCAGCCTTCGCTGACACCCAGACCCACCGTATAGAACCAGGGGGTGGCTGCCACACCGTTTACGGTGTATTCCTCTGCCATCTTTTCCTTGACATAGGCAGCAGTCAGCTGGGTGAGGAATGCATTGCCGTCGCTCTCGCTGCTGGTATAACCGCCGCCGTATTCGGGATCGTCAGGGTCAACATTGTTATAATCGTTGGTGGTCCAGGTAGGCGCGCCGTCAGACATCAGCACCATGACAGGCATGCGGTTATCGGTGTCGGTGGCAGCCTGGAACCACTCAAGGCCCAGCCAAAGGCCGCCCTGTATGAATGTGCCGCCACCGAGGGAAGCACCGTTTCCGTTCATGTTGTCGCCGTTGCCGTTTTGCACATAAGTGATCTGGCTGCCGCTGCCGACTCTTGCCGGACGCAGGCGGCTGCTGCCGCTCTCGATGTAATTGATGGTGGTGCCGATGACATTGCCCCAGCGGTCCGTTTGCGTTTTGGTAACAGGGGTATAGCGGCCCAGAGGCAGCACCGCTGTGGCGCTGTTGCTGTAAGCGATAACACCGACACGGTTATTGGAATTGACGGTCAGCAGGGTGTGGATCGCGTCATTGGCCGCTTCGACCATGGCATTGATGTCGGTGGTGGTCATACTGCCAGATACATCCAAAACGAAGATGGTATCTGTGGGCAGGGTGGTCTGTCCGGTGATTACGCTGTTTGCCGCCAGGGCAGACAGGGCCACCAGGAAATTGTCATCCGCCACATCCAGCCCTTCGATTCCGGGCAGAGCTGCTGCGATATCGCCCTTGGCAATGACGGACTTGTCTGTCCAGACACCGCCGGCGTGCTCGGTGGTCAGATCGTAGGGGTCAAAAGCGGTGGTCCACTCGTTGAGCGTATAGGGATCCGCTTGTGTTTCTGTGCTGATGATGCCTTCGCTGACCTGGGGCGCAGCCAGTACCCGCACTGCGGGCATAACAGACAGCACCATGACCAGGCTCAGCATCAAGCTCACCATTCTTTTGAAAATACTTCTTTTATACATAACGCTTCCTCCTCAGACAGCTTATATTTTCCGTAGTCATTCATCTTTTCGCCGCTCTTCGCAGCTGCAAATACCCATTTCACAATGGATGCCGGGATAATAAATACAATCCGCACACCATTGCTCCGGCGTTTGCCCCGGCGGCACGGTGTAATGCTCACATGGCTCCTGGACCGCCGTTACGATGGGGTAACCGTCCCGGGTATGCCGCGGATCACTTTCTAAATCCGGAAACAGCACCACCGGATGGCAATGTTCCCGCTCGTACTCTTCGTTATATCCATATCGCAGCTCAAAGCGATGTTCGTCAATATGTATGATTTTATATAACTGCCCTTCCACCGGGATAGGAACTACGCCGTCCATGGAAAATGCTCCTTTCTCAAAAAAGTAACCTCTATACTGTTTACAACAACAGTATAGAGGTTTTCTCTTTAAAAAACATCCACCCACAGGAGGGGAAAATAGTATGTATTTTATACGAACTGGGCAAGCTCCGACCGGCTTTCAATGCCGGTTTTATTGCGTATCATGGTAATAATTGACTTTACAGACGCAACAGACAGGTTCAGCCGCTGGGCGATCTCAGGGTTCGTTAGACCGAAGGCCACCAATTTTGCCACTTCCCTTTCCCGTGTGGAAAGGGCGGTGCTGATACACCGGGCAAGGACCGCGTTATGCAGCTTTGCCCAGCCAGCGGCAAGCTGTTTGTGCAGTTCCTTCAGCTTTTTCAGTGCATTGGGGTCCTGCAGCGCCAGCCGGTCATCCAGCGCAGAGCCCAGCTGCCGGCGATGCTCTGCCAGCGCGCCCAGCAGTCCATCGGGCAGTGCCAATGCAATTGCCTTGTCAATATGCTCGTAGGCACAGTCAATACTGCCAAGGTCTTTGTAGACCGTCGCACACAGCAGCCTGAGATAGATCTCCGGCAGCACCGTGCCTTGGGTAACTGCCTGCGTAATCAGCGGCTCAATAAGATACGGCAAAAACCGCATCAGATTCATGCCGTTGATGTTCTCCCGGTACAGCTTGTTCATAGCCACATCCTGCGCCACATACAGAAGATACTTCACATAATACACACTGGCCGCAGGATGGGCATCCGGGGGCAAGATGCCAAAACAGCCCCGCCGGAACCACTCGGGATAGTCTTCGGTATGGCGAATGGCGCTGTCCGCCGCCGCCATGGTCATGGTCACGATATCCCGGTCGGCATCGCTTTTGCATGGGGCTTCCTGAATATGCTGCCGGGCTTTCTGCCACAGCGACATATCGCCATGCCACATGGCACACAGGCTCAGCAGCATGCCGCCGCCCAGCACCGCATAAAAGCCGGAATGCGCCTGCAGGAAGTAATTCATATGCTCATAGACCTTATCGATCTGCCCTCGGCTGTAGGCGATCTGGGCAGCAAAAAGCTGCTGGGCTTCCGGCTGACCCTCCAGCGCGGCAATGCATTTTTCTGCTGTGCCGGGAGTCTTATATAAATCCGTCATGTCAAGAAAAGGACTTTTTCTCGGCATAGGAAGGCTTTCCACATGGGCAGTCTGCTGGGTGGGATATACCGCATCCCTTGGGATCATCCATGTGCGCTCCCACCGCTGAGCACCGGGGATCCTGCCCTGCTTGCACAGATACTGCACCCGCCGGGTAGTAACGCCCCATTTTGCTGCAGCATCCTTTACCGTTATCATAAACATCTTATCGTTACCCTCTTTCCACGAAGCCGGAGAGACGGGGCTACACCAAATCTTTCAGTGCAGTTCTCTGTTGCTCTGGGGCAATTAACCATTTTCATTCCTTGTTAAATATATCACACTTTCCCCAAATAGCAATAGCTCCCAAACAAAAAATACCCCGCCGTGAAGGCGGGGTGCGAGGATTAGTTCATGTATTTTTCGATCAGCGGGTCTACCACGGGAACTTTGACATCCTTGCGGAATACGGCGCACAGACCCAGTGCAACAAAGACCACAGTCCTCAGCAGGGACAGCACAGAACCCAGGAAGTCGAACACACGGTGGAAGAAAGAGAAATAGAAATGTACGCTCACCAGCTCCAGCAGGCTGGTAATCAGACTGAAAATGTTGGGGATCAGATTGATGGCAGTGCTTGCCAGAGAGAACAGCACCATCAGAGAAATAACACGGACAGCCTGCTTCTTAAGATCTGCATCCTCTTCCTTCAGCAGAATGTAACCAACCAGAACACCGGCGATCACATAGCCGCCATAAAGACCCAGAAAGTAGGTCAGCGCTGACATAAGGGCAGCAGAAATGCCAAGCTTTGTCTTTTGCATAAGTATTGCTCCTTTCACATTCATGCCCCTTGGGGCTTTGATGTTATTTTAACATTTCATGGAAAAACGCAATACAAATTTCAGTTTGACGGGCAGTTGGTTTGTTGCTGTGGCGCGGGAGCGCCTTGGCTTCTCCCGGGGAGAAGCTGTCGCCGCTGCAAAGCGGTGACTGATGTGGTATGCGGGCGGAAATGTTTCGGTTTCTGCACTGTAACAGGCTTATTCCAAAGCTTTGGTGCACGCCACACCACACCCGCCCAGTGTTTCCACTGGGCACCCAAGTCGGAGG
>JAZUNW010000021.1:0-2381 GCA_045604325.1 Faecousia sp. | reverse complement strand
GGCTTATTCCAAAGCTTTGGTGCACGCCGCACCACACCCGCCCAGTGTTTCCACTGGGCACCCTCTCCCGGGGAGAGGGTATGTAGATGATCTCACCGCCAAACCGCAATCTGAAAGGCCGCCCGTTGGGCGGCCTTTTGTCATATGGAATTTTCTTTTAACAGGTCTGCGATGGTGATGCCTTCGAAGAATTCGTCGATCATCTTGTCCAGCTTATCCCACATAGGCTTGGTCTGGCAGCACTCCGAGCGAGAACAAGCGGCAGGACCCTGGCTGGTGCAGCTGACAGCGGCGAGAGACCCTTCCGTCAGTTTCAGAATAGAGCCGATGGTGTAGCCTTCCGGCTTGCGGTTTAAGCGGTAGCCGCCGCCCTTGCCGTGGACGGCATCCACAAAGCCGGCCTTACTAAGCACCGTCATGATGGATTCCAGATACTTTTGGGACATATTTTCCGATTCGGCGATTTCTTTTAAGGGGACATACTCTTCCTGCCCCTGCTGGGCAAGGCAGACCATGACCCGCAGGGCATAGCGCCCTTTTGTCGATACGATCATAGGCCCTTACTCGCAGTGGTGGCAGTGCTCACAGTCGGGGAACTGCTTTTTGTCGTAGGGAATGTTGTTTTTGTCAAAGTAATCCTTCAAGGCGTTCTTGATGGCTTCTTCTGCAAGTACGGAGCAGTGGAGCTTATGTGCCGGCAGACCGTCTAGCGCCTCGGCAACGGCCTTGTTGGTCAGCGCCATAGCTTCATGGATGGACTTGCCCATAATCATTTCGGTTGCCATGGAAGAGGATGCAATGGCGCTGCCACAGCCGAAGGTCTCGAACTTTACATCCACTATTGTTTCGTTCTCGATCTTCAGATAGATCTTCATAATGTCGCCGCACTTGGCGTTGCCCACTTCGCCGACGCCGTCGGCATTTTCGATGACACCCACATTCCTCGGGTGCATGAAATGGTCCATAACTTTTTCGCTGTAAAGTGCCATAATAATTCTCCTATTACAAAATATATTCTCTCTTGCCGGTCTGCAGATCCCGCCAGACGGGGCTCATGTTCCGCAGATAACTGACCACCTGAGGAACAACCGAAAGGATGTGGTCTACTTCCTCTTCCGTATTGTATTCGCAAAGGGAAAGCCGCAGGCTGCCGTGGGCCACATCGTGGACTCTGCCGATGGCCAGCAGCACATGGCTGGGGTCAAGGCTGCCGGAGGTACAGGCAGAGCCGGAGGAGGCTGCGATGCCCTGCATATCCAGCATCAAAAGCAGGCTTTCGCCCTCGATGCCTTCAAAGCAGAAGCTGACATTGCCGGGCAGACGGTTTACGCTGTCACCGTTGAGGGCGCAGTGGGGAATTTGGGAGAGGCCGGCGATGAGCTTATTGCGCAGAGCGGTGACCTTTGCGGTGTTTTCTTCCAAATTGGCGATGGATTCCTCCAGCGCAGCCACCATGCCGCAGATACCGGGCAGGTTTTCCGTACCGGCACGCTTGCCCCGCTCCTGAGCGCCGCCGTCGATGACATTGGTAAGCGCGATGCCTCTGCGGCAGTACAGTGCACCCACGCCCTTGGGGCCGTGGAATTTGTGAGCAGAAAGGCTCAGCATGTCAATGTTTTCAGCCTTCACATCAATTTTCAAGTGGCCGACAGCCTGCACCGCGTCAGTGTGGAAAAGCACACCGGCTTCTTTACACACCTTGCCAATTTCTGCGATGGGCAGGATCGAGCCGATCTCGTTGTTGGCATACAAGGTTGTCACAAGGCAGGTGTCCTCACGAATGGCGTCCTTCACCTGCTGAGAAGTGATGTTGTGGCCATTGCTGACATCCAAAAGGGTGATCTCAAAGCCTTCCTTTTCCAGCCGGTTTAAGGTGTGCAGCACGGCGTGGTGCTCAAAAGCGGTGGAAATGATGTGTTTTTTGCCCTTGCGCTGACCCAGACGGGCGGCAGAGATGATGGCCTGGTTGTCGGCCTCGCTGCCGCCGGAAGTGAAATAAACTTCCCGCGGCTCACAGCCCAAAACGGCAGCCATCCGTGCGCGGCAATCCTCCAGCACCTCCTTGGCCTCTTGACCTATGGAGTGCAAAGAAGAGGGGTTGCCATAAAATTTTTCAAAACAGGGTACCATTGCGTTTATCGCGGCCGCGCTCATCTTGGTGGTGGCGGCATTATCGGCATAAACTTGCATATATAAAACCTCCTGAAAGGATCAACCTATTGTTTTCGTGGGTAATATTACCATCTATTACCTACTTTGTCAATGGGTAAATGGATCGCAAAGGTGACAATGTCACAAAGTACAATAAATGATCGTTTAGCTTACGATGCGTCTTGGCTCTCCCGCTGGGAGAGCTGGCAAAAATCTTTGATTTTTGACTG
>JAZUNW010000020.1:0-22306 GCA_045604325.1 Faecousia sp. | reverse complement strand
GCAATGACGGTGCCCTCGAACACCTGGATACGCTCACGGGAGCCTTCCTTGATGCGGACGTGTACACGAACGGTGTCGCCGACCTTAACCTCGGGCAGCTCTTCCTTCATATACTGGCTGTTCAGTGCTTTCAAAAGATCCATTATTTTGTCCTCCTTAGATATTAGGCGTTCGTACGGCGCATTTTGGGCCCGCAGAGGACTCACCTTGATTTCAGACTGCGGTATTATAGCATAGGAAAATGGAAAAATCAAGTACTTTTTTAAAGAAACTTTGTTTATTTTCTCCCCTATTCAGGAAAAACAGCCCATCCGTAAAGATGGGCTGCTTTAATGTTGAATTACACGCCTTCCTTAGCGCGGCGGATTACTTCAGCTTCGTCGCAGGTGTTGACGTTTTCGTAACCGTTAAGAGGTACCAGCTTCTCGTTGATGGCATCCAGGATCCAGCTTGCCTGGGGGAAGAAGAATTCATCAAACTCGAAGGGAGGTGTGATCCAGTTCTTGGCACCAACCACAACAGGAGGTGCATCCAGATCGTCAAAGCACAGCTCGGTGATGTTACGGGCAACATCGTTCAGGAAGCTGCCGCGAGCACATGCATCGGACACCAGCAGCACCTTGCCGGTCTTGCGGACAGACTCAATGATCTTGGTGTAGTCCAGCGGAGACAGAGAGTGGATGTTGATGATGTCAGCTTCCATACCGTACTTCTCGCTGAGGGTCTTTGCAGCCTCAACAGCGCGGTACAGAACAGCACCGATGGTCAGGATGGTGATATCCTTACCGTCGCGGACTTTGTTGGTGTCACCGATCTCGATCTCGTAACGCTCAGCAGGCACGCCGCCCTCATGGAACTGCTCGCCCACATCGTAGATTCTCTGGCTCTCGAAGAAGACAACGGGATCGGTGCCCTTCAGCGCGGTCTCCATCAGACCCTTGGCTTCCCAAGGCGTTGCGGGGAACACCACCTTCAGACCGGGGATATGTGCACAAAGTGCGGTCCAGTCCTGAGAGTGCTGTGCACCATACTTGGAGCCGACGGAAACACGCAGCACCAAAGGCATCTTCAGAATGCCAGCAGACATAGCCTGCCACTTGGACATCTGGTTGAAGATCTCGTCACCGGCGCAGCCAATGAAGTCAGCATACATCAGCTCTACCAGTGCACGGCCACCAGACAGTGCGTAACCGACTGCAGTGCCGACGATAGCGCCTTCTGCCAGGTTGGAGTTGAACAGTCTGCAGTGAGGCAGAGCATCCATCATGCCACGGTATACAGCAAATGCACCGCCCCAGTCACGGCAGTCTTCGCCGTAAGCGATCAGAGTGGGATCCTCGTAGAAACGGTCCCAAATGACCTCGGAGATACCGTCACGCAGGTTATACAGCTTCATCTTGGAAACAGGCTTGCCATCTGCGCCGATGGGAGCGCGCTCCTTAGACTTGATCTTCTTATAGCCCTCAGCTTCTTCCTTGGGAACGGTGAACTCGGGCTCACGATCCAGCATCTTCTCAACCTTCTGGTTGGAGAACATCAGGCGCTCCACAACTTTGGGATCCTTCTTGAAGTCGCAGTAGGGGCTGAACTCGGGGTCTGCAGCATACTTGCAGATCATGGTCATACGGTCGGAGGTCTCCTTCAGGATCGCATCAACCTCTTCCTGAGTGCAGATACCGGCCTTGACAAGCTCAGCAGGATAAACAGTGATGGGGTCGACTTCCTTCCATGCATCGATCTCTTCCTTGGTGCGGTAAGCATTCTGGTCAGAGACGGAGTGGCCGGAATAACGATAAGTAATGGTCTCCAGCATGACGGGGCCCTGACCGTTATGCAGCAGCTCCAGCATGCGCTCCATGGCATCGATGACTGCCAAAGGATTGTAGCCGTCAACAGTCTCAGCATGGAACTGAGTGGGGCTGACACCGGAAGCGATACGGGACATGTTGCCCTGGCCCATGGTCTCGCCGCGGGTCTGGTCGCCCATGCCGTAGGAGTTGTTGAAAATGTTATACAGGATGGGCATGCCGTCCTTGTGGCTCTCCCAAAGGGTCTTGTACTGATCCATTGCAGAGAAGTTCAGAGCTTCCCAAACAGGACCGCGGGACATAGCAGCGTCGCCGACGTTGCAGACAACGATACCCTTCTTGTCGTTGACCTTCTTGAAGAGGGCTGCACCGGTGGAAATAGTGCCGGAACCGCCAACGATTGCGTTGTTGGGGTAAATACCAAAGGGCAGGAAGAAAGCGTGCATAGAGCCGCCCATACCCATGTGGAAACCGGTCTCACGGGCGAATATCTCAGCCAGTGTGCCGTACAGGATGAAACGGATAGCAAGCTCCTTGACGTCCTTAGTCTCGCCCATCTTCTGGGTAGCACGCAGGCACTTGCCATCCAGGAAGTTCTCCATAACGCCCATCAGCTGCTCATCAGACATCTTATTGATGGTGGAAAGAGCCTTGGCGAGAATCTCAGAGTGGCTGCGGTGGCTGCCGAATGCAAAGTCGTTCTCGTCCAGCAGATAAGCCTGACCAACGCAGGCAGCCTCCTGGCCGGTGGACAGGTGGGCAGGACCGGGATAGGTGTGGTCGATGCCGTTGTAGCTACCCTGGGTCTTAATGAGGTTCAGCATGGTCTCAAACTCACGCAGAACGGTCATGTCACGGAAAATACGCACAAGATCTTCCTTGGTGTACTTACCGCTGTCCAGCTCTTCCTTAACCGTCTTATTGTACTGGTTGACAGGAATATCTTTAAAAGTTACCTTACCGGGTGCTCTGACCTCGGAAGGATCGACAAATAAACTCTTAGGCATTTTCTATTCCCTCCTTGATTACTTAGCCAGAAGCGTGATGAAGGCTTCCAGATTCTTGCCCAGCTCCTGCTGGAAACGAGCGGCAGGTGTGCCGTCAACAGCGCGATGGTCGTAGGTCAGGCTTAGGCCCATAGCAGGATAGATCTCGATGGTGCCGTCCTTGCCCTTGCGGACGCGGTCAGTAGTACCGCAAACGCCCAGAATACCGGTCTGGGGAGGATTGATAACAGGAGTAAAGCTCTCAACACCCATATTGCCCAGGTTGGACACGGTAAAGCTGCCGCCGGACAGCTTGTCGGGGTTGATAGCGCCGTCGCGGCACTCAGCAGCCAGCTCCTTGACAGCCTTGGAGATCTCCAGCAGGCTCATCTCGTCAGCGTGGAAGATGGTGGGGACCATCAGGCCTCTGGGGGTATCCACAGCAACACCCAGGTTGACATGATTAAACTTACGGATGGAGTTATCATCCAGCATGTTGGCGTTCAGATCGGGGTGATTCAGCAGCGTACGGGAGACAGCATACAAAATGATGTCGCCAATGGTGATACCGGCATAGTCGCCACCTGCAGCCTTCAGTACCTTGCGGTAGTTCAGGATCGCAGTCGCATCGAAGGAAGTGGTGTGGGTCAGCTGAGCCATGGTAGAAAGGCTCTGGTGCATGGACTTGGAGATAGCGCGGCGGATACCGCTGAACTTCACGTCTTCATACTCAGGTCCGTCAGCGACGGGAGCAGCAGCCTTGGCAGGCACGCCCTCAGCGATGAGCTTCTGCACATCCCGCTCGATGATACGGCCGTTGGGGCCGGTACCAACGGCCATGGAAGCATCCACGCCGTGAGCCTTGGCAAGCTTTGCAGCTCTGGGAGATACGGGAGCGCCTTCCACAGGAGCAGCAACAGTCTCGGCAGCAACAGGAGCAGCCTCGACAGCAACAACTTCCTCAACGACCATGGGAGCAGCGCCGGGCTTCAGGCAGTCGGTAGGCTCGCCCTTAGGACCGACAGCACAGACATTTTCCAGACAGGGAACTTCGTCACCCTCTTCAAAGAAGATGGCCAACAGCTCGCCTTCAGCGGTGGACTCGCACTCGAAAGATGCCTTATCCGTTTCATATGTAAAGAGAACATCGCCGACCTTGATTTGATCGCCGACCTGCTTCAGCCACTCACCGATGATGCAGCTTTCCACAGTGATACCGGCCTTGGGCATGATAACAGCCTGTGCCTTGGTATTGCAAGCAACAGCGGCAGCAGGTGCTGCAGCAGCGGCAGGAGCGGCTGCACTTGCAGCAGCGGGAGCATCAGCAGCGCTGCCTCCCTTAAGGCTGGAGCAATCCTCGCCCTTGGTGCCGATGGCACAAACATTGACGAGGCAAGGTACTTCGTCGCCTTCTTCAAAGAAAATCTCAAGCAGCTCACCCTCAGCGGTGGACTCGCATTCAAAGCTTGCCTTATCGGTTTCGTAGGTGAAGAGAACGTCGCCCATTTTGATCTGGTCGCCGACCTTCTTCTGCCACTCACCGATGATGCAGCTTTCCACGGTAATGCCCGCCTTGGGCATGATTACAGCGGTTGCCATAGATATAGTTCCTCCTTTAAATTGTTACTATATGTTATTTATAACATTTTATAACATTTTCGTCAATAGGCAAATTGCCCATAAAAATGACGAGAAACGCCTCTTCCCTACCCGATTACAGCACCTTAACACCAGCCGTTTTTGCAGCGCGGTCAACCGTCTCCGGTACGGAGCCATCACAGATCAGATAGTCCACATCCTCAAACCTGGCAAAGGTATAGGGCATCATGCGGCTGAATTTGGTCTGGTCGCACATAACAACACTGGTGCGAGCCTTTTTAATAAGTATGCGCTTGACCACCATATCCCCTTCCGTACCGCACGTAAAACCGGCATCGGCGGAGCAGCCGGAAACGCCAATGAATGCATAGTCGAGATTGATTTTCTCAAGCATTTCCAAGGTGTTCTGACCGGAAAGCGCCATGTTCTTACGGTTTAATGTGCCGCAACACAGCGTAATATTGGGATGATTCAGCCTGCAAAGCTCAATTGCGATGTTTGGGCCGGTGGTAAAGATATTTAGGTCAATGTCCGGCAAAACGCGGGCTAACATCAGGTTAGTAGTACTGGCATCCAAAAAGACCATGCTGCCCGGCTGAATCATGGCCAGCGCCTTTTTGGCAATCGCCATCTTCCCCGCGTTATTTTCCTGCAGGCGCACATCGAAGCCCAGGTCTCCGCTGTGGCGCACTGACCTGGCACCGCCACGGACCTTAACGATGGTGCCGCTTTGCGCCAGCGCATCCAAGTCCCTGTGGATGGTCATTAATGACACATCCGGGCACAGCGCCTGCAGCTCCTTGATGGTGACAACATTCTTATTTTCAATGTATTCGCGTATGAGTGCTTGCCTTATACTGTTCAAAACTGTTCACCTCATGTTAAAAAAAGAATTTTATAACACGAATATAACATCCAATTATAAAAAAGTCAATACAAAAACCGTGGGAGTGATCCCACGGTTACAGATATTGCCGAATATCAATTGTCAGCTTTTCTTCTAAGTTGATAAGTCGTTTTGTAATGTCCTTGCTGACCTCGTCCGCTGCCTTATACTGATTAAGATAACGGTTCAAAGACTTGACGCCCATGTTACAGCCGTCGGTCATCAGGTCGGCAACGGTTGCATCGGAATCGTCCATGGATAGTTTCATGTTAGTCTTCATCCATGACATACTCTTGGCAATGGGATTTGGGTTCTTGCCATCGTCATGATATTTGCTCAAAAGGGTCTGCAATTCCCCATCAAGCTTCTCGTGCTCTTTCTTGCACTGCTCCAGGCACTGCTTGAACTGCTGGCTGCGGACATTATCCAGCACATCATCAATAGACGCAACGCCCATTTTAATACCGGCATCGCATTCGCGCAAAAGCTTAATGGTATCCTGCTCGATCATAACACCAACTCCTTATTGTGATGGTGTTAGGTTGTGCGGTTTTTTATATCCTATTCAATCCGAGTGTCGAGATTCGTTTGCCAAGGGTCCGAGTGTCGAGATTCGTTTGCATTTTTGCCTGCGGCAAAAATTATTGTAGCCACCAGTTTTTGAACTGGTGGCAGCAATATGCCACCGGCATATTGCGATTTAATTTTCGAATCTCTCCACCTTCTCGGACCAAAAAAGAAGGACTGCTTTTGCAGTCCTTCTTTTTTGGTCCGAGTGTCGAGATTCGAACTCGAGGCCTCTTGAACCCCATTCAAGCGCGATACCAAACTTCGCCACACCCGGAAATATGCTTGCGTTTTCTCAACGCCCCAGTATATTAGCACACCTTGACAAAAAATGCAAGCATTATTTTTCTATTTTTCAAAAAATTATTCGCCCGGGTTGGATTTGATGACCTTGCCCAGATTCCAAAGCCGTGCAACGGTCTTTTCAGCCTCTAACTTTTCCTCTTCACTGTTATATTCCACATAAGTTGTATGGCTGCCGCAGTCTAAGCATTCGACCTGCACATTCCAGCCACCCTCGTGGACAATCATGCCGGTACCACGGCAGCAAGGGCAGATTTCCAGTTCAATATCCATAATTTCCTCCTTAACGGAACACATTTCCGTTTGTATCATAAATTTCAATTCGGCGGCATTTGCTGTGATCCGGTGCAAGCTCCGGAAGATACACAGCGATAGCCGCGACCATCTGTGCGGGATTCAGCGTGGGATTCTGGCAGCAGATACGGGCATGGATACACAAAGTATTCCCGTCCATTTGCTGAAGATCCAAATTTCGGATCATTGGAACGATATCCTGCTGTGTAGTTCCGTTCTTTCCCTTTTTCTCAACAGTGAGTATTTCCCGGGAAAACAGAGCCTTAATCTCCTGCAGGGCATTCTTAGGAACACCTGCATCGTACTCCAACTCCACACAGCAATCCAGCAGCGCAAGATATTTTAATTTCGCACCGTCATCATAGACTTTCCGTACTCGAACGCCCTCTACAAGGGCGGCATTGAGCCGGGAGCAAATATTCTCACAGTCCGGTGCTTCGCCGTCAAGATCAAAGTCCAGCAGCTCGCAAAGGCTTTCCATGCCGACACTTAAGGGCAGCGCAATGGATACAGACGGTCTGGGGTTAAAACCTTGGGTGTGGGTCAGCGGCAAGCCTGCCCGCTTGAATGCGCGCTGGAAGATTCGCATGAGGTCCAGATGGGATACCCATACGGCATTACCCGTCTTTTCAAACAGCAATCTAAGCATCGCAGGGCACCTCCTTCAGCAGGCAGTTGGCACCGCAACCGGCGCAGCCATCACGGCAATCCGGAGTGATAACGCCCTCATAGGCTCGAGCGCGCTCTTTCAGCAGAAATCTCTTGGTAACACCCACATCAATGGTATCCCAAGGCAGAATTTCCGTTTCCTCATAACCCCGCACGGTGTAGAAATCCGGGTCAACACCGCAGGTGTTGAATGCATCGAACCAGTAGGAGTAGTTAAAGTATTCGTCCCAGCCGTCCAACTTAGCACCGTTCTTAACAGCCTGCTCGAGCACCGCACCCAAACGGCGATCTCCCCTGGCAAAAACGGCCTCCAAGCGGCTCAAGTCCGGTCCATGATAGTCATAGGTGATGGACTTGGAATAGAAATGGCTCTTCAGCAGCTTGCAGCGACGCAAATACTCCTGGGGTGTGATCTGTTTTTCCCATTGGAAAGGTGTATGGGGCTTGGGCACAAAGTAGGCCGTTGCCACATGTACACGCAGCCCCCGCTTCTTGTTGACCGCAAACTCCTGCCAGGTCTTGATGACTTTGTACACCAGTTCCGCAATACCAAGAACATCCTCATCGGTCTCCGTAGGCAGGCCAAGCATGAAATACAGCTTGACATTGTTCCAGCCACCGGAGAATGCATTTCTGCAGGTATTCAGGATCTCATCCTCGGTGAGATTTTTGTTGATAACATCCCGCAGCCGCTGTGTACCGGCTTCCGGTGCAAAGGTCAAACCGCTTTTGCGCACTGTCTGCAGCTTTTCCATCAGCTCACGGGAGAAATTATCCGCCCGCAAAGACGGCACAGACAGATTCACTCGACTTTCTTTGCAATACGGGATCAGCTCGTCCGTAAGGGCCTTTAAACCGCGGTAATCGGATGTAGACAGGCTTGAAAGCGTGATTTCGTTGTTGCCGGAGTTTTCAAGGGTCTCCACCGCCTGCTTATACAGCACCTGGGGGCTCTTCTTTCGAACAGGTCTGCAGGAAAAACCGGCCTGACAGAACCGGCAGCCACGGATACAACCGCGAAAAACCTCTAAATTGGCACGGTCGTGGACGATCTCCGTTGAAGGGACGATCATTTTGGTTGGCCAGTATGCGCTGTCCAGATCCTCGACGATCCGTTTTGTCACCTTTTCCGGTGCGCCGTTTAAAGGCACAATGGCGGCAAGCGTGCCATCGTCGTTATATTCGTGGCGGTAGAAAGACGGGACATACACACCGTCGATCTTAGCGACCTCAGTAAGGAACTGCTCCTTGCTCCACTGCCCCGCCTTTGCGCGGTCATAGAGCGACACGATCTCGACAGTGATATCTTCACCCTCACCAAGGGAAAAGAAGTCGATATAGTCCGCCAGAGGCTCCGGATTGAATGCGCAGACACCACCTGCAAATACGATATTCTTAAGCCCGTGGCGATCCTTAGAATGCAGCGGCACACCGGACATCGCCAGCATGTTCAGAATGTTGGAATATGCCATTTCGTAGCCGATGGTAAAAGCGATCATATCAAAATCCTTAACAGGATTTTGACTCTCCAGCGCCCACAGAGGCAGATC
The DNA here is from genome assembly GCA_045604325.1 of Faecousia sp. Lineage (GTDB taxonomy): Bacteria > Bacillota > Clostridia > Oscillospirales > Oscillospiraceae > Faecousia. The sequence goes on along the minus strand of JAZUNW010000020.1, from coordinate 13,644 downwards.
GTGCTTTCGCATCTGAATTTCCATGTCACCCCATGGAGCAAATACACGCTCGCACCAAACACCGTCCATGTTGTTCATCACGCCGTAAAGGATACGCATACCCACATTGGACATGCCGATCTCATAAGTATCCGGAAAACAGAACGCAACACGCACACGGACATCTGCTAAGTTCTTCTTTATTTCATTGTACTCGCCGCCGGTATACCGAGCAGGTTTTTGCACCTTTGGGAGAATTCGCTGCAGTAAATTTGTCATGATGCTACCTCATTCGAAGATTAGCACTATTGTAACTTCAAATGCGATTCTTTGCAAGGTGTATTTTTGATTTTCAGCCAAAAGGCAGCTCCAAACAGCAGCGGCATAACGCCGAGTTTTAAACAAAAACAGCCATAGACAGCAAGCACAGAAACACCTGCAAGGGCAAGCCACTCCATACATCCACAAATCCGGTCTGCGTATTTTGGAATCAGAATTTCCGTACCGCAGCGCAGTGCCCTGCCGCCGTCCAGCGGATACACCGGCAGCAGATTGTAAAAGGACTGGAAAGCAGCGCAAACGGCAATTCTCGGCAGCCATCTTGCAAATAGAATCATAATCAGGCCACCAATCGGTCCTGCAAGGCTGCACAGCAGCTCTTTACCTCGGCTCATTTGGCAGGCCTCCATCACCGCACCACCACTGCCAAAAGCAACAGTATCGATCCTGCCGCCGCAAATGAGGATAGCCGCAGCATGGAATGCTTCATGTATCAGAGCCGCAACCAAAGCCGCAAATATCCACTTGATCGGCAGGATCAGCAACATCATCGCAAGCATAATGCAGGCAAACGGACTGACCCCAAAGCGGACATTAATCTGGTTTTTTCGCATTATTTACTACCTCAGAGCAAAAAGCAGACACTGCATCCAAAAGGCTTTCCCCGCTGCGCAGATCTTCAGCTAGAGCGCTCAACGCTGCATCGCTGACACCCGGCATGAAGAAGTTCCGCAAAAACTTCCCTCCCCCTGCATATATTAGAACAGCAGTCAGCATGATCGCACAGCATAAAGTGATCGCCCATTTGGGCAGTTTCCTGCTATTGTTACTGTAAAACCTTGCATTTCCTGCGTTGTCATAGGTAATTTTGTATCCCATATCCATCCCTCCCTATAAAGGATACAAGCCTTTTAATGAAAAGATACCGGATAGAGAAAAATACCCTCTTCCCCTTGACAATACACAGAAATTTCATTATAATGGCATAGCTTAACGGGGTGTGGCGAAGTTTGGTATCGCGCTTGGTTCGGGTCCAAGAGGCCTCGGGTTCGAATCCCGACACTCCGACCAAAAGTAAAGGGCTGCTTCGGCAGCCCTTTTCCTTTTGGTCTATGTTGAGATTCGAAAGGCCGGCACCAGTGCGCACACTGGTGCAAAAATTGAGAGCTGGCGAGCAATTTTTAGGCCGTGGGAGAATCCATTGATTACAGGACGCAGCCAATAGGCTGTGGACTGCAATCAATTTTCGTCGCTGAAAGATATCGTATAACGATGCAAACGAATCCTGACACTCCTTCATTGCAAACCCCCGGCAATTTCATGCCGGGGGCCTTCATTACACTTTCTTCAGCACAACTGCCGTTCTGCTGGGCAAATACAGCTTGATACCGTACTTTCCGTCTGCGCCCTTTTCTGCTTTATAAGTTTGGTGGTAGACACGGCCATCGCCACCGTAGCAGTAGTCATCAGTGCTCATAATGACCTGGTACTTCCCTGCTCTGTTCACCGGAACAACAAAGCCATCGTAAGACTGAGTTGCATGGAAGTTATAAGCGAACAACGCACCGCCCTTTTTATAAACCAGCACCTTGTCCCAGTTATCCTGCTTCAGCAGATAGTCAAAACCTGCAAGCACCTTCTGCTTTTTGGCCATAGCGACCATGTCCTTTTCAAATGCATTCAGATACTGATACTTAAGGTCCGGATGGTCAGCAAGACTCCACTGGCGTCGGCAATAATGATAGCTCCAGCCGTTGCCTTCTCTGGGGAAATCGATCCATTCGGGGTGTCCGAATTCATTGCCCATAAAGGTCAGATAGCCGTTGCCGCCAAGGCTCATGGTCAGCAGGCGGATCATCTTATGCAGCGCCATTGCTCTGTCCATATTAAAGCTGTGGTAATCCTTATGCATGCCATAATACATCTCGCTGTCGCAAAGACGGAACATAACTGTCTTGTCGCCCACAAGAGCCTGGTCGTGAGATTCTACGTAGCCGATGACCTTTTCCATTGGTCTGCGGATAGTAAGCTCATAGTGGATATTGCCAAGATCCCAATGCTCATCGGGGATCTCTTTCAGCAGCTTGATCCACATATCCGGCTCACCCATAGCAAGGCGGTAATCAAAGCCTACGCCCCCATCGGCTATGGGCAAGCAAAGACCGGGCAGCGCAGACATATCCTCAGCGATCATGATGGCTTCGGGCTTTATCTGCCGCACCAGCTCATTGGCAAGCTGCAAATAAGTGATGGCATCAATGTCTGTATTCATGGAGAAATACTTGTCCGGTCCGGTAAAAGCAACACCGAGGCCGTGGTCATGGTACAACATGGATGTGACACCGTCAAAGCGGAAACCGTCAAAATGGAACTCCGTAAGCCAGTATTTGAGGTTAGACAGAAGGAAGTGCAGCACTTCGTCTTTTCCGTAGTTAAAACATTTTGTACCCCATGCGCTGTGGTCGCCCTTAGCACCCTCATGGAAATACTGATACTGTGTGCCGTCAAATTCATTAAGGCCCTCACGGGTGTTGGGTGCGGCGTGGGAATGAACAACATCCAAAAGCACCGCAATACCCATTCCATGGGCCGCATTAATAAGTGCTTTTAACTGATCCGGTGTGCCAAACCGACTGGATGCGGCATAGAAATTCGTAACCTGATAACCAAAAGAAGCATAGTAAGGATGCTCCATGATCGCCATGATCTGCAATGTGTTGTAGCCAAGTTCCTTGACACGGGGCAGGATATGGATACGGAATTCATCGTAAGAGCTGACTTTTCCCTCTTCCTGCGCCATGCCGATGTGGCACTCGTAGATAAAAAGGTTCTTCTGAGGCTTAAAGGAACGATCTGTCCACCGGAAAGGCTTTTGCGGGATGTGCATAACGGCGCTCCAAGCATAGGTCTGCTCATCCTGCACCACATAATTTGCATAGGCAGGAATTCTATCTGATTCCGTACCGTCACGGACAACGATGGCACTCACCTTTTGTCCGTCTCTCAGCGCATCTTTTCCGGGCAAAAACAGTTCAAATATACCGTTTTCTTTTTTTTGCATGGGATGGGCATATCTGTCCCAACCGCAGAAATCACCGGTAAGATACATCTTTTCCGCACCGGGGGCCCACTCGCGGTAGTACCAGCCATCTTTCACGGCATGGAAACCAAAGTGCAGATGGGCATTGGCGAAGTCGGAAAGAGTCTGTCCGTCACATAAAAGTCGGGCCTTGGTCTTCTCATAGTTTTCCATTCGCAGGCGCAAATCATTTTCAAAGGGGCGCAAGCTGGGGTCAACTCTTGTAATGTTCAAATCCATATACGCACTTCCCTCCCAATAATAGACGCTGCTGAGCAACAGCAATATGAACCTTGTAGTAATAGTATACCTCTTTTTTTATCGCAATGCAAGCATATCAGTGGTACAAAAAGAATGCCGAAGTGACTTATCACTTCGGCATTGCTTATCCTTCATTCAGCGCAGAAAGCACATAGGCGCTTACTTGACCGGGCTCAATCCCCAAAACAAGGGAAAACTCTGCATTCAGGAGCCGCTCGGCATCCCGCAAGAAGTTCTCGTCACAAAGATGAAATTTGCGTCCTGCAGCAGCCTGCTGCTCCTTATGAACATGAAGCGAACGGATCATCTTCAGAAGTTCCACACGGTCTGATCTGTTAATAAGCTCACGGTAACGCTGTTTCCGGTCATTTTCATCTTCGATCCAGGCTTCCTTTCGCACCTGCTGAGAGTGCAAAAGCTCCACAAGTGCCTCCTTGGTCATCACATGACGCAGCTTTGACAGGGCAATCTCGTTGTGGATAGGAACAAAATATCGGGCACCGGTCTGTTCCAGCGGCTCAAGCACAAAATACGTTACATGCTTGCGGTCAACAGTGCGTTCTTCAACATCCGTAATCTTACAAACGCCGTGAATGCCGTAAATCACATGATCGCCAATATGAAACATAACCATCACCCTTCCTAATGTTTACAAATATTTTAGCATATAAAAACCAATATTTCATGTGGTTATTTTCGCCAAAAAATCTGAGACATTACTTGAATTGCATTTGCCTACATGTTACAATAGCAAAAAATCAGGAGGTCAGTATGAACACCAAATTCGACACCCTGTTCCAAGCTATAGAAAACTGTAAGGATATAATCCTTGCTGCCGAGCGCTATATATGGGATAATCCGGAGTCCGGTTACCGGGAATGGAACACCCATACACCTACATGAAGGAAAAGTTCGAAGGTTTTGGCTACTGCGTGATGCCTGCCGTACATCCCAATATTGGCGGAGCAGTCGGTGCTGCCCACTCTTCTGAATACTACATCACTGATGCTTACTCCGCCTGCGTCCTCAGCGCAAAAGCGCAGGTCGGTGCTGTGGTACTGCTCCTTGAAAACGGAGCGGAAAAGGCAGCAAATATCATAAATACCGCAGGACCTTACCCCACCATCCGGGAATACCTTGACATGATCGACCGCAACTGCTACAAAGGCGAGGGTGTCATCTACAACGATGACGGAACTGTCACACTGAAATACAGCAACTAAGAAAAGCCGCCCAATGGGCGGCTTGCTTATTACCATATAAGCTCCACATCATAGTGCCGAAGCCAGAAATCGATCTGAAGCAGATAGCATATGGTTTGGGGCTTTTTCATTAGCTGCCCGTACCAAGGCCAGGGATGTTCCTCATCAAGCAAGCGCGACACAGCATCCCGATCCACAAGCGAAAATAGAGGTGCATCCTTTTGCCGCAGGATGTCTGTCAACCGATCACTGACCAAAGATAGGTATTGTGGGTCATAGGTTTTGGGGTACGGGCTCTTTTTCCGCCAAAGCACTTCATCCGGCAAAATGCCTTCCATAGCGCACCGCAAAAGCCCTTTTTCCTTGTTCATGTAATCTTTAAACGCCCACGGAACACCGTACAGATATTCTGCAATCCGGTGATCGCAAAATGGCACACGGACTTCAAGACCGGAGTACATGCTCATCCTGTCTTTACGGTCAAGAAGGGTCTGCATAAACCACTTTTGGTTTAAGTTGACCATTTCCTTCATGCGGCGCTCTTCCTTAGAGTTACCATCCGAAATGTGGCTTTCCTTGCAGGTTTTTTCATATCTACTGCGAATGTAGTCTTCACACAACCTGCTGCGCAGATCGGGCGCAAGCATACCGAGCCGCTGCGCTGTATTCTGCGCCCAGGGGAAGCCGTCCAGTGCTCTTACTTCCGGGTCGCGGTACCAGGGATACCCGCCGAAGATTTCATCCGCACACTCCCCAGACAGTGCCACGGTCACATGCTCTTTGATTTTCTTACAGAATGCCAGCAGTGAAATATCCACATCCGCCATTCCCGGCAGGTCTCTTGCCATAACCGACTCTTCCATGGCATCCATTAAGTCCTGGGGACTCAGAACACACCAATGATGCTCCGAGTCAAGAAACTTTTGCATGATGCGGATATAATGCCCGTCGGAATTGGGTTGGAACTTATTTGGAACAAAGTATTTATCATTATCCACATAGTCAACAGAAAAAGTATGCAGCTGTCTCCCCTGCTCCTTAAATTTCTTGGCACAAATTGCGGAAATTATGCTGGAATCCAGTCCGCCGGAAAGGAATGTCCCAACAGGTACATCGGATACGGTTTGCCGCGTGATGGCATCCGTAACCAGCTTTCTTACAGTTTGGACAGTTTCCTCAAAGTCCTCCCGGTGCTCTCTATCCTTTAGCTCCCAGTAGCGCCAAATATTCAGTTTCCCGGAAACATAAAAGCCACAGCAGCCGGGCTCCACTTCCTCTATATCCCGGAAAACACCGCAGCCCGGCGTCCTGCCCGGCCCAAGCAAAATTACTTCCGCCGCACCTTGCATATCAAGTTTAGCCCTCACGCCGGGGTATGCAAGTATGGTTTTGATCTCCGATGCAAAAATCAAACTGCCCCCACGGACCATGAAAAACAGCGGTTTTACACCCATTCTATCCCGCGCAAGGAACAGTCTCTGCCGCTTTGTTTCCCATATACCAAAGGCAAATATTCCGTTTAGTTTCTCAAGACAATCCGGGCCCCACTGGGCATAGGCATGCAGCAGAACCTCCGTATCGGAATGGCCCAGGAACCGGTGGCCTTTTTGGGCAAGGAAAGACCGAACCTCTTCCGTATTATAAAGCTCCCCATTATATACGATAACATAGGTCTCGTTTTCCCATGAGAGTGTCATGGGCTGCCTGCCGCCCTCGATATCCACCACAGCAAGCCGTGAATGGAGCATTGTACAGTCGTCACAGCTATATACTCCGCATGTATCGGGACCTCTTCGCCTCATTGTAGCAAGCATACTCTCCTGAATTTCCTTAGGTGTTGACAAACCGATGGTACCAGCTATCCCACACATAAAATTCCTCCCTTCTATCCTGCCATCCTATGCGACATAGGCAGAAAAAAGTACCTCAGCAAGCTCTGCACAATTCATCTTCCTACCGCATATCATAACTTTAGACCTTGAAAGGAGTGATAATTCTGCCAGCAACAGGCTACATACAGGTTCGTGCTTATGCAAGCTACGCCCAGATACCACTGCAAAACGTTGCCATTACTGCTACTGCGCCGGACGGTACAGCCATCGCCATGCGGCTTACCGACCGCAGCGGGCAAATCACACCCATTGAGATTCCTGTTCCCGACCGTTCTGCCAGCCAGACACCGGATACAGGCGAGACCCCCTTTACAGAGGTAACCCTCCATGCACGGCTAAGAGGATACGAACAAATCAAGATCGACCGGCTGCAGGTATTTGCAGACACTGTTACAAATCAGAATTTGGAGATGATCCCACTGTCGGAACTACCTGCCCAGTGGGACAAGACAGAGGATTTTGACACACCGCCGCAAAACTTGTAGGAGGTAGAATATGCCTACTGTTATACCCTTTGTACCCCAGCGGATCACTGTGCATCTTGGGCCGCCGTCTTCCAGCGCAGCCAATGTAACGGTATCATTTTCCGACTATGTGAAAAATGTGGCTTCCAGCGAAATATACCCCACATGGGATGAGCAGGCCCTCCGAGCAAACATCCTTGCCATAACATCCTTCGCCTTAAACCGTGTCTACACAGAGTTCTACCGCAGCCGCGGCTATGACTTCGATATCACCAATTCCACCGCATACGACCAGTTCTTCGTCAACGGCAGAAGTTATTTTGACAATGTGTCACGGCTGGTAGATGAGCTTTTCAACGATTATCTGCGCAGACCCAGCTTCGTTGAGCCACTGGCTGCAAAATTTTGTAACGGCACTACTGTCACCTGCGAGGGACTCAGCCAGTGGGGCAGCCAGAATCTTGCCCGGCAGGGCTTTAACTATGTACAGATCCTGCGCAATTACTACGGCAATGTGGAGATCGTTACCAACGCCCCCATCCGCGGCATCACCTCTTCCTACCCCGGCACGCCCCTGCGCAGAGGCAGTTCCGGACCATCCGTAGTTGTGGTACAAGTAGAGTTAAACCGCATTTCTCAGAACTATCCGGCAATCCCCAAACTTGCCAATGTTGATGGGATCTACGGCAGCCGCACCGAGGCCTCAGTACGCAGATTCCAAGAGATCTTCGGCCTGACACCCGATGGCATTGTTGGTCAGGCAACATGGTACGAACTTGTGCGGCTTTATACCGCTGTTACCAGCCTTTCTGAGCTGCGCAGTCAAGGACAGCAGTTCTATGCCATCGACTGGTCCTATCCAAACGGCTTGGAAAGCGGCGATTCCGGCGATAAAGTGCGGCATCTGCAATATATGCTTTCGGTGCTGTCTGCTTATATTAGTGCCATACCCCCTCTTGAAGTGGACGGCATCTTCGGTCCTGCTACTCGGGATGCGGTCATTGCAGCCCAAAGGTGGTTTGGTCTTCCTCAAACCGGCACAGTGGACGCGCAAACCTGGGATGAGATATACGATCAGTTTTCCGGGATCGAAACCACCAGTCTGCGTAACGCAGAGACATTCCCGGCAGCCAATTCCGGCGCTGTAGCCGCCTTTGCCCGCCAGCAGCCAAGCAACAACCGATATTCCCGCTCCACGACCCTCACCCAGTTCCCCGGGAGGGACCTGCAAATGGGTAACCAGGACTCAATCTCTACGGAGGTGATACGATGAGGCCAAATGAATCTTTTGTGGGTCAGCCTGTGCGCAGCCTGCAGACCATGCTGCGAGTCATTGCAGAAAATGACGAAACCCTGCCAAGTGTCGTAGCGGACGGCATTTACGGACGGGACACTGTCAGAGCGGTTTCCGCCCTGCAACGGAAGTCCGGACTTCCCATAACCGGTGTTGCCGACCAGAATACATGGGAAACTGTTGTGGCATTATATGAACCTGCGCTGGTGGAAGTAGACGAAGCTGAGCCCTTAAATATCATCTTAAATCCAGGCCAGGTCATCCGCAGAGGCGAGCGCCACCCCCATGTATATCTGGTGCAAGCAATTCTCATCGTACTGTCTGAGGTGTACGAAAGCATAACGCCGCCCTCGATGACCGGAGTTGTGGATATTCCGACTTCTGATTCAATCTCTAGGTTCCAGGAGCTGAATTTGCTGCCTGTCACCGGTGAACTGGACAAAAACACGTGGCGGCATCTTGCCCTGCAATACCCAATGACAGCAAACATATTGACCGGCCCTGACAACAGGCCGTAGGCCCGTTATTTTCACTTTTTATAAAAAGTTTACAACTAACAAAGAATTTATGGGAACTATCTCTTGATTATCAGCAAAATATTCCCTATAATACTATACAGTGCATAGCGCATACCATGGGCCACCGGAGGAAACACCAATGATAAAAGACTGGAAAAAAGATCTGTTCACCATACCGAACCTGCTTAGTCTGTTTCGGCTTGTGCTGATCCCTGTCTATATTGTGATCTACTTACGCGCGCAAAGTGCGGCGGATTACTACATCGCTGCCGGTATCCTTGCGGTTTCCTGCCTGACTGACCTCATCGACGGCAAAATCGCCCGCCATTTCAACATGATCTCCAACACGGGTAAGATCTTAGACCCCTTTGCTGACAAAGCCACCCAGTTTACACTGATCGTGTGCCTTACCATCAAACACCCCATATTGCTGATCCTTGTAGCATTGTTTGTTGTGAAGGAAAGCTTCCAGCTGGTCGCCGGATTTATGATCCTGCGCAAAGGCAAGATTCTCTCCGGTGCGATTTTGCCGGGTAAGATCTGTACCACCGTACTGTTTATCAGTTTGATACTCATGGTGATGATCCCCGATATGGAAGAGTTTATGATCCATATTCTCACCGCAATCAACTGCATTTGCATGCTGATCTCCTTTGTGGGTTATGCCCGCATCTACTACACCCAAAGCCCCATGATCCAAGAGATCGAGCCGAAAGATCCCCAATAATTGCAAGAGCCCATCCTTTTGGATGGGCTTTTGATATTTAGTTACCTAACTTAATATTAATTCCGCCGCTGTCATTGCTGTCGCTATCGGTATTGATCTTCAGATAAGGGGTCAGCACATTAGCAGTATTGATTACCGGCATGGACTGGATGTACACTTTGCCCGGGCCGGTCACGCGGGTGTGGAATAAGCCTTCACCGCCAAAGAAAATATTTTTGGCACCTTGCACCGTCTGGACATCCATAGTGCAAGATTCACTCATTGCTGCAAGGTAGCCGGTGTCCACAATGATGCTTTCACCGACACCAAGGGTATACTCCTTGCAGTGGCCGTCGATCTCAAGGAAAACCATACCGTTGCCGGTAATGCGCTGCATAATAAAGCCTTCGCCGCCAAAGAAACCCTTGCCTAACCTTTTCTGAAAGTACACAGACAGATCAAGACCCTTTTCCATGGCCAGAAAGCCCCGCTTTTGCACGACAACACCGTTACCGGGGGTTACCTGATAAGGAATGATAGAGCCGGGAAAACTGGAGGCAAATGCAATCATACCGGTGCCAATCATAGGGGTATACTCGTTCATAAAAACAGACTCACCGGAAAAGAGCCTGCCAATTGCTTTTTTCAGACCACCGCCGGAGTTTGTTTCCATCTTCATGTTGGGACTCATCCAGCTCATCGCACCGCTTTCGGTGCAAAGTGTCTGACCAACCTCGGGATAGCAAATCACCACCGGAAGATGGCCGCCTTCGATTTCATAACGGATCATGGTATATTCTCCTTTCAGTTAAATCTAAGGTTATAATATCATAGTTGCATTGGTCATTCAAGGAGAATTTGTTATTATAGCCCTGCTTACAATCCCAGCATGCTGCGATTTAGGTTTTCAAATTCCTCCTCTGCTTTTAACCAAAAGAAAAACACCACCCGTTTGGGTGGTGTTTTCTTTGGCGGAGAAGGAGGGATTTGAATTGCGCAAGAGAATTGTTTTTTGCCACTTTAGTTAACCATTTAGTACCAATTCTCTGGAAACTTCAAACATTTAATCCCCACCAATAACCATAGCAAATCATCATTTACTACCCCAGTAAGGGGAAAAATAAGGGGAAAATTATAAAAAATGCCGCATAGTAGGTACACTAAATTGGTGTTAGGAAATTTTCACTGTCATTTTTTGTTTCTTCAATCATTTTTCAATCTTTTGTGATATAATGATACAAAGCGGAGGTGACAATATGCGATTGTTACTTGTAGAAGATGAAAAAAGAATGGCACAGGCATTGTGCGAGATCCTGCGCCTTGAAAAATATGAAGTAGACCATTATGACAATGGGATTGATGGCTTAGCTGCCGTCGAAAGCAATATATATGACATCGTTATTCTTGATGTTATGCTCCCCGGAATGAACGGATATGAGATTGCAAAGCGTGCCCGCAGTCAAGGGATTGCAACACCGATCTTGATGCTAACCGCTAAAGCTGAGCTTGATGATAAAGTTATGGGTCTTGATAGCGGTGCAGACGATTACTTAACAAAGCCCTTTATGACAAAGGAACTCCTTGCACGGCTTCGTGCGCTGGGCAGACGAACGCTTGGCACTACTGATGGCCTTCTTTCCTTTGGAGATATTACTCTAGATACAACTACACTGATGTTGTCTTGCATTACGAGCGGTCAAAGTGTGAGGCTTAGTGAAAAGGAATACCATATTCTTGAATACTTAATTGCAAACGGCGGTCAGGTTTTAACTCGCGAGCAGTTGGCGGTGAAGATTTGGGGGTTCGAGAGCCAGGCCGAATACAACAACGTGGAAGTATATATGTCCTTTACCCGTAAAAAGCTCGCCTTTGTGGAAGCCAAAACCGAAATCAAGGCGGTGCGGGGCATTGGATATGAATTGAGGTGTGACGATGTTTAAGAAATCAAGAAGAAAAATCGTTGCAGCTATAATGTCTATTTTGGTGCTTTTGTGGGTTGGAACACTCGGTGTTATTTATGCGTCCAGTTATTTTGAAATGTCAAAGCAGAATCAGGAAATGCTTCAAGCACACGCGCAGATGTACAATCTACCAAATTCGTTTGGGGAAATGATGCCGCCGAACAGACCGGCACCCGGTGGAAATCAAAATTTTAAGCCGGGCTTTAATCCGGAATCGCCAAAATTCCAATTAACTACCTTCTATACCGTAGCTGTTTCCTATGACGGCAAGGTGCTGGAAATTAAAAACGAAACGCCAACAGTACATACCGATGCCGACTTGGAACGATTGGCAAAGCAAATCATAAAAGGAGAGAATCACAACGGAACAGAAAACAATCTTGCATTTTACAAGGTTGATAAGGGCGGATATACCCTTGTTGTTTTTATGGACAATACCGTTATCAATGAAAGTGCAATGACCTTGCTTCGCTATACACTGATCTTCGGCGGTGTTGCTCTTGTTTTGTTCTTCTTCCTGTCGGTGTATCTTGCAAGAAAGATTGTGAATCCTTTGGAAGAAAGCTATCAAAAGCAAAAACAGTTTATCTCCGATGCAGGTCACGAACTAAAAACACCGGTATCGGTAGTCAACGCCAATGCAGAGCTGTTGTTCCGTGAGATTGGCGACAACCAGTGGCTTCAAAATATTCAGTACGAAAATGAACGAATGGGAATGCTGGTCTGGCAGCTTCTTGACCTTGCCAGAACCGAGAACGTAACACCGCAGATGGAGCACATCAATTTCAGCCGTCTTGTTGCCGGCGAAGCCCTTCCGTTTGAAAGCGTTGCCTTTGAAAAAGGGCTCACACTTAACAGTAATATTACAAACGATATTGGCGTGATCGGCAACAGCACGCAGCTAAAACAAATCGTTTCCATACTGCTTGATAATGCCATACGCCATAGCGAAAGCCAAGGAGAAGTATGGCTGACGTTAACCAAGGAACACGGTCTTGCAAAACTGTCTGTTGTCAACAAGGGCAATGAAATCCCCGAAGAACAGCGGGAGCAGATCTTCGAGCGCTTTTATCGTGTGGATACTGCTCGTAACGGTGAGGACAAGCATTACGGTCTGGGACTTGCTATCGCCAAAGCAATCACAACCTCTCACAAAGGACAGATCAAGGTGCTTTGTTATAATGGACTTATTGAATTCAAGGTTCAGATACCTGCTCAGTAAATCATAATAGCGCTTCAATCAAACTTCAATCTTCCTCCTGTACAATGATGCTATCAAGGTACAGGAGGATTTGTTTTTATGGCAATTCAAACGGTGTTTAAACGCTATGAAATCAAATATATGATAACCCTCGAACAAAAAACAAAAGTGCTTGAGGCAATGAAATCGTATATGAAGCTGGATAAGTATGGCCGTACCACGATTCGCAATATTTATTACGATACAGACACCTATCTTCTCATTCGCAGGTCGATAGAGAAACCGACATACAAGGAAAAACTTCGTATCCGTAGCTATGGCAGAGCTGAGCCGAACAGCACAGTGTTTGTGGAGTTAAAGAAAAAATATAAGCACGTGGTATATAAACGCCGCATTTCTCTCCCCGAAACAGAAGCTGTGGAATGGCTCTCTCGGGAACAGCATTGTCATAAACACACGCAGATATCCGAGGAAGTGGATTATTTCCTTGATTACTATAAAACCTTGCACCCTACGGTTTTCCTCTCTTATGAGCGAGAAGCTTTTTATGCAAATGACGGATCGGATTTCCGTGTGACATTTGATGATACCATTCTTTGTAGGCAAGAGGACTTGTCATTAGAATCCGAAGTATACGGAACGCCGATCCTTCCCGAAGGAATGGTTTTAATGGAAATTAAGTGTTCGGGCGGTATACCGCTTTGGATGACACAGGTGCTTTCCAAAGAGCATATCTATAAAGCATCGTTTTCAAAATACGGAACGGCGTAAAGTCGGAGGCCAAGCGGTCTTAGGAAGACAAGCAACT
>JAZUNW010000019.1:0-7533 GCA_045604325.1 Faecousia sp. | reverse complement strand
TCTACATGGGCAACACCCGTATCCCCATGTACGTGCTTTACGCCGTCCTCCTCACCGCCCTCATGTGGTTCATCTGGAACAAGACCACCTTCGGCAAGAATATGTTTGCCGTGGGCTCCAATGCGGAAGCTGCCAAGGTCTCCGGCGTAAACGTGTTCCTGACCACCATGCTGGTCCACACTCTGGCCGGTGCCATGTATGGCTACTCCGGCTTCGTGGAGGGTTTCCGCTCCGGCTCTATTGCCGCCGGCACCGGCGCCAACTACGAATGTGATGCCATTGCGGCCTGCGTCATCGGCGGTGTTTCCTTTGTCGGCGGCACCGGCAAGATCAGCGGCATTGTGCTGGGCGTGTTCGTGCTGCGTATCATCTTCATTGCGCTGACCATGCTGGGTGTCAGCTCCTCCAGCCTGCAGATCATCAAGGGTGCGATCATTCTCTGCGCCTGCGCGCTGGATATGCGTAAGTACCTGGTGAAAAAATAATGGAAGAAGATTACAAGGATACTCCCGAGGAGGAAAATCTCCCGAAGTTTCGGGGTCTTTACCGCTATGTGAAGATCCCTGTGAAGGCATTGGACTGGACAATTGCGGTCTGTATCGCCGTTATTTTGCTGGTGTTCGCTTTCGAGCTCCGTTCTCCGGGTTTTACCGTTCACTTTGATTCCAGAGGCGGCAGCGATGTGCCGTCCCAGAGCCAGATGTACGGCGAAAAACTGGAGTTGCCTGAGCCGCCTACCCGGGAAGGTTACACATTTACCGGCTGGTATAAAGACCACGGCTGCGATATGCAGTGGAATGTGGAAACGGATACCATCGAAACCGACATGACCCTGTATGCCGGTTGGGAGAAGATAGAATAAAATGATAACCCCTGATGCGAAGAACGCATCAGGGGTTCCTTTTAAACCGAGAAAAGCTGCCGGATATACGGCTTTTTCTCCGTTTTTGCTATTTCTTTTTTGCCATGAAAGTTGTATAATAAACAAAAAGGGAGGTATGCATTATGAACACACCTGTACTTATGATAGATACTTTGAAAAAGCAAGCCCTGGATAAAGGCTTTGTTGCTGCCTTTGGCTCAGCGCCTGAGCGGTATTTTTCCGCACCGGGCCGCACTGAGATCGGCGGTAACCATACCGACCATCAGCGTGGCCGTGTTTTGGCGGCTGCAGTGAATTTGGATACCGTGGCGGCTGTCCGCGAAAACGGCACCGATATGATCCGAATTCTATCTGCCGGCTATCCCCGCTGTGAGATCAATGTGAAAGAGCTGACCCCCAAGGAAGACGAGCTCAACACCACTCCCGCGCTGATTCGCGGTGTGGCTGCCCGTTTTGTCCAGCTGGGCTGCGAGGTAAAGGGCTTTGATGCTTACTGTGAATCCACCGTTCTTCCCGGCAGCGGTCTTTCTTCCTCTGCTGCCTATGAAGTGCTGATCGGCACCATTATCAACCATCTGTTCTTTGACGCGAAGGTTTCTCAGGCGGAGGTTGCGAGAATCGGCCAGTATGCAGAAAATGTGTTCTTCGGCAAGCCCTGCGGTCTTATGGATCAGACGGCTTCCGCCGTTGGCAACCTTGTGACCATCGACTTTTTCGATAAAGAGCATCCCGTGATCGAGCCCGTGAAGTTTGACTTTTCGGCCTGCGGCCATGCTCTGTGCATCATTGATACCCGTGCAAGCCACGCAGATCTGACCGACGAGTATGCAGCCATCCCCAATGAGATCAAGGCGGTTGCTGCTTGTTTTGGCAAGGAAGTGCTGAGCCAGATCGATGAGGCAGAGTTCTTTGCTGCCATTCCCGTGCTGCGCCAGAAGTGCGGTGACCGGGCAGTGCTTCGGGCTGTCCACTTCTATCAGGAGAATGCCCGGGTACCCAAGCAGGTGGCAGCCCTGGAACAGGGCGATTTTGACGGTTTCCTGAAGCTCATTAAGGAGAGCGGCTATTCCTCTTACATGTACTTACAGAATGTTATTCCTGCAGGCTACAAGGAGCACCAGGATGTGGCACTGGCCCTTGCCATGTGCGAGCATTACCTGCAAGGTAAGGGTGCATACCGTGTCCACGGCGGTGGCTTTGCCGGTACGGTGCAGGCCTTTGTGCCCTTTGAGATTCTGGAAGATTTCTGCTGCGGCATTGATGCTGTGCTGGGCGAAGGTGCTTGCCATGTGCTGAGTATCCGTCCCCAGGGCGGTGTGGAGATGGAAACGGGAATGCCAGACAAGTAAAAATAATAAAGCAGGCCGCCTGACCAGGTGGCCTGCTTTATTTGGGAAGCTCTGTAAACTGCGCCAGACGGGCGATGAAATCCTTGTTGGAGGGGCATTTTGTGTAACCGGGAAAATAGAATTCCCACACGGCCTTATCACGCCGTTCCCATGCGTTGGTGATCGCCAGACGGATCGAGTGTTCTATCTGCTTTTGGTTGCCGTTGCCCAGTAAGGTGATGATGGCAGGGTACAGCTCTTTGCTCATCCGCAGGGCAGGATCCTGCCGGAACAAAGGGATGCCAAGCCGCAGCTGCTGGTAACCGTCGTGTTTGGAGCAAAGCCCCAGTGCCGTCAGATGGGCGGCAGCCACAGATTGGGGATCGTTAGGGACCAAATTGGAATCTACAAACTGTAGTAGATGCATAACATGAGAACGCACGGCCTCTGTGCGGAAAGGCTTTGCCATAAAATAACCTGCGCCCAGATCCACTGCTTGCTGAAAAACATGCGGATGGGTATAGTCCGACAGCACGAGAGTGGCCGGCGGGACATTGGGCTGCAGCATCCGCAGCAGTTCGAGCCCGTCGATCTCCGGAAGAAAAAGATCCAAAATCAGCACATCCGGCTGAATATGTTTAATTAGGCTAAAAGCGGTGCTCCCGTCTGTGCAGGCAGACAGTTCAAAATCTTTTTGAAACAACCGCTTCAGTACGGCGGTCAGATCGTCTGACCTTGCCGCAATGAGGAGTTTGCGCATACCATCACCTTCTGAAGATAGGATAACATGAAAGGCAGAAATTGACAACCGCCCGAAAATGATATTTTTCTACTTTTTTCCGCGGTTGACGAAAAGTCCTTTTTGTGGTAGACGAATTATCTTTTTTATGGTATGGTATGTCTATGAAAGATTCAAACTGTAATAGGAAGTGCGTGCTTTATGCGTGAAACCTTTTTTGCTACCCTTTCGCCGATGCTTGTGATGTTTTTGTGCATCCTTGTGGGCTTTGTTCTGCGTAAGTCACAGGCGGCGCCGGAGAATACGGCAACTGTGCTCTCAAAGCTGGAGATCAATTTGCTACTGCCGGCGCTGAATTTGAAGACCTTTTTGACCTACTGCACTGTGGAGTCCATCACTTCCCGGTGGCAGATGGTGCTTTACGGCATGGTGGCTGTGGTGCTGACCATGGCTATGGGCATCCCTCTGGCAAAGATTTTTGCCAAGGATAAGAATGAACGCAAGATCTACCGCTATAGCTTGATGATCGCCAACTTCGGTTTTCTTGGCAATGCCATTGTGCCTGCCATCATGGGCGATGCGGCGATGTATGACTATATGCTCTTTACCATTCCTTTAAACATTTTGCTGTATGCATGGGCGTTCAACAGCCTGATTCCGGAAGGGAAAGGGCAGAAGAAGAGTGTTTGGAAGAGCCTACTCAATCCTACCAGTGTTGCTATGACTGTTGGTATCGTGCTGGGCCTTTTGGGTGTCGGTCCGAAGCTGCCGGGATTTATCACCACAACGCTGAGCAACCTCTCCAATTGCATGGGTCCCTTGGCTATGCTGCTGACCGGCTTTGTCATCGGCGGCTATCGGCTGCCGGAGCTGCTCAGGAATAAAAAGGTGTATTTGGTGACGCTGCTGCGGCTGATCGTGCTGCCTGCAGTGATTATGGCCGTTCTTTGGCTGTTGGGCGCGCAAGCAAATGTTGTGTTTATGGCGCTGTTTGCTTATTCTACCGCCCTGGGCCTAAATACAGTGATCGTGCCTGCTGCCCATGACGGCGATACCCATACCGGTGCCGGTATGGCGGTGGTCTCCAATGCGGGAGCTGTCATTACAATCCCGCTGATGTATGCGCTGCTGATCCAGCTGCTTGGAGGAATATGATGAAAGTTTGGCAGCATTTTAAGACCATTACATGGCATCGCTGGCTGGTGCGACAGGGCTGCTTCCGGGTTGGCCTTTACTGGCAGGGCCTCGTCCATGACCTCAGCAAGTATTCCCCGACGGAATTTTTGGTGGGAGCAAGATTCTACCAAGGTGTTCGCAGCCCCAATGCCGCTGAGCGGGAATGCAAGGGTTATTCCGAGGCCTGGATGCACCACAAGGGCCGCAACCGCCATCACTACGAATACTGGTCGGACATGAGCATGGAAACAAAGACCTATGTAAGCGTTCCTATGCCGAGAAAGTATCTTGTGGAGCAGGTCATGGACAGAAGAGCGGCCTGCATCGTCTACCAAGGGAAAAGTTATCATCCCGGTTCGGAATTGGAATATTTTATTAGAAGCCGGGAGCGGACGCTGATGCACCCCCAAAACCGGCGGGAGCTGGAATATATTTTGACCATGCTGCAAAGGGAAGGGGAGGAAGCAACCTTCCGGTATCTGAAAAACGATGTACTGAAAGGGAAGTCTTTTCCTTGGGAAGAATAAAATAACCGCTGCCCGGGTAAGCTGAGTTTGCCCGGGCAGAAAAAAGTTTTTGAAAAAGGAAAAAATTGCTTGACTTTTTTGGGCGATTGCGTATAATAATATCCGTGCTTGGCGCAATCGCGCTGCATACAGAGGATTAGTGTAACGGTAGCACACCGGACTCTGACTCCGTTCGCGGGGGTTCGAATCCCTCATCCTCTGCCATTAGATTCACCCTGGATTCTTCCGAATCCAGGGGTTTCTTTTTGCTTTTCTCCGCTTTTGAGGTTCTAAATGTTCTGAATTTCAAAGGTGGATTTTTATTTTCCCTTACGGTTTCCCTTATTAGCTGACGGATTTAATAAATGCTTCCATGCGGTTTGCACTGTCTTTTTTCATCTTTTCCGTCACATGACCGTACACATCTAAGGTAAAAGCGGCGGTTGCGTGGCCTAAATTTTCCTGGACAGTCTTTACATCATCACCGGATTTTAGAGAAATAACAGCGTAAGAATGGCGAAGATCGTGAAATCTCACGGTGGGCATTCCCAGTTCACATACCACCAGTTTGAATGCCCTGTACAGTGCTTGCGGTGTGATGCGAGTGCCAAATTCGTCCGTAAAGACAAGCCCGTTTTCCTGAAACAGATCGCTGTTATTTTTTCGGTTGAGGTTTTGCTCTTTCTTCACCTGCCACAGAAGATCCATGACATAAGGGGCGGCGGTGATGGTACGCTCCTTACCGTTCTTGGTGGGAACCAGTGCGTACTTCTCCTTGTCACCACGGACACCGGTTCTGAGGCTCTGCAGTTGCTTGTCAATGAGGATCGTACCGTCAGTAAAGTCCACGCACTCCCATTGCAGACCGCAGACCTCGCCTTCCCGGATGCCGGTAAACAGAGCAACCAAAAACATCTTCTCATATTTGTTTCCCTTGATGCCTTTGAGAAAGTCGGCAATCTGGTGTTCATTAAGCGGCTTGATTTTCTTCTTCGTCACTCTCGGCAGAATGCAGGGGTTCGAGGGGTTGGTTCGGATGTAATTATTAAGCATAGCCTGCTGAAGTGCCTTATGAAGAACACCGTGGATATTCTTGATGGTCTTGGCGGAAAGAGGCGGCCTGTTCCCGTCGCCCTCGAATCGCTTGTTGTAGAACTCTTGAATATCGTGGGTTGTGAGGGCATCCAACCGGATGGCTCCGATATTCGGCTTGATGTGATTCTTGATGGTTGCCTGGTAGGAACTTACGGTGGACGGCTTCACTCCTTTGAGGTAGTTGGCCTGCCAGATGTCCAGCCATTGGGCAACAGTCATCTTGTTCGGCGCGATGTAGGTTCCATCGTCCAAAGCGGCAGTGGCAGCCTTCAGCTTCTGTGCCACTTCTTTCTGTGTCTTACCGCTGACGGATTTCTGAACCTGCTTTCCAGTGCCGGGATCAAAACCAACGGTGTATCTGGCTTCCCAGTATTCGTATTCCCTGTCGCCTTTGCGGACGGTCTTCTTGCGGATGTTGCCCATCCCGGAAGCTGACTTATTATTTTTCTTCTTTTTGCTTTGCGGCATAAATATTACTCCTTTCTTTGCCGCATAGCAGGTACACCAATATTATACCATAAATGCGGCCTATCCGCAATGAAATTAGTTCTTTTTCAGGTAGTCAACGACCGCATTTATAGGGATGCGGTAGTTTCTACCGGTGCGAACACTGTGGATCTGTCCGGAGCGCACTAAGGCATATGCCGTGTTGTGGCTGATTCGTAGGATATTCTCCAGGTCTTTCCCAGAGAGGACAGGGGGATATTTTTGCAGTTTCTCTTGTAGGGTCATGCTACATCCTCCTTGCCGTATGCAACAGCAAGGAGGCCGTCTCTGCGGATTCGTCAATTATTAATACGATTCTATCCGTCATAGATAGTTACCTCCTAAATTTCGTTGCCTCCATTTCTGCCGGAGGCGGGCAAATAATACATCATATTTTTCTCCTTACGGGCGGTGACGGATGCCACCGCCCTTGTTTAATTGGTCCCTGGTTATTTCCTTATATATCAGTCCCACATATCAAGGGACGTTATTTTCAATTTGTAAAACTCCTTCTTAACTATAAAAAACAAAAAATGGGGTGTGTTACTTAGGATTCTTCTTAACCTTTACCTCGGCCAGATAAATCCTCGTTACCTTACAGCGATGATGCCCGAGATTCTCGCTAACGATCTTTTCGGCTTGCCTGGGTTTTACTCTCAATGCCTCTGCATAGGTCTTCTGTGCGTAGCTGTGGCGAAGTCCGTGCCAGGAGATAGTGGCGTGTCTTTTCTTCTTATCGGCTTCCACGATCTTGTCACGGTCCTTGACCATAAACTTCTCTCTGTTATGGCTCATCCAATTCTGCAGAGATTTGATCTCCATCTTCACACCGTGCTTTTCGCTGCCGGAGATCAGATAATCCCCGGGCTGTAAGCCCATAGCCTTAGCATAATCCAAATACTTTGCGATCATTGCTCTTTGCATCGGATTTAACTTGATGGCACGTCTTTGACCGCCTTTGCCTTTGGGAACAACGAAAATGCCGGTATTCTTTGCGGATATCAAATACTCAACCCTTGTGACGCAGATTTCTTCCACTCTTAAGCCTAACTCATAAGCCAGATCAATAGCGATCACAACATCAGTTCTGCCCATTCTCTCGGCAATGGCTACTGCTTTCTCCTTTTCCTCGGGGAGCCAGGCACGATTCTCTGTACCCACAGCTCTCTTGGGAAGATTCAGGCTGCTGTTTTCGGATAGCTTATTTTTGCCGCCAGATAGTCTGTAGAAGAACCGTATGCCTGCCAGATCTGCCTGAATGGTAGCGGGCGAGGCACCGATTGCCTTCAGATATTCAGCATAGGCACGAAAATGTCTGTC
>JAZUNW010000018.1:0-2838 GCA_045604325.1 Faecousia sp. | reverse complement strand
CAGCGGGGGGCTTCGGCTTGACGGAAGGAAAAAAATGTGTTACCATATATGACAGTTATCCCGCCGGCATGGTGGAATAGGTAGACACAAGGGACCTGAATCCATCGAGGAAAAAACGCACCCGTGAGATTTGGGGGAGCGAGGGGAGCGCCGCCGGTGGCGGGAGGAGCGACCCGAGCGAGTGGCAGCGGTCGGCAGATGACGCAGCCGCACTGTCGGCAAGGAAGATGCCGGGCACCGCAACAGGACAGCGGCACCAATAAAAGCCAGCCCTTTCGGGCTGGCTTTTGTTCACTGATTAAAAAATATGCACAGATAGGTCAATTGCTGGGTCGCATCGCTGAGAAGCAGCGGAAGCAAATATCATTCTCGCCGTACTCATGACCAAGTCCCGCACACTTGAAATGACCGCAGTACATACAAGTCACATCATTCTCGCAGCTTCTCTCGTACAAGTGTCCGGCGAAGTTGCACATATCGTCTCCAAAGGTAAACACGATACCTGCAGGAATGGATTCCATGCCCTTTGTGACCTTGTACTGATTTGTGCCGATGAGTTCCAGTTCCATGGTTTCGGGACCAACATTCAGCTGAACGGTTCTTCCGGAAATGGTGTGGGAGCTGAACTCAAGCCAGCCCCAACTGGGCGAGGGCGAATAATAGGTCGTTCCTTTGTGCTCACGGAATTTATACCAACCACTGGCAGGCTTTTCTGTAGTGCAAAGGTCGTACATGAGTTCGGAAGCGCTGATTGAATAGCAGGTTAGCTCTGTTTTGTCGGGGGAAAGAGTCACGGCATATCCTGTGCCTGTTCCGAAGGTGTGGGTGATTTTTTCTACGTCACCGCAACCTGTGCAAGTCCCGTTTTCGTACTTATGACCGGCAGCTTTGCCCTCAGTTTTGCCACATTTGGAGCAGGTTTTTGCGGTGGTGCAGGTAGCAGCCTTCCATGTATGGCCTGCTGCACTGCCGTCGGTTGCTCCGCATTTGGTGCAGGTCTTTGCGGTGGTGCAAGTGGCATCCTTGTAGCTATGGCTGCAAGCAGTGGGATTTGTGGCAGGCGTTTCAGTGGGCGCTGCTGTGGGTCCTTCCGTAGGTGCTGCGGTCGGATCTTCGGTAGGAGCTTGTGTACCCTCGGCAGTGCCGTCTGTTGGATCTTCCGTGCCTTCGGTGGTGGCTTGGGTGGAGTTGGCACCGGGGTCGGTGCTCTGTGCGTCGTCCTTACCGCAAGCACACAGACTCAGCAGCATTACAAAAATAAGAAGCAAGGATAGTGCCTTTCTCATTGTCGTTCCCTTTCTTTCTGTCAAACATATAACTGTAGCACCAAATAAAACCGCACACCGAAAAACGCAGTCTCTGCCGGTGAGCATTTATTTGGTTTTGTGCAGTATGAACATGATAACACAGTTAAAACGCAAATTCAAGTATTGACCCCAATCTCAATGCCGACACACGCATTACTATATTGACAGAACCGTACGTTGATTAAATCGGCTCGGCCAGCAGTTAAAAGAATGCTACTTTTGAGATTGCCGAAGAAAACGGGCATTCTCTGCAAGTTCCCCAAACCATACTTTAATCAAGTATCTGGTACGCACACGGATAATAACCGGTTTCCATTGCCCGCATTCCTCGCAAAGGGCAAACTCTTTTGTCATATGAAACATTTTTCTGGGCTCGTTGGTTTCCATGATTTTGTTGTAGCAGTCTAAACAAAGTTCCGACATATTATCACCTCAATGACAATATATCAAATATGCATTGCAAATGTATTGCGAGGTTGATGAAATGGCAAAGTTCAAGATTCCTACAACACCACCTACAACAAACAAAACCATTCGTTTTCCGAACGACGTGGTTGAAGAGGTTGAGCGGGAAATCAAGGGAAAAGAATGCACATTCTCCGCTTTTGTAATTGCAGCTGTGCGTGCTGCACTTGAGGACTTGAAGGACTGATTACCAATAGGAAACAGCCAACCCAAGCGGGTTGGCTGTTTTTGTTCGCATTATCCTTCTTCAACCACGATCTCTTTCAGCGTTAGACCGGGGTTGCGGCGGCAAATGAAATCAATTGCCCAGTAGCTACTGAAAACCAGCAGGCTTCTGCCACGGTAGTCTTCCAAAAGCTCTGCGTCGCTACCCAAGTTCAGATCCTGCAGGTCGCCGGGGTAGCTGTCGATGAGGCGAATCTCCTCGTAGGGAAGGCCTTCCATCCGAAGGTCAACGCCGTACTCATTCTTCATACGGTACTGGAACACATCGAACTGCAGCGTACCAACAACGCCCACGATGACCTCTTCCATACCGGAATTGGGGACTTTGAAGATCTGGATCGCACCTTCTTGTGCGATCTGCTCCGTGCCCTTGACGAACTGCTTGCGCTTCATGGAGTCCTTGGCAGACACACGGCAGAAATGCTCCGGAGCAAAGGTGGGGATGCCGGAATACCGGAACTTCTTGCCTGGTACGGTGATGGTATCGCCGATGGAGAAAATACCGGGGTCAAACACACCGATGACGTCACCGGCGTAGGCCTCTTCCACAATCTCACGCTCGGCAGCCATCAGCTGCTGGGGCTGGGAAAGACGCATCTTCCTGCCACCCTGGACGTGGTAGTACTCCGTATCTCTCTGGAATTTGCCGGAGCAGATACGCATAAAGGCAAGGCGGTCACGGTGGGCCTTATTCATGTTTGCCTGAATCTTAAAGACGAAAGCAGAGAAATTGGGGTCAAAAGTGTCAATTTCGCCGCAGTCAGCGGTGCGGGACAGGGGCGGGGGAGTCAGTTTCAGGAAGTTCTCCAGGAAGGGCTCAATGCCGAAATTGGTCAGCGCA
>JAZUNW010000017.1:0-7050 GCA_045604325.1 Faecousia sp. | reverse complement strand
GAGTCCGGTCAGCTGGAATTCTGCCACAACCCCTTCTCCATGCCCCAGGGCGGTATGCAGGCACTTCTCGATGCTGAGGGCGATACCGAAAAGCTGCTGGCCATCAACGCCAACCAGTACGACCTGGTGGTTAACGGTTATGAGTCTGCATCCGGTGCTGTCCGCAACCACGATCCCGAGATCATGGTCAAGGCCTTCCAGATGGTGGGTCTCGGCGAAGAGGATGTGAAGGCCAAGTTCCCGGCTATGTACAATGCATTCTGCTACGGTGCACCTCCCCATGCAGGCGCAGCCCCCGGCATCGACCGTATCGTCATGCTGCTGTGCGGCGAGGAGAGCATCCGTGAAGTCATCACCTTCCCCATGAACAAGAACGCACAGGACCTGATGATGGGAGCCCCTACCACGGTGGATCAGATCCAGCTGGATACGGTGCACATCGCAATCAAGGAAGAAAACTGAAATTAAGACCGGGTGCTGTCACGCACCCGGTACTTTTTATAGAAATGATAAATGATCGTTTACCTTTCGATGTGTCTTGGCTCTCCCAAAGGGAGAGGCAAGTAGGTGCACTAAACGATCATTTTTTGCAGGAAAAATAATCTTTTTAAAACCGGGCAAAATCATTGACAAACCATTCATTTTCGTATATATGTATACTTGTCTAATTGTGACGAAAATACCCAATAGAAACGGGGGAGGATAATGTCCAAAGAACTCATCAGGCTCCAGGACCTTACTATGGAGTTCGACGGGGAGCGGATACTTGACGGTATCAATCTTTATATCAATGACCATGAATTTTTAACCTTGCTTGGCCCCTCCGGCTGCGGCAAGACCACCACCCTGCGGATCATCGGCGGCTTTTTAACGCCGACCACCGGCACGGTGATGTTTGACGGAAAGTGCATCAACGACCTGCCTCCTTATGAGCGGCAGATCAACACGGTGTTCCAGCGGTACGCCCTGTTTCCCCATCTGAATGTATTTGACAATATTGCCTTTGGTCTGCGGGTAGCGAAGCTTCCCAAGGAAGAGATCAATGAGCGGGTCAATCAGATGCTGGAGATCGTCAGCCTGAAGGGCTACGGCCACCGTAACATCAATTCTCTTTCCGGCGGTCAGCAGCAGCGGGTGGCCATTGCAAGAGCTCTGGTAAACCGGCCCAAGGTGCTTCTTTTGGACGAGCCTTTGGGCGCCCTTGACCTGCGCCTTCGTAAGGATATGCAGATCGAGCTGAAGCGGATCCAGCAGGCTATGGGCATCACCTTCGTCTATGTCACCCACGACCAGGAAGAGGCTCTTTCTATGTCGGACACGGTGGTAGTCATGGACAAGGGCCGTATCCAGCAAATCGGCAAACCGGAGGATATATATAACGAGCCCAAGAACGCATTTGTTGCGGACTTCATCGGCGAAAGTAACATCTTAGACGGCATCATGCTGGAAGACTATAGGGTCAAGTTCTTCGGCCGCACCTTCCAGTGTGTGGATGCAGGCTTTGCACAGGGCGAGCCGGTGGATGTTGTTATCCGTCCCGAGGACATCGACATCGTCGCGCCGGAAGAGGGCCATCTTGTAGGCACTGTTACTTCTGTTACCTTTAAGGGCCTTAACTATGATATCATCGTCGAATTCAAGGGCTTCAAGTGGCTGATCCAAACAACGGATTTCCACGGTGAAGGCTCTACCATCGGCATTCGTTTGAACCCGGAAGATATTCATATCATGCATAAGAGTGAATATTCCGGTATGTTTGGCGATTACAGCTCCTACTCTGCCGAGTACGACGAGCTGACGGAGGATGCCGGCGATGAAGAGGAATAAAACTGCACTTTTAAGCGTGCCTTATATCATCTTTATGGTGGTATTCACGCTGATCCCGCTGGGGGTGGTGGCTTACTATGCCCTTACGGATCCGGATTCCGGCGCATTTACACTGGGCAATCTTTCGGAGCTTGCCATGTATCTGCCGGTGCTGGGCCAGTCGGTGCTATACAGCTTGGTATCCGCGCTGATCTGCTTGATCTTAGGCTATCCTGTGGCCTATTTCATCGCCCATCAGGGCAAGGTGGCACAGAAGATCCTGTATATGCTGGTGATGCTTCCCATGTGCATGAGCTTTTTGCTGCGCACACTGGCATGGGTGGGCCTTTTGCAGGATACCGGTATCATCAACAACTTTTTGGATTGGCTCGGCATTGGTCGGCTGCAGCTGATCCGTACCCCGGCCGCGGTGGTGCTGGGTATGGTGTATAACTACCTGCCCTATATGATCCTGCCGCTGTATGCCATCATCGTCAAGATCGACCACCGGCTTATCGAAGCGGCAGAGGACCTTGGCTGCACTCCGGCACAGACCTTTGTAAAGGTGGTCTTGCCCCTTTCCATGCCGGGTATCCTTTCCGGCATTACCATGGTGTTCGTGCCGGCGGTTTCCACCTTCTATATCTCCCACAAGTTAGGCGGAACTGACACGGTGCTCATCGGCGACTTGATCGAGCGGCTGTTCAAGCAGTCTGCAAACCGCAATTTAGGCGCAACGCTGAGCCTTGTGCTGATGGCGCTGGTGTTTATCTGCACCGGCATCATGAACCGCTTTGGCGGCGATGAGGAAGGCGGTGTGGTGGTATGAAAAAGGTCAATAAGGTGCTCACCGTCCTTATGTTTGTCTTCCTGTATATCCCCATGGCGGTGCTCATCGTGGCATCCTTTAATATAGGCAAGGACATTACCCGTTTTGAAGGCTTTACCTTTAACCAGTATGCTGAGCTTTTCCGGGATAAGGAGCTTTTGGGCCTTTTGGGCAATTCTGTGCTCATTGCCCTGCTGTCTACGGCTGTTTCCATTGGCCTGGGCACTATGGCGGCACTGGGCATTCACAGCTTAAAGCCTAGGATGCGCCGCGTGGTCATGAGCCTTACCAACATTCCTATGACCAATCCGGATATCGTTACCGGTGTGTCTTTAAGCCTGCTGTTCGTCTTTGTGGGCACGGGCATGCTGGGTCAGCGGGAGAGTCTCAATTTCTGGACACTTCTGATTGCCCATGTGACCTTCGGCTTGCCCTATGTCATCTTAAATGTCATGCCCAAGCTGCAGCAGATGGACCCTGCGCTTACCGATGCTGCCATGGACTTGGGCTGCCCTCCCGTAAAGGCCTTTTTTAAGGTCACCATCCACGAGATTTTGCCCGGCATTTTGGCCGGCGGCATCATGGCCTTTACCATGAGCCTTGACGATTTCGTCATCAGCTACTTTGTCACCGGCTCTTCTTTCGTGACTTTGCCGGTAGAGATCTACACCTACACCAAAAAGCCCATCCATCCCAAGGTCTACGCCATGTTTACCTTGCTGTTTGGCCTGATCTTTGTGCTGATGCTCAGCATGAATCTGCTGCAGCTGCGCTCGGATAAGAAGAAAAAGGAGACAAAACCCGTTTCCAAGGGCCTGAGAATTGCCCGCCGGTGGATCGCCGGTGCTGTGGCGGCTTGCTTGCTTATCGGCTGCGGTTTCCTGATTTTTACCGGTCGGCAGCAGAAAACGGTGCTCAATGTCTACAACTGGGGCATGAACATGGCCGACGGCACTGACGGTACGATGGATCTCATTGCCGAGTTTGAGCGCCGCAATCCGGATATCGATGTGCGGATGTCGGAGTATGAGTCCAACGAAGTGCTCTATACCAAGCTTTCCGGCGGCGGTGTGGCGGTGGATGTCATTATCCCTTCCGACTACATGATCGACCGCATGATTGCGGAAGATATGCTGCTGGAGCTGGATTTTGGCAACATCCCCAATTTCTCTTATGTGGATGACCAGTTTAAGAATCCTGCGTTTGATCCGGAAAACAAGTACTCCGTTCCCTACACCTGGGGCACGGTGGGCATCCTCTACAACACCAAGTATGTGGATGAAGCCGATGTCACCGGCTGGGAACTGATGTGGAACGAAAAGTATGCCGGCAAGATCCTCATGATCGACAATTCCCGGGATGCTTTCGGCATCGCTCAGTATATGCTTGGCTATGATGTCAACACCGCAGATAAGGAAGAGCTGCAGCATTGCGCAGATGTGCTTGCCCAGCAGCGGCCGCTGGTTCAGCAGTATGTGATGGATCAGATCTACGCCACCATGCAAAATGAAGAAGCCTATATTGCGGCTTACTATGCAGGTGACTGTATGCTCATGATGGAGGAAAATGAGGATCTTGCCTTCTATCTGCCGCAGGAGCAGGGCTTTAACCTCTTTACCGATGCTATGTGCATCCCCAATTGCTGTCAGGAAAAGGAAGCGGCAGAGCGGTTTATCAACTTTATGTGCGATCCGGAAATTTCCGGTGCAAACATGGATTATATCTGCTATGCATCTCCCATTTCCGGGGCAAAGGAATATATGGAAGACTATCTTGCCGAAAGCGAGATCGTCTATCCCAGCGAGGAAGTGCTGGCAAAGGGCACATCTTATGCCTACCTTTCTGAGGAGACCTCCCGTTTTGTAGAGGGTCTTTACCAGCAGGCAACCAAGACCAGTGAGGGTACCGACAGCGGACACGATCCGGTGGCGGTGTGGGTCATCACGGCCGTTTTGGCGGTAGGTGCAGTTGCACTGCTGGCCGTTGGGAAAAGGAAGAAACATTAACACATGAAAAACGCCCCGTAAGGGGCGTCTTTTCTTGCTTTTCCGCGGTTTTTTCTGTATACTAATAAAAATGAATGATCGTTTACCTTTCGATGCGTCTTGGCTCTCCCTCTGGGAGAGCTGGCAAAAATCTTTGATTTTTGACTGAGAGGGCATGCGTTAAAGCCCTCCCCGCCCAGTGTGCGCACTGGGCACCTCTCCCAAAGGGAGAGGCAAGTAGGTGCGCTAAACGATCATTTGGGAGGTCATCCTATGAAAGAAACCATCTACACCATACCGGTCAGTGAGGCCTTTGAAACGGTGGACGAGTGCCCTTTTTGCGCCATGGAGCGCGCTGTGGAGCGCAACGCCATCCGTTACGTTGCCGGGCCGGCGGCCAGCTACATGGAGCCGGACGTCCGAGGGGAAACGGATAAGGCAGGTTTCTGCCGGGAGCATATGAAAAAGCTCTATGATTACGGCAATACCTTAGGCGCGGCGCTGATGCTGCAGACTTATATGGCAGGCCTGCTGGAGGAATTCTCCTACGAGGCAGAGAATTTTACTATGCCGCCGAAGAAAAGCATTTTCGGCAGCAAAAAAGCAACCCCCGGCGACGATGCCTACTGGCGCCGCCTGCAGCAGCGGGTGGACAGTTGCTACCTTTGTGACAAGATCGAATATAATATGCAGCGGTATTTTGAGACCTTTTTTGTGCTGGTCAAAGACGCCCAGTTCCGCAAGAAGGTAGAGGGGACAAAAGGCTTCTGCCTGCGCCACTTTGCCCGTCTTTTGCAGATGGCAGAAAGTGAGCTCCCTAATTCCCAGCGGGAGTGGTTTTACCCCACAGTTTTCTCTTTGATGGAAGAAAATTTGGTGCGAGTCAAGGAAGACTTGGACTGGCTGGTAGCTAAGTATGACTACCGCAATGCGGGCAAGCCCTGGGGTAATTCTCAGGACGCATTGCAGCGCACTATGCAAAAGCTGGAGGGCATCTATCCTGCTGACCCGGCCTATAAGAATGAATAAGCTTATTCCTATTACCGTGTGGAAGTTTATTGTGGATCTACCCTTGTGGCCCTTGGCAACCCCATCTGGAATGACTAATGCAAAAAGCCACCGCTCAGCGGTGGCTTTTTATCTCAAGAACAAATAGAAATGACCCTTGACGCTTCATCTAACCACGATGCCGTCAAGGGTCATTTCTCTGAATTCTTGGGTTCTATCATTGGGTAACCTCGCTTTCTGCAGTTTGTTTTGCAGCCCTCCGTGTGCTTTGCTCAACCCCTTGGTTGTAAAAGATTTTGTATATGTAAATTTGGGGGAACGGTTTGGAGAGCCGTTGAGGGTTTAACTGTACATTGGTATCACCCTTTCTGACTATAAAATAACATGGTGTTTGCAGAATTGCAATATGGAATATTTCATTAAAATGCAAGCAAAATCTTGTATAATCCGTTCATTGACAAATGGGTGTTCTATTTGGTATACTAAATACGTTGGGGCGCTGAAGCGCCCCCTTTTTTATTGTCAAAAACGAAAGCAGCTTTGATGAGATGAGAAAGATCAAACCGCTGATCTCGTGAATGCCATGGCCTCAGGAGGTGGACAGAATGAATACATATGGATAAAGTGGACTAAATAGCACCAAAACCACGAATAAAAATACATTATGTGTCAGTTGGTATACAGTGTTTCGTCGTAATTCAAGATTTATTCAAGATTCAAAAGTAGCGGCTAATCGCAAAAGTAGCGGGCTGTTACGCAAAAAACACTATTATGAGATTGCGAGGAAATATTGTATGAATTACTTATCTGCAAGAGAAACTGCCGAAAAATGGGGCGTAAATATTTCGTTAGTCCGTCGTTTTTGTTTGCAAGGACGGATTCCCGGAATTGTATATCAGAATGGCGTTTGGAGGATTCCAGAAGATGCAGTCCGTCCTACACGGACAATTTCGGAGCATACAGAAGAGCCTGAGTTGCCGGAACTGGCCCAAAAGCTGCAAAATCAGAAGAAAAAGCGCAATTTTCACGGTTTGTACGATTTTACCGTAATTGACCTGACCTACTCATCTTCCCGGATGGCAAGTGTCCGCTTGACCCGTCAGCAGGTGGAAACCATCTTCAAGAAAGGCAAGGTTCGGGAGTCCTTTGAGCCCCTAAAAGTCTCCGATGTGATCGAGGTTCTGAACCACATTCATTGCGTGGACTATATCCTTGACCACGTGATGGAACCAAATGATACCGTAGAGCACCCACATATAACCACCTTGATTTACAACCGTATCGATGAATCCCTCACCTGCGCTGATTCCGACAGCCGCCAAGAAGAGCGAAATACCCACCTCGCGCAACATCAGGTTGGCACTCATCGTGGTATATGTAACCAAATGGTAGTGTGCACCGAAGCGGCTGATCAGAATTGCC
>JAZUNW010000016.1:0-4935 GCA_045604325.1 Faecousia sp. | reverse complement strand
CCCTCCACGGCTTTCAGATGTGTGTATTTTCGTTTCTCCATAACAATACCCCCTGTGTAGTTATTATCCTACACAGGGGGCCTTTTTGTCTATTGTCCAGTTTTACTGGTTCGGTGCACTGAGCGGTGCCTTTTGGTTATTCATATGTAACGGCTGTGACAGTATAGCCTGCGCTGCGAAGACCGTTTACCAAACCGCTGTCACCCAGCAGGTGGGCAAGTCCAACGGCACAGAACACGGTCTCACCGCTTTCTAAGTATCCCTTGGCGGCCTCAAGCATCTTGGCGTTGCGATCGGTAATCATGGCCTTGTTGTACTCGGCGTACAGGGCCTGTACTTCTGCGCTGTCCCCGAAGGTATCGCCTACTAGGGCTTCTGCCAGAGTGGACTCGTCGCCCTTGCACCACATCTCGTAAAGAGCAAGCAGGTCACTACCGTATTCAGTCAAGGAATCTTCAGTGACTTCTTTCAGAAGATATGCCTGCAGCGCATCGGAGTAACCGGCAAGCATTTGCAGCTGGGAAAGGCCGGATTCGATGCTGTGGATGGTCTTGTCGTCTGCATAAGCCAGGTCCACAAGGCGCTGATCCACGCCCTTGTCAGGGCTCAGCCGGTAGCATTGCTGGGTATAGAAGTTGTTTATGAGATTGTACCACAGAGCGGTCTTCATGTAGGGGGCGTTGGTGCTATTGTTACCGCTGGCCAAAAGCAGAGGGTAGGCCTTCTCGTAAAGGGCGCTGTCGATGTGGCTTTGGACGGTGGAGCCATCGGCGTAGTAGTAGGCTTTTGCCAGCTCTGCCTGCAGGGTGGCATCTGTTTCCAACTGCGTTTCAAATGCGTTCATATCGAATTCTACTGCAAGAGCGGCAGAGTCATTGTAAGCATTCATGATCTGCTGGGGCAGATATGCGGTGCGCTCGTCGCCAACATGGATAGTACCCAGCAGCCACATTTTTTGGTCGTTAGGGCCAACCACCTGGTAGAAAAGGGGAGTGGCAGCGGTCTCGGGCTGTGCCTCTTCCGGTAACTGCCCGGTAATATTCTTGTAAGCGGCGGAGCTGGAGAGATTAACGGACTGATCCAGCTGATAAGTAAGGGAATACGCCACACTGCTTATCATATGGGTGCGGGACATGGTCATACCCGCAGCTGTGGGCAGGCCCGTGTGTTTGTCGAGGGTGACATATCCGGAGATGTCATTGGTGGTGTAGGAATCTGCATAACCGTCCAGGTCTACACCCAAGATAGAATAGATGCTGCTGCAAAGTCTGTTGGCTGCGGCATCGGTGCCACGGAAAGAAATGCAGTAGAAATCGCCGGTATCGGTCAGTTCTGCGGAAGACAAAGCGTCAATTGTGAAAAACGCAGAAAGAATGGAATTTTCGCAGTAACCGCGCATTTGCTCCGCAGTAACATCAGATTTGACAGGGTCGGCGCCGTTGGTGCTGTAGGAATAGCTGCCGTCGCGGAAGGTTTCCTTCTGGGTGTTGATGGTGGGGGTGTTCGCGTAGTTGGTCAGACTGGCGGTATAATCGGTACTGGCCATGAAGCTGTCGCCGCTGCCCCAGGTATCGATTCGGGCGCTCTGGGCGCGGATGATGGCAGCAGCCTGGCTGTAAAGGTTTTCAGAGTAGCTGCTGGTGATGGACTTTGCGGTATAGATGTCGCCAGCGGCCCGCAGCAGCAGCTTGGGTGCATCGAAGAAGGCAAGGGGGGTGCTCTCAGCGGGCGCTGCAATAGCTGTGTCCATGGGTTCTGGCACAACAGCGACAGTAACTTCCCGGGTGTAGTCAGCTGCGCCGCAGGTGTAGCTGGCTTTGTAGGTCATTTCTGTCAGCACGCCGTTTTCATCCAGTGTGGCAACGCCTTCTGCACTGTTTAATTTTGCAGTGTTACAGTTCGTGACCCAGCTTTCCAGCTTGGTGGCATCGGAGAAATGGATCAGGGTCTTGCCCTCGACCTGTTCAACAACGGCTTCGCTGTACAAAGAGCCATCCAGCAAAAGAGCGGGGATCTGACGGGCAAGGAATTCATCCTTCGTCATGGTGGCGGAAAAAGCGCGGCCCATGACCTGCACATATGCAGTGCCACCCGTATAGAGCTCTGTGTATTTGTTTTCGTAAGTACCGTTTAAAAGGGTCACATCCACTTGGGCATGGAAGGCATCTGTTCCCAAAGCGGAATAGTATGCAGTGCCGCTTACTTTTTCTGTGTAGGTCTCACCGCCAACGGTACGCTGTTCCTGAGCGGTGATGGTCAGATGCTGGAATGAAGACTCTGCAATGGGTTTGCAGGCGGTCTCATAGGTGGCGATGATATCTGCCGCAGAAAGGGTGGGTTTGGTATCTGCCGGGGTGTTGTTGCAGCCGAAAAGACAAAGCAGGGCTACCAGGCATAGAAGTGCGGCGGTCAGTTTTGTCTGTATTTTCATATAAAAACTCCTTAATGGGAAGTGTTTTACACGGATAACGGTCGTATTATAGCAGAAAATACCAATAAAGTCAAGAAATGCGCCTTCTGCGGGGCTATGACCACCCCAAAACCTATAAAAACGGCGCGCTTCCACTTAAAGCGCGCCGTAGTATTTATTTCTTGACCTGCTTCATGGAAAGGCTGATACGGTGACGCTCTTCGTCCACCTTCAGCACCACAACTTTTACGATATCGCCCACCTTCAGCACCTCGCTGGGATGCCGCAAGCGGCGGTCACAAACTTCGGAAATGTGCACCAAACCGTCCTGATGGACGCCAATGTCCACGAATACACCGAAATCAATGACATTTCGCACCGTGCCGGTCAGCTCCATACCGGGCTTTAGGTCCTTCATTTCCAGCACATCCTTGCGCAATATGGGGGCGGGCAGCTCGTCACGGGGGTCACGGCCGGGCTTTGCCAGTTCCTTGGCAATGTCCACAAGGGTAATTTCACCTACGCCGCATTCTGCCGCGGCCTTGGCGATGCCGTAGTTTTCCAGCTTTGCAGGCAGGGCTGCCAGATCGTCCTTGCCCAAGAGGGTCAGCAGCGCCTTAGCAGCTGCGTAGGATTCCGGATGGACACCGGTGTTGTCCAGCACTTCCTTACTTTCCGGCACACGCAGGAAGCCCGCGCATTGCTCAAAGGCCTTGGGGCCCAGCTTGGGCACTTTCTTCAGCTGCGCACGGCTGCCGAAGGGGCCATTCTCTTCACGGAAGGCAACAATATTTTTGGCGGTGGTGGCATTCAGGCCGGATACCTGCTGCAGAAGGCTCTTGGATGCGGTGTTTACATCCACGCCAACAGCATTAACGCAGTCTTCGACGACGCCGTTCAATGCGCTGTCCAGCTCTTTCTGGGGGCAGTCGTGCTGATACTGACCCACACCGATGGCCTTGGGGTCGATCTTCACCAGCTCTGCCAGCGGGTCTTGCAGACGCCGCGCGATGGATACGGCAGAGCGGAGGTTGACATCATAATCCGGGAATTCTTCCGCTGCCAAAGGGGAGGCAGAGTAGACGGATGCGCCTGCTTCGTTGACGATCATATAGCTGGCATTGGGGAAACTGCTCAGCATTTCCACAGCCATAGCTTCGGTCTCACGGGATGCGGTACCGTTTCCGATGGCGATGTGCTGTACGGCATGCTTGTGCATCAGACCGGAAAGGACTGTGATGGCCTCCTGCTTTTTCTTTTCGCTGAAGGTGGGGTAGACAACGGATGTGGCCAGCACCTTGCCGGTGGGGTCAACAACTGCTACCTTGCAGCCGTTGCGATAGCCGGGGTCAAGACCCATGGTCACAAAGCCCTTTACGGGGGGCTGCATCAGCAGGGGCTTTAGGTTCAGCGCAAAGTTATGGATGGCGCCGGTGTAAGCCCGCTCGCTTAGATCACTGCGGACTTCCCGCTGGAGTGAGGGGAAGATCAGCCGCTCGTAGGCATCCTCTGCCGCAGCGCGGACAAATTGGGATACGAAGGCTGTGGGCTTCAGCGCCGCGCGGCAGACGCAGGCTGCGCCCTCGTTGCCGGGTAGAGTGACGGTGACTTTCAAAAATTCTTCCTTTTCGCCGCGGTTGATGGCTAAAACCTGGTGATCCAGCAGACGGGCGACGGGCTGGGAGAAATCATAGTAAAGCCGGTAAACGCTGTCCTTTTCGGGATCTTCCGCTTTGCAAACAAGGACAGCCTTGCGGTTCATAAGCTCACGCAGATTCTTGCGGATAGCAGCATCGTCGGAAAGGTCTTCTGCGATGATGTCCGAGGCGCCTGCGAGGGCATCTTCCACGGTCTCCACGCCCTTTTCGGGGTCAATGTAGTCGGCGGCGAGGATTGTGGGATCTTGTCCGTCCTGGGCAAAAATGGCGGCAGCAAGGGGCTCTAAGCCCTTTTCCCGGGCGATGGAACCACGGGTGCGGCGCTTTTGCTTATAGGGGCGGTAGAGGTCTTCCACTTCTGCCAATGTGGCGGCATTGTCGATGGCGGCAGAGAGTTCTTCTGTCAGCTTGCCCTGGTTTTCAATGGACTGCTTTACTTCGTCCCGGCGCGCCTGCAGATTGCGTAGGTAGGTCAGCCGGGTCTCCAAGGTCCGCAGCACCGTGTCGTCCATAGCACCGTGCATTTCCTTGCGGTAGCGGGCGATGAAGGGGATAGTGTTACCCTCGTCCATCAGCGCGATGACATTTTCGATGTATTGCAGTTTTTGCCCCAGTTCCTGGGACAGAATTTCAGCGATAGAAAGCATAGTGTTCTCCTTTGGTGTAGACTGCTTACAGTATACCACAAATCCCACAAAATGGGAAGAAAAAAACGCATAGATGGGAAGATAAATGATCGTTTACCGTACCACCAAAAATGCTGTCATCCCGAGCGGAGTGAAACGGAGCCGAGGGATCTTGACACCGATTTTAATGCAAATATAAACGAAATGCGTAGATTCCTCGACTCGCTGACGCTCCCTCGGA
>JAZUNW010000015.1:0-19029 GCA_045604325.1 Faecousia sp. | reverse complement strand
GGTGGAGTTGGGAACGATGTTGATAGCGCCAGCGCGGCTACGGCGCAGGTCGCCCTTTCTCTGGGGACCGTCCAGGATCATCTGGTCGCCGGTGTAAGCGTGGATGGTGCACATAATGCCGGACTCGATGTCAGCCAGCTCGTGCAGAGCCTTAGCCATGGGTGCCAGGCAGTTGGTGGTGCAGGAAGCAGCAGAGATGATGTTGTCTTCCTTGGTCAGGGTCTCGTGGTTAACATTGTAAACGATGGTGGGCAGGTCATTGCCGGCGGGAGCGGAGATAACGACCTTCTTGGCACCAGCGTCGATATGAGCCTGAGCCTTAGCCTTAGAGGTGTAGAAACCAGTGCACTCCAGAACGACATCGACATCCAGCTCGCCCCAGGGCAGCTCAGCAGCGTTAGCCTTAGCGTAGATGGTGATCTTCTTGCCGTCGACGACGATGTGATCCTCGCCAGCCTCAACAGTATGAGTACCGAAGGGAGCAGCGTAAGCGCCCTGGGTGGAGTCATACTTCAGCAGGTGAGCCAGCATCTTGGGGGAGGTCAGGTCATTGATAGCGACAACCTCGAAGCCCTCAGCACCGAACATCTGACGGAAAGCCAGACGGCCGATACGGCCAAAACCATTGATAGCAACTTTAACAGACATGGTAGATTCCTCCATTTTTTAATTGCTGCGTGTGCAGCATAATGTACTATTTTAGCTGGGACTCTGTTTAGAGCCCATACCCAAAACATTATACAATACAGAAAAGCGCTTGTAAAGTGGTTGAATTGTAAAAATAAGTGATTTTTTATCGATTAGAATTGACGCAGGTTACAAAAACCCGATTTTCATAAAGGAAAACGGACGTTTATCTTACGATGCGCCTTGGCTCTCCCTCAGGGAGAGCTGGCAAAAATCTTTGATTTCTGACTGAGAGGGCATGCGTTAAAGCCCTCTCCGCCCAGTGTGCGCACTGGGCACCTCTCCCGAAGGGAGAGGCAAGTAGGTGCGCTAAACGATCATTTATCTGCAAAAAAGGCTTCAATTTCAGTTCTTTTTGCCGTTACGCTGCCCTGCTGGAAGTTAGGCTTGCCACCGCCGCGGCCGCCCAGCGCTGCGTTCATAGCTTTGCCCAGCTCCCGCAGATCGGCATCACGGGAGGCAAGGCAGTAGCTGTAGCCTTCTTCGTCGTTGCCGGAGAAAACGGCGGCAAAGCCCGTGACAACCTCTGCGATCCTGTCCGCCAGCTCCCGCACGCCTGCAGGAGCGAGATCGGCAGCAAAGTGCAACACATTCTCCTGGTTTACATAATCTTTCGCAGTGCCTTCGAATACCTGCTTTTGCAGGGCGGTGCTGCGGAATTTTTCCGCCGCTAAGGCATCGTTCATGCGCACAGCGGCAGCGCCAATCTCCGGCAATCTCGCGGAAAATGCCTGAGAAACCAGCTTTGCCTGCTCGTAAATGTTTGTAAGATACCGGTATGCCCGGTTTCCGCAGACCATCTGCAGCCGCACACCTTGGTGGAACTTGACGCAGGACAGAATCTTGATAATGCCCACTTCGCCGGTACGCGCTACATGCACACCGCAGCAGGCGCAGGTGTCCGCGCCGGGGATTTTGACGATCCGCACCGGCCAATCCAACGCCTTTTTGCTGCGATAAGGGATACCCGGCAATTCTTCGGCGGCAGGAAAGCCGCATTCAACGCCCACATTTGCCCAAATGATCCGGTTTGCCCTGTATTCGATGTCCGCAAGTTCCTCGGGGGTGGGATTACAGTCAAAATCCACTTCCATCACATCGGCACCGATGTGAAAGCCCACATTGTGGCAGCCGAATTTTTCGTGGAGCAGGCCGGAAACGATGTGCTCGCCGGTGTGCTGCTGCATTAAGTCAAAACGGCGCTGCCAATCGGTACACCCTTCTACGGTTTCGCCTACCGTCAAGGGGCTGTCGCACAGATGGACGATCCCATCGCCCTTTTTCTGTACATCCAGCACCCTTGCGTCGCCAAGTGTGCCCAAATCGCAGGCTTGTCCGCCGCCCTCGGGGTAAAAAGCGGTGGCGGAAAGGGTGATGCTCCAGCCCTTTCCGGTTTTTTCGCAGCCGGTGACCGTAGCGGTGAAGGTTTTTTGGTGGCAGTTATTATAATATAGCTTTTCCGTGAGCATATAAATACCTCCTGTGGTAAACGATCGTTTATCTTTTGATGCGCCTTGGCTCTCCCAAAGGGAGAGGCAAGTAGGTGTGCTAAACGATCATCTACTGCATCATATCATAATATTTGGAAAATGAAAAGATTTTTCAAATTTCACTATGCAAAACCGCCCTTTTCATGTAGAATAAGAATGACCAACCTTGCAAATGGAGGAGTTCAGTATGCCTTCTACATATGCCCATTACCGATTCGGCACTCAAATGCTGCCTCTGATGCCCGGCGATGCCCGCCGGACCATCCAGCGGTTTCGCAGATTGTTTGATGTAGGTCTGCACGGACCGGATATTTTCTTTTACAACAGCCCTCTGCTCAAGACCGTTACGGATGCCCTGGGCGGAAAATATCACAACCAGACCGGTGAAGATTTCTTCACCCGTGTCTGCCGCAGCTTGCGGGTATCTCCCTCGGAGGCAGGTATTGCTTATCTGTACGGCGTTTTGTGCCACTACTGTCTGGACACCGCCTGCCACGGCTATGTCCGGGAAGCGGCAGACAGAGGAGAAGTGACCCACTTCCAGCTGGAGACGGAATTTGAGCGGCGTCTTTTGGAAATGGACGGAAAAATCCCCGCATGCTCTCAGGATTTGAGCCAGCATATCCGTCTGACCCCCGGTGAATGTGAAACGGTGGCAAGATTTTATCCCCCGGCTAGTGCCAAAAACATCGGCAGCTGCGTTGCCGGCATGGCACGGTATGTTAAGCTTTTTGCAATGCCCGAGGGCCCTGCCCGGCGGATACTGGAAAAGGGCGTGGGTATCGTGGGCAAGCGCTATGCGGATATGTTCATGGCAGAAAAGCCTCTGCCTTTGTGCGCACCCTATCTTCCGGGGCTGATGGAACGGTACGAACGGGCAGTCCAGCTTTTCCCGGAGATGCTGACCCAACTGCAGGCCCATATGACCTACAGCGCACCCTTTGGTGAGGAATTCATGGGTAAATTTGATTAAAAGAGAGAAGAGAGAGGACAACAAATGAAAGAGAAATTCAAGCTCACGCCGCTGGAGCGCAGCTGGATTTTGTACGACATCGGCAATTCCGCCTTTACCCTGCTGGTGTCTACCCTGCTGCCCATCTACTTCAACGCTTTGGCAACGGCTGCCGGCCTCAACGAAGACCTGTACTTAAGCTACTGGGGCTATGCCGGCTCTATTGCAACCATTTTGGTTGCCATCATTGGCCCTATCTGCGGCACACTTTCCGACCGCAAGGGCTATAAAAAGCCCCTTTTCTTGCTGATGGTTGCTTTGGGCGTGGTTGGCTGCGCTGCTTTGGGCATTGCCCAGCATTGGCTGGTGTTTTTGGCCATCTTTATTGTGGGTAAGGTAGGTTTTAGCGGTAGCTTGGT
Source organism: Faecousia sp. (assembly GCA_045604325.1). Classification (GTDB taxonomy): domain Bacteria; phylum Bacillota; class Clostridia; order Oscillospirales; family Oscillospiraceae; genus Faecousia. The sequence goes on along the minus strand of JAZUNW010000015.1, from coordinate 15,481 downwards.
GTTTTATGATTCCATGCTGCCGGAGATCTCCACCAAAGACCGTATCGACAATGTTTCCACCATGGGCTATGCTTACGGCTATATCGGCTCTGTGATTCCCTTTGTTGCCTGCCTTGCGCTGGTGCTGCTGGGCGGCTCTTTCGGCATCGATCAGACCACGGCAATGATCCTTTCTTTCCTCATCACCGCTGTTTGGTGGGTGGTCTTCACTGTACCGCTGGCACGGCGGTATAAGCAGGTAGCTTATGTAGAACGGGGCGAGCACCCGATTCGGGATGCGTTCGCTCAGATCGGCAAGACCTTCCGTCAGTCAAGAAAGCAAAAGCACATTTTTGTGTACCTCATCGCCTTTTTCTTCTTCATCAACGGCGTGTATACCATCATCGACATGGCCACCGCCTACGGAAAAGCCTTGGGATTGGATACCACAGGTCTGCTGCTTGCCTTGCTGCTGACCCAGATCGTGGCCTTCCCCTTTGCTATCTTGTTTGGCAGACTCTCTGCCAAGCATGACAGCGCCAAGCTGATGAAGATCTGCATTGTTTGCTACACCTGCATCACCCTGTTTGCGGTGTTCCTCGCGACCCAGTGGCAGTTCTGGGTGCTGGCGGTGCTGGTGGGCATGTTCCAGGGAGCCATTCAGGCCTTAAGCCGCAGCTACCTCGGCAAGATCGTGCCCGCAGAGCAGAGCGGTGAATTCTACGGTCTTATGGACATTTGCGGCAAGGGCGCATCCTTCTTCGGCATGGCGCTGGTGGGCTTTATCAATCAGATCACCGCCGGTGTGGAGATCGATCTGTTCGGTCTGAAACTGCAGAACGCCAACATTGCCGTCAGTGTGCTGGTAGTGCTGTTCATCATCGGCTATGCCCTCTTTTGCAAGGCAGATAAGCTGAATAAAGAGAGATAATTTGCGGCTTGCGAGATGTTCTGTATTGTTTAATGGACAATTGAGAATGGACAATGGACAATTATCGTGTCCGCTTTGCGGACTTATTTAAATTATTTGCGTTAGCAAATACCTCAATTGTCAACTGTCAATTGTCAATTCGCTCGCAAGAGCGATAAAATAAAGAGGCATGCAAAAAGCCCTCCGGAGTTTTCCGGAGGGCTTTCGTTACATCTTAGTACATACCACCCTGGGCGGCAGCGGCTGCGGCAGCAGCGGCATCACCGGCAGGATCGGGCTTGTCGGCAACCAAGGACTCGGTGGTCAGCACGCAGCCTGCGATGGATGCGGCGTTCTCCAGAGAGGAACGGGTCACCTTGGTGGGATCGACGATACCGGCAGCGACCATGTCCACATACTGCTCGGTGTAGGCGTTATAACCGAAGCCAATCTTCTTGGAGGAGCGGATCTTCTCGTAGACTACGCTGCCGTCCACGCCGGCGTTCTCGGCGATCTGGCGGATGGGAGCCTGCAGAGCGGTGGCAACGATCTTGGCACCGGTCTTCTCGTCGCCACTGAGCTTAGCAACCAGCTTCTCAACAGCTGCGATGGCGTTGACCTGAGCGGTACCGCCGCCGGCAACGATGCCTTCTTCCACAGCAGCGCGGGTAGCGTTCAGAGCGTCTTCCACTCTCAGTTTCTGCTCCTTCATGGCAACCTCGGTCTGTGCGCCCACCTTGATGACGGCAACACCGCCGGAAAGCTTAGCCAGGCGCTCCTGCAGCTTTTCACGGTCGTAGTCAGAGGTAGTGGTAGCGATGGAAGAGCGGATCTGATGGGCACGGGCCTTAATAGCCTCGGGCTCGCCTGCACCGTCAACAATGGTGGTGGTGTCCTTGGTGATGACAACCTGACGGGCACGGCCCAGATCGGTCAGCTGAGCCTCAGTCAGCTCCATGTTCAGCTGGCTGGAGATCACAGTACCGCCGGTGAGGGTGGCGATATCCTGCAGCATCTCCTTGCGGCGGTCGCCAAAGCCGGGAGCCTTGACACAGACGCAGTTGAAGGTGCCGCGCAGACGGTTGACAAGCAGAGTTGCCAGGGCATCGCCCTCCACATCCTCAGCGATAATCATCATCTTCTTACCGGCCTTGACAACAGGCTCTAAGATGGGAAGGATCTCCTGAATGGAAGAGATCTTCTTATCGGTAATCAGCAGGTAAGCGTCATCCAGGACAGCTTCCATCTTGTCGGTGTCGGTGACCATGTAGGGGGAGATGTAGCCACGGTCGAACTGCATGCCTTCTACAACTTCCAGACCGGTTTCGGCGGTCTTGCTTTCTTCGATGGTGATGACACCCTCGGTGCCAACCTTCTCCATAGCCTCAGCGATCAGTGCGCCGATGGCCTCGTCGCCGGAGGAAACAGTGCCGACACGGGCGATGTCCTCGCTGCCGGAAACGGGAACGGAGTTTGCCTTGATGGCCTCAACAGCAGCGGCAACAGCCTTTTCGATGCCCTTGCGCATGACCATGGGGTTCGCACCGGCAGAAAGGTTCTTTAAGCCCTCACGGGTGATGGCCTGGGCAAGAACCGTGGCGGTGGTGGTACCGTCGCCTGCGATGTCATTGGTCTTGGTAGCGACCTCGCGGATCAGCTGTGCGCCCATGTTCTCAAAAGCGTCCTCCAGCTCCACTTCCTTGGCGATGGTAACGCCGTCATTGGTGATGAGAGGTGCGCCGAACTTCTTGCCCAGCACAACATTGCGGCCCTTGGGGCCTAAGGTGACCTTAACGGTATCGGCCAGCTGGTCGATGCCTGCCTGCAGCTTTCTGCGGGCGTCCTCGCCGTAAACGATCATTTTTGCCATGATAGTGTTCCTCCTTAGTCAGTCACGACAGCAAGAATATCATCCTGCTTGACGAATTTGTAGTCTTCCTTGTCCAAAGTGATGTCGGTGCCGACGAACTTGCCGACGACCACCTTGTCGCCGGGCTTGACGGTCACTTCTACATCCTTGGTGCCGGGGCCGGCAGAAACGACTTCGTAGATAGCGGGCTTTTCCTTGTTGGTGGTTGCCAAAATGATGCCGGAAGAGGTGGTCTCCTCAGCTTCGGTGGCCTTGAGCAGAATGTTGTCTGCCATGGGTCTGAGTTTCATTTCATATCCCTCCAAATGTTATTTAGACTGCAGGTTTTGCCTGCTTTTATCTATGTGTTTAGCACTCCATAACACTGAGTGCTAATACATCATACCATAATTGCAGAAAAATGCAAGAGGTATTTTGGAAAAATGCGTAAATAATTTGCCATGAAATGCAAAATGCAAAATGCAGAAAGCAAAATGTTCGCGTCGGGAAGGTGGACGGCTGCACCGTTTACTGGGTAGGGTTGCCATAAATCACCCTTGTCTTTGGGCAAAGTGATGAAAAAACTTAAAAAAAGCCCGCATTTCCTCTTGCTATTTGTGAAAAATTGCTTTATAATGAATAGAAATTATGGCAGGAGGTGGCGCTGATGGGCGAATTGATCGCAATTCTGTCCGGCAAGGGCGGAACGGGCAAGACATCCCTGTGCGCCGGCATCGCCACCGCACTGGCGCAAATGGAAGAAAGCGTGCTGTGTATCGACTGTGATATCGGCCTGCGCAATCTGGATATTTCCCTCGGTTTGGCAGATAGCCACGCCCTTTCTTTCCAAGAGGTTTGCTCCGGTGCCTACAGCCTTTCTCAGGCGGTGCGCCATCCCAAGTTTCCTGCGCTGGCATTTCTTACCGCGCCCATGAACTGCAAGGCGGAGGACATCGATGCAGATGCTTTTGGCGCTATGCTGAATAAGGCCCGTAAGGAATTCAAGTATGTGTTTTTGGATGCGCCTGCCGGCATCGATGCCGGTTTCCGGCTTTGCGCGAGGTACGCTGACCGTGTAATCATTGTAACGGGCGCAGACCCTGCCTCTGTCCGGGACGCCACAAGAGCCGGGGAGCTTTTGGAGCTGATGGGCAAGAGTAACGTGCGCATCATCGTCAACCGGGTCAACGAAAAGCTGTATAAAACCGTAAAGGTCACCATAGACGACATTATGGACCGGGCCGGTCTGCCCCTTTTGGGCATTGTACCGGATGACGGCAATGTGGTCCTCAGTGCATCTTTTGAAAAGCCGCTGCTGACTGCCACCAAGAAAGGTGCGGCCGCGGCCTGCAAGCGAATCGCAAAGAGAATTCGGGGACAGGCAGTTCCCATACCAAGATAAAGGAGAGAACGAGCGTGAATATTGCATTTTTGGCCCACGACAAGAAGAAAGAACTGATGGTCCAGTTCTGCACAGCTTATAAGAGTGTGCTCAGCAAGCATGATCTGTTTGCCACAGCTACTACCGGCCGACTCATTGCCGACAATACGGGTCTGCCCATCACGCTCCTGCTCAGCCATAAGCAGGGCGGCCATCAGCAGATCAACGCCCGCATTGCCTATAACGAGATTGATCTGGTGCTGCTGTTCACTGATCCCAATACCACCGATCCCTGGGACGATGCTCAGATGGTGGAAACCGTACGCCATTGCGACAAGCACAATGTGCCCATCGCCACCAACCTTGCTTCTGCAGAAATGCTCATCATGGGTCTGCAGCGGGGCGATTTGGATTGGCGCGAGATGCTGCACAGCAAACCGAGATATTAATTTAATGCAAAATGCAGAATGCAGAATGCAAAATGTTCGGACTACGGACTATGCAATTTAGCATTTTGCATTTTGAATTTTGCATTCTTTGTATTTTGAGAGGAAGAAACGATAATGGACATTATTAAGCCCCGGACGTTGTCCGGTTTTATGGAACTGCTGCCCGGCAAGCAGGCTCAGTTTGAGCGGATGCTGGGGATTTTGAGAGAAACATATGCATCCTACGGCTTTGCAGCGCTGGATACCCCCGTCATTGAGGACGCCCAGATACTGCTTGCCAAGGGTGGCGGTGAGACCGAAAAGCAGATTTACCGTTTCCAAAAGGGCGACTCCGATCTTGCCCTGCGGTTTGATCTGACTGTGCCCCTTGCCAAGTATGTTGCTCTGCATTGCAATGAGCTGGCTTTCCCCTTCCGCCGCTATCAGATCAGCAAGGTCTACCGTGGCGAGCGGGCACAGAGAGGGCGCTTCCGTGAGTTCTACCAGGCGGATATCGACATCATCGGCGACGGCAAGCTGGACATTCTCAATGAGGCAGAGATCCCTGCCATTATTTATAAGGTGTTTAAGGGCTTTGGCTTAAGCCGTTTCCAGATCCGGGTCAACAACCGCAAGATCCTCACCGGTTTTTATGCCATGTTGGCGCTTTCGGAAAAAAGCGGCGACATTATGCGCACCGTGGACAAGTTGGATAAGATCGGCGCAGATAAGGTAAAGGTTATTTTGATGGATGATTGCGGCCTTTCTGCCCAGCAGTCCGATGAAATTCTGAAGTTCATCGCCATCCGGGGCACAAATGCCGAGGTTTTGGCTGCGCTGGAGGGCTATGCCGGCAAAAATGAGGTGTTTGACCTTGGCCTTGCCGAGCTGAAGGCGGTCACCGCCAATTTGGCGGCTTTCGGCGTGCCCGAGGAGAATTTTGCGGTGGATCTGACCATCGCAAGAGGCCTGGACTACTACACCGGCACGGTCTACGAGACCACACTTCTCGATCATCCGGAGATCGGCTCTGTCTGCTCCGGCGGCCGGTACGACAATCTGGCTGGCTATTATATTGAAAAGCAGCTGCCCGGCGTGGGTATTTCCATCGGTCTGACAAGACTTTTCTATGTGCTGGACGAGCAGGGCCTCTTAAATCCCCAGCTGCCCACCGCACCTGCCGATGCGCTGGTGCTGCCCATGACAACCCATGCCGGCCCGGCCATCTCTTTGGCAGAAAGCCTGCGCAGCAGCGGTCTGCGGGTGCAGCTTTACGGTGAGCAGAAAAAATTTAAGCAGAAGATGGCCTATGCCGATAAGATCGGTGTGCCCTTTGCGGTGCTGCTGGGCGAGGATGAGATCGCCGAGGGCATGTGCTCCGTTAAGAACATGGTCACCGGCCAGCAGGTCAAGCTGACGGCTGAGGATGCTGCTGCATTTATCAAGGCAGAGCTCAGCGCCAACAATGGCCCTGTGATTTTAGAAAAGTAATATGGAAGAAAAATTCATTGCCGCATGGGAAGAAAACCGGAAAAAGGCAGAAAGCCTTGGGGTGCGGATGCGCCGGCTGGATGTGAAAACCGCCAAGCGCAGCCTTTCCGGCACCCGGCTCAGCGACGGATTCAATGACCTTGCCGCCAAGGGCGCGCTGAAGCTCAGCCTGGAGGCCCTGGCCATCGATAAGCGGTTTACCGCCCTCTTTACCGACGAAGAGGCCAATGAAGCGCTGACAAGACTTCTGGAAGCCGGCTATAAATTCTAAAAAAATACCGCTACCCGGGTGGGTAGCGGTATTTGTTTTTACTTCTCCAGAGCCATTACCTTGTCGATGCGACGCTGATGGCGTTCGTTGTGGGAAAACTCTGTGCCCAGCCAGGTGTCTAAGATCTCCAAAGCCAGCATCTCGCCAACCACACCGGCGCCAATGGCCATCATGTTGGTGTCGTTGTGCTCCCGGGTCATACGGGCGGACATCACATCGGAAAGCAGTGCGCAGCGGATGCCGTCAACCTTGTTTGCGGTGATGGAAACGCCGATACCGGTGGTGCACAGCACCACGCCCTTTTCGCATTCGCCGGCAGCAACCGCCTTGGCGGCAGGTGCGGCAAAATCGGGATAGTCGCAGGAATCTAAGGTGTGGGTACCAAAGTCCTTGACTTCATAGCCCTTGTTTTCCAGGTGGGAGACCATTTTGTTCTTCAGCGCCAGCGCGCCGTGGTCGCATGCAATCGCAATCTTCATGTAAATTAACTCCTTTGTAATGATATTCTTATACGGTAAATGATCGTTTATCTTAGCAAGCACTACCAAGTATGTCATTCCGAGGGAGCGTCAGTGAGTCGAGGAATCTACGCATTTCGTTTATATTTGCATTATAAAATCGGTGCCAGGATCCCTCGGCTCCGTTTCACTCCGCTCGGGATGACAGCATTTTTGGTGGTACGGTAAACGATCATTTATATGACGTATCCACCGCTGACGCTGAGCACCTCACCGGTGACAAATTCGGCGTTTGCGAGATATTCCATAGCTTTTGCCACGTCTTCTGCCGTTCCGTTGCGGCCCACGGGGGTCTCGGCGGCCATTTCTGCCAAAATTTCCGGCTCTACGGTGGCGCACATGTCGGTTAAGATCACGCCGGGTGCCACGCAGTTGACCCGAATGCCGCTGGGGCCCAGCTCTTTGGCCAATGCTTTGGTCATGGCGATAACCGCGCCCTTTGTAGCGGAATACGCTACCTCGCAGCTGGCACCCACCTGCCCCCACATGGAGGAAACGGTGACGATGCTGCCCTTTTGCTTTTTAAGAAAGAACGGCATGGCAGCGCCCACGCAGTGGTAAATACCCTTGACATTCACGTCAAACTGCCGATCCCAGCTTTCTTCGTCCATGGCGCTCATAAGGCCGGAGTAGCAGATGCCTGCGTTGCAGATGAGAATGTCTACATCGGGGATGCTGGCAAAGGCTTGCCGGACAGCGCGTCCGTCGGCAACATCACAGCAAATGGCCACAGCGCCGGTGGATTCTGCCACAGATTCTGCGGCTGCGTGGTCTTTTTCATATAAGAAGTAAACTTTGTGGCCCTTTTCGGCAAAGAGCCGAACGGCGGCAGCGCCGATGCCACGGCTTCCGCCGGTAATCACCACGGCTGACATAATCTCACCTCGTGTTTCATAGTAAAAAGGCCGCTGCAAAAGCAGCAGCCTAAAACCGTTATCTTCTGCGGCTCTTGGTGCGATGATCCGCACGGATGGAGGAGAGCTTTGTATCGGATTCCGTCATAAAGGCTTTCAGCTTTTCCTCAAACAGCTGGTCAGCGGTCTTGGGCGCAGGGGGAGGTGTAGGCACTGCGTCGCGTGCAGGCCGGTTCTGAGGGGGAGCGCTGCGGAAACCTCCCCGGGGAGCATCCTCTCTTTGGGGCTTTGCCTCCAGGCGCTTGATGGAAAGGTTTACTTTGCCGTTTTCCGCGCCAATGACCATGACTTTAACATCCTGACCCTCAGAAAGGTGCTCGCGGATGTTGCTGACATAGGCGTTGGCCACCTCGGATATATGTACCAAGCCGGTCTTGTTCTCCGGCAGGGTGACAAATGCGCCAAAATTGGTGATAGATCTGACTTTGCCTTCTAAAATGGTTCCGACGGTTAACTCCATAGTTTGCTTTGTTTCCTCCAAAAATTATTCTTCAGGGGTAATGACCACCGCGTCGGTGGGCACCATATTCAGCTCGTCCTTGGCGATCTGCTCGACGCTGTCCGCAGAGCCTAAGGCGTTGTTGCTTTCATTGAGTTTGTTGTTTTCCTGCTCCAGCTGGGCTGCCTGCTGCCGCTGCTCCTCGTAGCGTTTCATTTGGGCATCATAGGCGATCTGGAGCGCCAGAAGGGCTGCCATAGATAAGGCGATAGCGGACATGACCACGGTCTTGGTCAGTGTACTGCTGCGGCGGTATACCAGCCGGACTCTTCTGAGCAGTGCGCGAAGCTTTCTCATGGCGACCCTCTCCTTTTTGTTTCTTTCGGGAGCACAACCTACCCCACACTATTGTAGCCGATTTTTTCCCATATGCAAATAAATTTTTTATAAAATGCACTGTTTTTTGAAAAATTTTTCTCAACGGAAGGAAAATTAGGGCGAAAAAGCGGAAAAGACCCTGCCAAAAACGCTGAAACAGGGGTCTGAGGACCTTTCCTGCGGTGCATTCCCAGAAAAATGCCCCCACTGCCAAGGCGGCGGTGTAGCCGATCCTTAGGTCACCTTGACAGATGCGGAAGCTCAAATACACCCATCCGATGGCTGCCGCCAGCAGAAAAAGCACATCTGCAAGGGCAGAAAAACGCCGCCGCAAGGGCCGCAAAAAGCCATAAAGCAGTCCCAAGCTCATACCGATAAGGCAGGCGGCAGCAAGACGGCCTGCGGCCAATGCCGGCGGGGTCATTTCAGCAGGCGGCTCAGCCAACCGCCACTTTGCCGCTGCTCTTCGTAAACGAGGGCAGATACCTTACCGTCAACGGCAACCTGCCCGCCGTCCAGCGACAGCGTTTTCAGCTGCAGACCCTCACCGTGAATGTGGAGCAGGCCCATACTGGTGTGCAGCGTAACTGCGTTTTCGTCAAAGCTGACCACCTCGGTGACCCCGGTCATGGAAAGCTTACTGCGCGCATTTAATGTAAGACTGTGGGGCAGCTGCATAAAATCTTCAGCCATGTCCATCCCTCCTTAGGAAAGGCTATGTGAACATCGCAAAAAATATGTACCGCCGACGGAATCTCCGTCGGCGGCTTTTACAGTACTGTTCCGATAAGAAATGCAGGGGCAGGCGTCCTCGACTGCCCGCCGGACCGTCGGGGATGCCGGTCCCTACATTGGTTTAACCATGGCTTAGTGCTTGAAGAAACTGCTCCAGCCGGTCGAGGCCTTTTCTCAGCGCTTCGTCTGCGCAGCAGTAGGAGATGCGGATGTGTCCCGGGCAGGCAAAACAGCTGCCGGGCACGGTGGCAACGCCACCTTCCCGGATCAGACGGGTGCAGAATTCCTCGTCGGAAAGACCGAATCCCGAAATGTCGGGGAACACGTAGAATGCGCCCTTGGGCTCGGGGAAGGACAGCCCCATTTCCGTTAAGCGGCGGCAGACGAACTGTCTGCGCTTTGCGTAGGTGTCGGCCATTTCCCTTGTGGAAACGCTCAGGGCGGTGACGCAGGCATCCTGCAGGAAGGTGGGAATGGAGGCCAGCTCTGCGGCGTGGAGCAGCAGAAGCCTGCCCATCACATCCTCCGGTCCAACAAGGTAACCCACGCGCCAGCCGGTCATGGCATAGGGTTTCGAAAAGCTCTGGCAGAGGAAAAGCTGGTCTTTTAAGTCGCTGTCAAGGCTCAAGTCCGGCAGCTTTTCCGGAGAAAGTGCGCCATAAACATTGTCGCAGATGACGAAAATGGGCTTTCCAAGTACCGCCGCCTTGACCGCCGCCAGCGACTGCTCCGACAGCACCGCTCCAGTGGGGTTGTTGGGGGAGTTGAGGACGATGGCCTTGGTCTTTTCGGTGATGGCTGCGTTCAAAGCGCCCTCGGTCAGCTGAAAACCGTCCTTGCTGATGTCCAGCAGCACGCATTTGCCTCCCGCAATGGTAACGATGCTCTCGTACAGCGGAAACGCGGGAGTGGGGATGATGACCTCGTCGCCGGGATTTAAGATGCCCAGCAGCGCGGTAAACAGTGCACCGGTAGCGCCGGCAGTTACCAGCACCTGAGAAGACTGACATGCCATGCCACGGCGGCACTCGAAGTCCGCGATGGCGGAAAGGAGCTCCGGTGTGCCCTGGTTGGGAGCGTAATGGGTGCGGTTTTTGCTGAGGGCGGCCAGCGCAGCCTCCTTGATGGGGGCGGGCGTGTCAAAGTCCGGCTCTCCTAAGGTTAACATAACACAATCCGGCACAGTCTTTGCCAAATTTGTGTAGCGGCGGATGCCGCTGCGCTGCAGAGCGCTTAGGTTAGCATTCAGTGAAATCATTGGAATTTCTCCGCCAATTCCTCAAAGAAATCGGCGCCTTTCGAAAGAATGGACTCATCAAAGTTGAAGTTGTCGGAGTGCAGAGCCGGGGTGTCGCCCAAGCCCAGGAAGAAGAACATGGCGTCCACATGCATCTGATAGCTGGAAAAATCCTCGGAAGTCATACTGGGCTCAGCAAGCTCCTTATAGCCAACCAGCTCCTTGACCTTGCGGCAAAGGGCGGGGGGATTCATCACAGCCCGGTAGCCGTCGCTGCTGCTGACCGTTGCTTTGCAGCCGGTTTCTTCTTCGATCTGAGCTGCGATGGTATCAAGACCGGTGCGCAGGCGGTCGAAAACATCGTCCTGGAATGCCCGCAGACTGCCTTCGATGTGGGTGTGAGCGGAAAGGGCGTTGCGGACAGTGCCGCTTTCCATGCGGCCGAATTTTAAGAGGCGGTAGATCTCGCTGGGCAGGGAGCGTTCCATCTGCACAGCCCGGCGGTAGAATTCCACACCGGCGGCAAGGGCATCTTTGCCTTCAAAAGCACGGCCGATGTGGGCGGATTTGCCGTGAAAATCCACGTTGATCTCGGCTGAGCGGCTCATCAGCTCGTTCTCACGGCTGAAGATCTTGCCTTTTGTTAGACCCGGCCACAGATGCAGGCCGAACAGAGCCTTTACCTTATATTCCTGGAGCACACCCGATGCGCAGATGTGCTTTGCACCGCCGGGAGATTCCTCACCGGGTTGGAAGATCAGCAGGATGTTGTGATTTAAAGCGGTTTTTTCGTTGATGCGGCGGGCAAGCTCCAAAAGAATCGCCATATGACCGTCGTGACCGCAGGCGTGCATGAACCCTGGGTGGGCAGAGACATAGGGAACATCGTTCTTTTCCCAGACCTGCAGCGCATCGCAGTCTGCACGGAAAGCAATGGTTTCTTCCCGGCCAAAGTCGAAGTAAGCGCAAAGGGCATGCTCCATGGGCGCAAAAAGCTTGCAGCGCAGGCCGGTCAAGACACTGCGCAGATATTCCATGGTCTTGGGTAAGCAAAGCTCCACTTCCGGGATCTGATGCAAAGCCCGGCGATCTTCAATGATCTGCATATAGAATCCTCCTTAAAGGAATCACAAATTGCGGTTTTGCGGGCAGTTTCGATTATGATTGTAGGGACTGGCCTCCTGGGCAGTCCGAAACGATTTTGGGGCTCGATGCACCAAAATCGTTAAGTTGCAGGGCTTTTCGCAGAAAATTTGCCCGTCGAGGTCAAATTTTCTGACGGACCGTGGTGCTTCGCGCAGCGAATCAAGATAAAATGATTGCCGGGGGCAATCACACATCGATTGATGAGGACGCCGGTCCCTACGGTTTGTCGCTCCGTCAGAGCGACAAACTGAAATTTGAAGCACAGTATAGGGCAATTATATTCTATTTTTATGCCGGTGTCAATTTCTCCTTGTGTTTTGGGATAAAAGGTGATAACATGGGGATATCGAAATAAAGGAGAGAGAACCATGAATGCACAGGAAATCATTGAATATATCCGCACATCGGAGAAGAAAACGCCGGTGAAGGTTTATGTTTGGGAGAAGACTCCGACACCGTTCCCCGGATGCAAGGAGTTTCCTGCAGGAAACGGCTGCAAGATCGTCTTCGGCGACTGGAAGGACGTAAAGCCCGTTCTGGAGAGTAATGAATTTGTCCATGTAGAGATCGAGAATGGTTGCCGCAACTCCGCCATTCCCATGCTGGACATGAAGGACATCCCCGCCCGCATCGAGCCCGGTGCGATTATCCGTGAGCAAGTGGAGATCGGCAAGAACGCAGTTATTATGATGGGTGCAGTTATCAACATCGGTGCTGTCATCGGCGAGGGTACGATGATCGACATGGGAGCTATCTTAGGCGGCCGTGCTACGGTGGGCAAAAACTGCCATGTGGGTGCAGGTGCAGTGCTGGCCGGTGTCATCGAGCCTGCTTCCGCTACCCCCGTCGTTGTTGAGGACAATGTGCTCATCGGCGCCAATGCCGTGGTCATCGAGGGCTGCCGCATCGGCCATGATGCTGTGGTAGCTGCCGGTGCTGTGGTAGTAGGCGATGTGGCGCCCAACACGGTGGTTGCCGGTTGCCCCGCCCGGGTCATCAAGGTCAAGGACGACAAGACCGCCTCCAAGACCGCTTTGGTAGATGCCTTAAGAGAACTGTAATTCAAAAAGGTGCAGCTGTGTAAGCTGCACCTTTTTTGCGCTGCGGAATACCATGGAATGAGCGGTGAAGCGCTCAAAAAATTTCTTGGAGGTATTCTTTATGTGTGGTAACAATGGTAACAACTGCTGGTGGATCATCATCCTCGTTCTGCTGTTCTGCTGCTGCGGCAACGGTAACGGCTACGGCAACTGGGGCGGCAACGGCTGCGGCTGCGATCGCTGCTAAGTAAAAAAGGGCGCCCCGATAGGGGCGCCCGTATTTTATTTTTGAATGTCGGCTAAGGTTTTGCCTAAATCGTAGTAGAAAATAGCATCTCTTGCGGGGGAAAGGTCCGTGCCAATACCGCGCTGGCCGTAAATGCCGTAGGTTTGGAACAGAATGGGGCACAGCCATCCATTTTCCATTACCATTTTGTGCAGAGCGTAATAGTTACCGATGTCGGCCAAAGACTCCAGACACATGGCATAAGTGGCCGCGTCCGCAAGCTTACCGTAATTCATCGAGCCTTTCGAGGCGAAGAAACCGGACAGGTCCATATTGGGCGAAAGCCGGGTCTGACCCAGGTAGAGGTCGTATTTGCCGCTTTTCAGCTGCTTGGTCATGTCACTGGCAGAGACAGCGTTGACGGTAACGGAGAGACCGCACTCCGTCAGGCTGTCGGCAATGGCCATGGCGATCTGCCGGCGGTTTACATCGCCGGTACTGACCAGCAAGGTCACTGCGTTGCTTTCTAACTTTGCGTCTGCGACGGCTTGTGTGAATTTTTCCTTGTCAAAGCCGTAGTTGGAGGAAAGCTTTTTGTGGTAATATGGGGATTGGGGCGACGCGGGCAGCGTTGCGCTGCGGGCAAGGCCGTGATAATAAGTGGCAACAAAGGAATCCCGGTCGATGGCGTGGGTCAAAGCGGAGCGAAGGGTGTCGTTGGAGAAAACGGGGCTGTCCTTGTGGCACACAAGGTACATGAAAAGACCGTTTTCGCAGTCCCACAGCTCGTAGTCGTTGCGGAAATCCACATATTCCTTTGCGCCAGGGTCAGCGCAGACAAGATTGATGCCGGTGTTTTCGAATTCGTTACGGATATGCACCGAGGAGGTGGCAACGGTCAAGGGAATGGTCTGCTCAGAGAAGGGAAGCTCTGCCTCGCACCACCAGCCCGCCTGCCGTCGCAGCTGATTGCCATCCAAGCGGTAAGGGCCGGAGCCCAGGGGCTGCATAGAGGTTACTTCCGATGCTTTGACCACGGGAATGTCCAGCAAAATGGGCAGGTTTTGGAAGGGAGTATCGGTTTTGAGCACCACAGCATTGCCTTCTACGGTAATGGACTTCACATGCTGCAGGCGGCTGCCGTACCACGCGCTGCCTTGGGATGCGATAAGGCTGGCATAGACATCGTTTGCGGTAACGGCTGTGCCGTCAGAAAAAGTCGCATTGGCGATGTTGAAGGTCCATGTCTGCATATCTGCGGACCGGTTGTAGCTTTCGCAGAGGATGGGCTTTGCCTGATAGCTGCGGTCTACGGTGAACAGCCCCTGGTAGATCAGAGAAAAGAGGGCTCGGTTGGTGTAGTCGGTGGCTGCATAGGGGTTCATGGAGCGATTCGGGTAATATGCCATGGAGAGGACCGGTATTTCTCCGGGCTCGGTGGGGGCAGAAGTGGGATCTTCCTCCAAAAGAGCATCGCCGGAGGGGACATAGGCATGTTCTTCCGGTGCGCAGCCGGAAAGAATCAGCGCAAAAAGCACCAAGATGGCAGCGATTCGTTTCATTTTTGCCCCTCCTTACAGACAATGATCGCTCCTTGAGAGCCCCGGTCGCCGCAGGTAACGCGGTGGGACCAGAAGCGGTGGTGGCTGCACATCGTGCAGTCGGTGGAAATTTCAATGTGCGCAACGCCGGCCTTGCGAAGACTAAGGGCGTTGAGTTCTTTTAGGTTTACATAATATTTGCCGCCTTGCTGCCGGATGTATTTTTCGGCATCCGCGCCAAAGGCAGTTATCATTGCTTCCGGAACATCGGAATCCGTTTCAAAGCAGCAATAACCAATGTTAGGGCCGATGGCGGCGCGGATATTTTTGGGGTCAGTGCCGAAATGATCCGTCATCGTCTGTACCGCTTTGGCAGCCAGCGCCGCGGCAGTGCCCCGCCAACCGGCATGGACAGCACCCACAGCCCCGGTGACGGGGTCGTGGAGCAAAATGGGGGTGCAGTCGGCGGTGAAAACCACCAGCGCCGTGCCGGGGTCGTTGGTCACTAAGGCATCGCATACGGGGTAATCGTGGTGGTCGAGACCGGCGCAGTCGCCCCTTGTCACCACACGTACAATATCCGAATGGGTCTGCCGGGTCATGACGACATCCGTTTCGGCAAAGCCCAAAGCATCGCCCAAAATCCGGTAGTTTTCCCTTACGTTTTCCGGCTCGTCGCCCCGGTGCATAGCAATGTTGAGGCTTGCAAGACTGCCCTTGCTGACACCGCCCAGGCGGGTGGTGAAGCAATGGGGCGCAGTAATGCCCTCAGCGGTCAGATATTCCAGTTTTCCTTGGGTAACGGTTTGAAGTGACATAGAAAACTCCAATTGTAGGGTAAATGATCGTTTATCTTAGCAAGCACTACCAAGTATGTCATTCCGAGGGAGCGTCAGCGAGTCGAGGAATCTACGCATTTCGTTTATATTTGCATTAAAATCGGTGCCAAGATCCCTCGGCTCCGTTTCACTCCGCTCGGGATGACAGCATTTTTGGTG
>JAZUNW010000014.1:0-4669 GCA_045604325.1 Faecousia sp. | reverse complement strand
TGAATTCCTGCTCATACAGCGTATCGTAAATGATTTGCTTGCTTTGCGTGGCGGGTGATATTTCTGCTTTCGAAAACCGTATCGGTTTATTGCCGTATTCCGTGCCACAGCTTGCGCAAGTAACCCGGAACAGGAATACTTCTTTTGTCGATAAGTTTTCAAGAACCGCTTCCACTAACTTCTTCAATACGCACCCCTCCTTTTGTCATTTAGCAATATCATTGTAATTTGCTTTTCCTACAAATAAAATGGTCCCAAGGCTACTTCTCATCAAAAGTATCCTTGGGGTAATATGCAAAATGCACAGGTGCTGTCTTTACCACCTGTGCATTATAACTATATTGGATTAAATGCTTTCTAAGCCTTCGCCAGTCAGTTCATCAAGGCGTCCGCAGCAGCGGAACAGCTCGATGTATAGCATCAGCTCGTCGCGGGAAGCAATTTCCAGCTTCTGATAGATGCTGCGGTTATGCTTTTTTACTGTGTGGATGCTGATGAAAGCGAGGTCGGGGATCTCGGCAATATCATGGCCGTCGATATAGTAATTGAGAATCCGTCGTTCCGCAGAGGAAAGCGTCTTAGCCTTTTCTGAAAAGCTACGGAACATATCTTCCATACCGGGCGGCAGTGCGGCAGGATCTACCTGCCGGGTATTCAGCTGTGTCAGCATCTGCACACTCAGCACACCGGTTTCCGGGCGGATAATGCCATAATCACAAAGCATATTGTAGATCAGCAGAAGCAGAATTTCTGTAATCATATAAGATACCGATAGGAACTCAAATTCTTCATCAATTGCCTGCTCCACCAACCAGACACCCACATTCAAAAGAACAGTAACCAGCAAAAACAAGGTGTACTTGGGAGAGGATAACCGTTTGCTTTTGGCGGCATAGGCGATACATAGCAGCATCAACACCACATAACCGGCTAAGTACAATGCGTATAGACTGTGTAGCGGGCCGTATTCCTTGACCAGATGGGTAGTTCCGTTGATAATATTTAAAGACACAGACCGATAGTAAAGGCCGAGCCAATCGCCGCCGGCAGCAAGTGTGGCAACTGCCAGCGTAATTGCAAACAGCCCCCAATTTAGCCATTTCCGTTTGCGCATTTGGCAGACTTCGCAGATAATGCGCAGCATCACCAGTATGGAAAATGCTCCGCCATAGTAGGACATCGCATTGGCAATCTTTGCCACAAGGATAGACTTGCAGATGGAAAGCAGGAAAAATCCGCAGTTGGAAACGGCAACGCAGGAGAACAGAGCCAAAAAACGCTTCTTTTTCTTATGGTCAAAAACAAAATAGCATAATAAAATCAGCACAGACAAGAGTGCAACGACTCCATATACGATAGATAAGACTCCGTCTTTCATAGATTGTTGCCACGCCTTCCTTGTTGTAATTCATCAGAGCAATTTTATTCAGCTTATATTATAACAGCAAAACAGGATTTGCACATCGTACTTTCGTGCAAATCCTGTTTTGTTAGGGAGTATTGTTGTTATTTTATATTGATGATCAGTCCGCAGTCTCTGGCGCGAACGGCTAACTCTGTGCGGTTTCTAAAGCCTGTTTTTTCCCGCATGGATTGGATGTGCCCCTTTACCGTGCGTACAGACATGTGGAGCTTTTTTGCAATGGCCGCATCGGTCTCTCCGTTGACTACTTCGCGCAGGACCTCCAACTCCCGGTCAGAGAGTGCCTGGCTGGTGATATTTCCCAATTGCAGGGATGGTGTCGCGTCGGGATAAATACACTCTCCGACCATGGTTCGATCCATAATGTCCAGGATGCTTTCCGCCGCTGCGGATTTATACCAAAAACTGTTTACGCCTGCCTTTTTGGCCCGGTCAATGAAACTGCACTCTGGCTGGCTGGTGATAATAATGATCTTAATATTTGGAAAAGCCCGCTTAATCTTTTCCGCAGCTTCGATTCCGTTGGCGTTTAGAGCGGTGCATACATCCATTAGAATCAGATCCACCTGGCTTGTCCTGCAGCAGAACTCTGCAAATACCGCGCTCTCCACAGAAGGGACCAGTTCATATCGGTCACTGGGACCGATGTAGATCTCCAGGAGTTTGCGAACCATAGGATCATCTTCCACAATCAAAACACGGATCACAGGCACTCACCTCCGTTTTGGGGTATTGTAATGGTAAGGGTATATACAGGACGGCTGCCGATGTCCACGGCACCGCCTGCGCGCTCGACCTTCCGGCGAAGAGAACCCAGACCGCCGCCCAACCGGATCTCTCCTTCGGGCAGCTTGCCGTCATTCTGAAAAGTAACCCGATAATGGGTATTTGTTTCAGAAAAATGGATGTATAGCGTCCTGGCATCGGCATGGCGGACTGCGTTGGTCAGTGCTTCTGCCGCAGCTTCCAGGAGTAACTGCTCGGTCGGTTTCTGTAGGGGCATTTGCCCGTTGATCTGCACCGTAATGCCGAAAGCCTTTGCTGTTTGCACAAGCATTTGCACAGAGGACTGTTCCGAACCGTCTGCTGCTTCCTGACGGAGCAGCGCGATGCTGTGTTTCCAGGCGTCAATGGGAATCGGCGGTTCCTCTTCGCCACGAAGCAGATAGCTGCGGGTGGCCAAAAGTGTCTGTCCCAGTTGGTTGTGGATTTTTGCCTTTGTCTCTAGACGCTCCTTGGAACGGGTCAGTTCCTCAACATTTTTCTCATATTGGACAAGTCGATGATTGAGTGCCTCAAGGGCGATATTTTTATGTTTTATTTCCTCCGCAAGGCTATGAAGCAGCGTTGTGTCAGCGGCTGTGATCTGAAATACACGCTGCAGATCCTCACCGGAAAAAGTCCAGACCGTTCCGTCCGGCAGCAGAAAACTGGGTTGATCGTTTTCTAACAATCGGGTGATGTTGGGTTGCACGTCACCTTCACAGATCTCATCCCACATAAGTGCAGCATTTTGCAGGTCATGTCCCAGAATGGTGTGACACAATTGGTTCATACGATGGTTGACCAGCATAACCCTTCCGTTTTCGGCAAAAAAGCAGAGGCCGGTGTCCAGATGATCGATACTTTCCTTGATGGCGGAGCGTGTGACCATCGTTCTGCGGCGTTTCATTTCCCAAATCACGGCATAAACAAGGAACGCAGCCATAGCAGCCCAAAGAAGTATTATAAACACAGCCGGTTTCTCACAGAGCCAGCGGCTGACAGATGCAAAGGCCAGCGCATGTTTTGTGCTTCTGACATCCGCGGAGAATAGAATCATCATGCATCCGCTGAGCAAGGTACACAAAAGTGTCAGTGTAAAAAGAACAGGTGCCCTTCTGCGAATGGTCGCGGATAAAACATAAATGCTGCCGCACAGGGCCAGGAACAGCCCCAGCATCAGTGCGGTGCGCAGCAGAGTGGGAAGCGCATCATAGCTGATCATTTGCACGCACCTCCTTCGCAGATTTCAAGGTCAAGGATCACATCTTCGTCCTGGAGGGTATAAGTGAAGCTGCCGAAGCGCAGGCAAAGATCCTCCAACATCTGCTCTGGGATATTGTTTACACAGCCGATCTGGAGATTCATTTTCATACTTCCGTTTTCACAGGTCAGACACACCATCATAGCAATGATCCGGTCAAGCAGCCTCTCCACCAAGCTTTCATAGAAGTCATAAGCTGCAATGATATGTGCCAGCGGAAGATCATCATCACACTGCGCGTTCAGCATCGTAGAAACGGAAGCCAGCTGCAGATTGTCCAGAGATTCCCGGATACTGTATTCCAGTTCTCTTGCATGAACGGTTCGGTTCTCTTCGCCCAGTAGCAACAGATTGCTGCGCCGCTTCACATAGGAGCCAATGACGCACAACTTTGCCATAGCGCTGTGTGCCACCAACGGGTCAGCGGACTGTGCAAGCAGTGCGTCCATTTTTCCCAGCTGCGGAGCAACATCCTTCGCAATCCGGTCAAACAAGCGGGTTTTCTCTTCTACCTGGGCCTGCTGCTCTTTCAATTTCAATTCTGAGCGCAGCAGCTCGTTCTCTTTGCTCAACTGCTGCTGCGCATCCTGGAGCCGAGACATCATTTCGTCAAGCTCCGTCACATCATCCTGCCATAGCACATAACCACCCTTGATGGGTTTTGCGTGGAGAATCTTGTGGCCTACCTTCGCAGGCTGTTCACCGATCCGTTTCATCTCATCCCGGGTCATCGGCATGGCAGAAGCTGATGTAAAACAGGGCTGATAGTCCCGGTCTACGATCTGTGCCGCAATAGAGGAAGTGCGGAACAACACATGATAATTTGTGTTGGACGGGATCAGGCCGCTTTGTATGGCGCTTTCCAGAAGAAGTGAGATGATCAGACAGTCCACTACAGTCAGATCCAAATCCCGGAAGATACCCAAACAGTAAAGCGTCCAAAAGATCACCGCGCCGCCCATGATAACAGCAGGTAACTTCTGCATTCCTTTGCTTCCCGGAACACGGCACTTTCTTAGCAGCATGATGACAAAATAGATACCCAGCAGTACAAACCATGCCATGGCAGCAAAATAGATCAGCCCATATCCGTATTCGTAGTCAAACAATTCGATGCCTTCCGGAAAATCAAAGGCCAACTGATGCAGATCGTTTGTAAAAATGCCAATCAGAATGGCAAATGCGGGAATGCAGAGTGTATTCATCCAACGGGGATTCCG
>JAZUNW010000013.1:0-9381 GCA_045604325.1 Faecousia sp. | reverse complement strand
CCGCCGGTAAGGGTGATGCCGTTTTCGGAGATATCGCTGACAAGCTCCGGGCTGGTCTCTTCCAGTACAGACAGCACCTCGTCGGCGATCTGGCGGGCAGGCCGGCGCAGCACTTCGAAGATCTCAGAAGACAGCAGAGTCAGTTCACGGGGCATGCCGGTCTTGGCATCACGGCCCTTGACATTCATGCTGACATTTTCGGGTCTGGGATACACACAGCCGATCTGGATCTTGATGTCCTCGGCAGTTGCCTGGCCGATGACCACGCCATGCTTACGGCGGACATAGCGGCCGATGGCCTCGTCGAAAGCGTCACCTGCCACCTTAATAGAAGAGGAAACGGCAACGCCGTTTAGGCTCAGCACGGCGATATCGGTGGTGCCGCCGCCGATGTCTACCACCATGTGACCGTTAGGTCCGCGAATATCAAGACCTGCGCCCAGGGCGGCGGCCAGAGGCTCTTCGATTAAGTACACACGGCGGGCACCGGCGTCGATGGCAGCGTTGATAACGGTGCGCTCTTCCACTTCCGTAACACCGCTGGGCACGCAGATGACAACTCTGGGCTTGGGGGTAAACAGAGACGACTTGCTTGCCTGACGGAATAGCGCCTGCAGCATTTTAACGGTCATTTCGTGGTCGGAGATAACACCGTCCTTCAGCGGGTGCATAGCAACAACATTGCCGGGGGTGCGGCCCAGCATGTTCCGGGCAGCAGAGCCTACCTGCAGGATCTTGCCGGTGTTCTTGTCCACCGCTACGACGGAAGGCTCTCTTACAATGATACCCTTGCCGTCTTCAAAGATCAGCACATTGGCAGTTCCCAGGTCGATACCCAGGTCATGGGAAAACAAACGAAATTCCATAATCTTCACCTCTTAGCGCGCCGGGGATGGGCCACGGCACCGCAATGAACTTCTTTAGCACCGTCCGTCAGCAGAACGCGGGCGCATTCTGAAACGGTGGCACCGGTTGTAATAACATCATCCAACAGCAATATCCGCTTGCCGGAAAATGCGGCAGTATCTATGGTTTTGTAAGCGCCAAGGACATTGGCGCGGCGCTTTGCATCTCCGCGGATGCGGGATTGGGGCGGGGTATTGCGGATTTTGTTGAGCAGCTTTACCGGTGTTATGCCCAGTTCGCTGCCCACGGCCTGCGCAAGAAGCTGGGCCTGATCGTAACCCCGTTTGCGTATGCGGCGGCTGCCGGTGGGTACCCAAGTGAGCAGGTCAAAGCCCTCGGGATATTCCTGCTGCAATCTCATGGCAAGGGCTCTTCCGTAGCCCGGAGCATAGCTGCGCTTGCCGGAGAACTTAAATCGCAGGATGCTGCCGCGGACCGCACCTTCATAATACCACACAGCAGCCCAACTTTCAACAAAGGGAATTTTAATGCGGCTTACAGGACAGACGGGGCCGTCGGTACGGCATCGGTGGCAAAGGTCGGTCTCCTCTCTTTCCAGCACCCGTTTGCATAAAATGCATTTGGGCGGAAACAGCAATGCGAGAATTCTATTTATCATTGGGTCTTTCCTTGCAGCCGCAGTTTCAGGCCAGTATAGCGGCGGCCTTTTTTAGCGTTTTCCGTCATGGCGCAGACGGTTTCCTCCCGGCCTGCGATGATGAGCAGCTCCCGCGCACGGGTGATGGCGGTGTAAAGCACGCTGCGGCTCAAGAGGTAGGGCGAGCCGTTCCATGCGGCTAGGATCACTGCCCGGTACTCGCTGCCTTGGCTTTTATGTACTGTCATGGCAAAGGCGGGCTCTAATTCGCCTAATTGAGTGAAATCGTAATCTGCCTCCCGATCGTCAAAGACCACAGTGAGGGTCTCCATGTGGGGGTCAATGGCAGTGACGATGCCTACGTCGCCGTTGAAAATGCCGGTACCTACGGCGCTTCCGTCGCATCTTTTCCACATTATATCATAATTGTTTCGAATTTGCATCACCCGATCGCCCTCCCGGAAAGAAAAATCTCCGAATTGGCGCTCTTTTTTTGTGGGTGCGGCAGGGTTGAGGGCTGCCTGCAATGTCTGATTCAGTGCTGCCGTTCCCACACCGCCCTTGCGGGTGGGGGAGAGTACTTGGATCTGGTCGGCGGGGATGCCCATATTTTGGGGAAGCCGGGTGGTGCACAGACCGGTGATGGTCTGGCGCAATTCCTCTTCCGACCGGCAGGGCAGGAAGAAGAAGTCGCTTTTCCGATTTTTAAGATCGGGATATTCGCCGCTGTTGACCCGGTGGGCGTTCATAACGATGAGGCTCTCTTGTGCTTGGCGAAAGATTTCCGTCAGCCGCACCGAGGGCAGCATATTGCTGCGCAGCATATCGGCAAAGGGGGAGCCGGGGCCGACGGGCGGCAGCTGATCCGGGTCGCCCACGAAGATCAGCCGCTTATTTGCAGGAATTGCCCGCAAAAGGGCGTGCAAAAGAGGAATGTCTACCATAGACATCTCGTCTACGATGACAGCATCCGCCTTTAGGGGGTTGCTTTCATCCCGCAAAAACGCCATTTTTCCGGTTGCCTGATCGATGCCGGCCTCCAACAGGCGGTGGATGGTAGAGGCTTCTTCACCGGTGACTTCCGTCAGCCGCTTGGCGGCCCTGCCGGTGGGGGCAGCGAGGACGCATTTTAACTGCATTTGACCCAGCAGGGACAAAATGCCCTTTAAGATAGTGGTCTTGCCGGTGCCCGGGCCGCCGGTGATGAGCAGGATGCCTGCGGTGGCGGCTGCACGAATGGCCTGCTCTTGCTGCTGTGAATAGCTTAAACCGCTTTCACCGGCAACAGCACGCATCAGCTTATCGATGTTTTTCGGTGGGGGGAAGCTGCGCTCTGCCGCGTCCAAAAGCCGCGCGGTGCAGTAGTTTTCCGCCTCGTAAAGGGTGGGAAGATACAAGACGGTGATGCCGGCCAGGCGATCACGGACAAGGCGCTCAGCTTCCAGCAGGTCTGCTATGCCTTTTATCACTGCTTCACTTTTCACATTCAAAAGCTGAGCGGTGGCGGCGATGAGTTTTTCTTCCGGCAAAAAGGCATGGCCGGCGGTGAGGTTGTAGTTCAGTTCAAATAAGATACCCGCCTGCACACGGCGTTTATCGTCGCCGGAGACGCCCAAATCAATGGCAAAACGATCCACAGCGCCGAAGGGGGCATCGAGACCTTCGTCCATCAAAAGATAGGGGTCATCGTACAAAAGCTCTACGGTGCTCTCACCGTACATTTTATAAGCCCGCACCGCCAGCTCCGCAGGCAGTTGGTGCAAAGTAAAGAATTCCATCAGCTGCCGCATGCCGATGCGCAGCTTAAATTCCTCACCAATGGCTCTTGCCTTGTCACGGGAGATGCCGCTGACTTCGGCAAGCCTTTGGGGCTCCCGCTCCATAACCGCAAGGGTCTGCTCACCAAAGTGCTGCACGATCCGGGCGGCAGTTTTGGGGCCGATACCTTTGATAATACGGCTGCTTAAGTAGCTTAAGATATCATTGCTGGTTTGGGGCAGCAGGCGTTCCAGGAACTCTGCCTCGAACTGGCGGCCGTAGCTGCTGTGGTTGCTCCATTTGCCGGTTACCATCAGCCGCTCGCCAACTGCGGGCAGGGGAATGGTGCCCACCACCGTGACGGTCTGACCGCCGCCGATGCCAAGGCGCAAAACGGCATAGCCGTTATCATAATTCTGATACACCACGGCGCTGATGGCGCCTTGGATGATCTCCATTTCCTGCTCGTACAAATCGATTTCGCTCCCAAAACTTGTTTTTTATAGTTTACTATATTTTTGCGCTGTTGAAAAGACCCTTTCGGAAATAAATCCGTAACACTTATTATACAAAAACTTGACATTTTTACTATTGATTATTGGGCTTGCAATGGGTATAATAATCAGAGTAAAAAGGGGGTATTGGCAAATGAAGGACTTAAGCTTGATCGTATGGCTGACGCAGCTGGGTCTTTCTACCGCACTTCCCCTTGCCGGATTTGTTCTGCTTGCCCTGTGGCTGCGAAGCGTTGGTTGGGGCAATTGGGTGATCTGGGCGGGTGTGATCGTGGGTTTTGTCTGCGCTATCGACGGATTTCGTACCAGCCTGAAGGCAATGTCGCGCATATCCAAGGACAAGCAGGAGGATACACCCCTTTCCTTTAATGACCACGATTGACGGAGGTTTCTATGGAAGATAGAAAGTTCATAGTGAAAGAAACCGTTACCGTTGCGGTGGGTGTCGGCATTTGCGCGGCTGTGATGATCGGCGTTTTTGCGCTGCTGGGATACTTTGATTGGAAAGTGCTGGTCGGCGGTATCATTGGCGGCGTACTGGCGGTTGCCAATTTCTTTTTTATGGCCATCAGCGCCAGCCTTGCTGCCGATAAGGCCCAAAAGCAGGATGTCAAAGGCGGCCAAGCGCTGATGCGCAATTCCTACACATTGCGGCTTGTTGTATTGTTTGTTATTTTGTTTGCTTGCGCCAAGGGCGGTATTGCAAATCCCATTGCGCTGGTGCTGCCGCTGATCTTCGTGCGGCCGGTGCTGACATTGGCGGAATTTTTTAAGAAGAAAGGGGAGTGAAGCTGTGGACCTGGATGTAACCGGTGCGTTTATATACTTCACCATTCCCATTTTTGGCGGGATCGACATTACGCAGACCACGGTGTCCTCGCTGATCGTTACGGTACTGCTGTGCTGGGCGTTTGTTTATTTCGGAAAGAATCTGAAAAAGCGACCGGACGGCAAGCAGGTAATGGTGGAAAAAGGTGTGATGATGCTGCAGAACATGGTAAAAGAAACCATGGGAGAGCACAACCTGCATTGGACGCCCTTTATCGGCACCATTTTCTTAAGCTCCATCTGCGGAAGTCTGATCGGTCTGACAGGTTTTCTTCGTTCCACCACAGCAGACATAAGCTGCGTTATGGTGTGGGCGCTGATGGTTAGTGTGCTGTGTTGGTATCACAGTATCAAGGCAAACGGATTTCTTGGTTGGCTCAAGGGCTTTACAGAGCCAATCGTGGTCATGACCCCCATGAATATCGTCTCGGAGATCGCCCAGCCGGTATCTATGGCATTCCGTCATTTCGGCAATGTGGCCGGCGGCGGCGTTATTACGGCTATCATCTACACAGCGTTAAGCGCTGCCTCTGCCGGTGTGCTGAATTTGATCGCCGGAAGCGGCTGGGTGGTATCGGCTGTGCTGCTGGCCGCAGGCTTAGGGCTGGTGCTGCTCTGGAAGAAAAGCAAAAAGGTGGTGGCGCTGGTATTTGGCATTATCACCGGCGTTCTTGGATTCTTTGGTTTTTTGCAGGCCACCGGTATCCTTTCCGGCGTGCCGATCCTGGCGCTGGGCCTGCCGGCAGTGCTTTCCTGTTATTTTGACCTTTTCTCCGGTTTCGTGCAGGCCTATGTGTTCAGCCTGCTGACCATGGTTTATATTTCCTCTGCCTTGCCGGCACCTGCCGACAAGACGGAATAAATAAAAAAAGATAAACAATCATTATTTGGGAGGATTTATTATGGATATTGCAAGTGCAATCGCAATCGCCGGCAAGGCAATCGGTGCAGGCTTGTGCATGGGTATCGGTGCTATCGGCCCCGGTATCGGCGAAGGTAATGCTGTTGGTAAGGCTCTGGAGGGTATGGCCCGTCAGCCTGAGGCTGTCGGCACTCTGCGCAGTACCATGATTATGGGCTGTGCCATCGCGGAGACCACCGGTATTTACTCTTTGATTATTGCGCTTCTGATTATGTTCCTGCTGTAAGCTCTTTTCGAATTGAAGTGAAAGGAGTTTGCGGAATTGGACAATTTCTTGGAACGCTTTGAAGCATTTGTCGGTGTAAACTTCTGGACAGCGCTGTTTATTCTGCTTAATACGCTTATCATCTATTTTGTGGCGAAAAAGTTTCTGTTTGGCCCGGTAACGAAGATTATTGCCGAGCGGCAGAAGGAGATCGACGATCTGTACTCCGATGCCAATTCTGCCCGCAGCAATGCGGCAGCCTTGGAAGCAGAGTATAAAGAAAAGCTCTCTGTGGCTTCCGAAACCGGCGAGCGCCTTGTGAAAGAGGCGGTGCAGCGGGGTCAGAGCCGGGAAGAGGAGATCATCCGCGCGGCGAATGCAGAAGCCAATGCCATTCGCCAGAAGGCTGCGGCGGATATCGCCATGGAAAAGCGCAAGGCCATCAACGATGCCAAGGATGAGATCTCCGGAATGGCTATGGCCATTGCCGGCAAGGTGGTGGAGCGGGAGCTTACCGCTGCCGACCAGGATAAACTGGTGGATCAGTTCATCGACGCTTTGGGGGATCAGGTATGACCGGGGCCGGCAGTGTTTATGGAGAGGCTCTTTATGACCTTGCCAAGGCAGAAGGCTTAAGCGCAAGTTTTCTGCAGCAGCTGAATGTGCTTTCTCAGAGTTTTGCCGAGCAGCCGGATTTTCTGCGTCTACTGTCTGCGCCGAGTATAAATAAGCAGGAGCGTTGCGCAGTTTTAGACGAAAGTCTGGGTGGCCGCGTGCACCCTTATGTGCTGAATTTCCTCAAAATCTTGGCGGAAAAGGGCTATGCGCGGCAGTTTCCCGAGTGCGTTAAGGCATATCGGGAGCATTATAATGCAGATAACGGCATTCTGCCGGTCACCGCTGTGACGGCAGTAGCGCTGTCTGAAAAACAGGCACAAAGACTGACAGAAAAGCTTTCTCAGCTCACAGGAAAGACCGTGGAGCTGAATAACCGGATCGATGCATCTGTTTTGGGCGGTATTCGCCTTCAGTACAGCGGCAAGCAGCTGGACGATACTGTGCAGCACCGCTTGGCGGCGATCCGGGATACCCTTAAAAATACCGTGCTTTGACGCGAAAGTAGGTAGACTATGGAATTAAGACCCGATGAGATCACGAAGATCATTCGTGAACAGATAAAAAATTACGAAAACCGTATGGAGGCCAGTGAGACCGGCATTGTCATCTTAGTGGGTGACGGCATTGCCAAGGTTTCTGGGCTGGATCAGTGCATGGCAGGCGAGCTGGTGGAATTCCCCAACGGCTCATTTGGTATGGCGCAGAATTTGGAAGAGGACACGGTGTCCGTCGTCATTTTGGGTACTGATAACGGCATCAAAGAGGGCGACACAGTTAAGCGCACCGGCAAGGTGGTGTCTGTTCCCGTGGGCGAAAAGCTTATTGGCCGTGTTGTGAACGCACTGGGCGAGCCCATCGACGGCAAGGGTGCTATCGAGGCGGAAAGCTACCGCCCCATCGAAATGCCGGCTCCTGGCATTATCGAACGCCAGCATGTCAGCCGTCCCCTGCAGACCGGCATCAAGGCCATCGACTCCATGATCCCCATCGGCCGTGGTCAGCGAGAGCTGATTATCGGTGACCGTCAGACCGGCAAGACCACCATCGCCACCGATACCATTCTGAACCAGAAGGGCAAGGATGTGATCTGCATTTATGTGGCCATCGGTCAGAAGCGCTCCACCGTGGCGCAGATCGTGAACAATCTGACCATCGGCGGCGCCATGGATTATACCATCGTGGTCTCCGCCACCGCCTCCGAGCTGGCACCCATGCAGTATATCGCCCCCTACGCAGGCTGTACCATGGGCGAGCACTTCATGCACCAGGGCAAGGATGTGCTGGTGATCTACGACGACCTGAGCAAGCACGCCGTGGCCTACCGTGCCATTTCTCTGCTGATCCGCCGTCCCCCCGGACGGGAGGCATACCCCGGTGATGTGTTCTATATGCACTCCCGGCTTTTGGAGCGGGCAGCCCACATGAGCGAAAGCAAGGGCGGCGGCAGTTTGACGGCCCTGCCCATTATCGAGACCCAGGCCGGCGACGTGTCCGCCTACATTCCCACCAACGTGATCTCCATCACCGACGGCCAGATCTTCCTGGAGACCGAGCTGTTCAACGCCGGCATCATGCCCGCCGTCAACCCCGGTATCTCCGTGTCCCGTGTGGGCGGCAATGCCCAGATCAAGGCCATGAAGAAGGTGGCAGGCAGCCTGAAGCTGCTGTACTCTCAGTACCGGGAGCTGCAGAGCTTCGCCCAGTTCGGCTCCGACCTGGATGCGGACACCAAGGCCCGTCTTGCCCAGGGCGAGCGGATCGTGGCGGTGCTGAAGCAGCGCAACAACGCCCCCGCCGAGGTGGCCCACCAGGTGTGCATCATTTACGCCGTGGTAAACGGCTACCTGAAGGACATCCCCGTGGACCGGATCCCCGAGTTTGAAAAGCGCCTGCAGGAGTTCCTGGAAAACGGCAAGTACTACGATGTGCTCCGTGCGATCCGTGAGACCGGCAAGCTGGAAAAGGATACGGAAGAGCAGTTGAAGACTGCGCTGACCGAGCTGCTGGGCGAATTTGCGCCCGTATAAGTAACAAAAAGGAGGGAAGACCATGGCCGGTGTTTCCACCAAGGAAATTAAAAATCGCATCCGGAGCATGGAATCCACCAAGCAGATCACCAAGGCCATGGAAATGGTGGCTGCCTCCAAGCTCCGCCGGGCACAGACCCAGATTCTGAACTCCCGGCCCTATTTCGAGACGCTTTATTCCACCATCCAGGATATTGCCGGCGCCAGCCGGGAGCTGACCTCCCCCTATCTGACCCAGCGGGCGGTGAAGAAGACCGCCTTCGTGGTCATCGCCGGCGACCGTGGCCTGGCAGGCGGCTACAACAGCAACATTCTGAAGCTGGTGTACGGCCAAATGGAGGGAAAGGACACGGTGGTGGTGCCCATCGGCAAAAAGAGTGTGGATTTCTTCCGTGCCCGTGGCAGCCAGCTGCTGACGGAAAGCTACGCTGAGGCAGAGGATATGTCGGTCAGCGACTGCTTTACCCTGGCAAAAACCCTGTGTAAGCTGTATCTGAGCGGGGAAGTGGACGAGATCCGTGTGGGCTTTACCAGCTTTGTCTCCGTGCTGTCCCAGACGCCCGCCACCTTAAAGCTGCTGCCGCTGAGTGCCGGCGGGCAGAGGTCGGAGCGCAGCGATATTCTCTACGAGCCGGACAGCGAAGCGGTGCTGGCGGCCATTATCCCCGAGTATTTGGGCGGCGTGATCTACGGCTGCCTGTGCGAGAGCCGTGCTTCTGAGCAGGCTGCCCGCCGGACGGCCATGGACTCCGCCACCCAGAATGCCGACGAAATGATCGCCGACCTGAGCCTGAAGTTCAACCGGGCCCGCCAGGCGGCCATCACCCAGGAGATCACCGAGATCGTCGCCGGCTCTTGATCCGGCGTGAATGTAGGGCGGGGGCTTGCTCCCCCCGCCTGGTAGTGACATGCTAAGTATAAGGAGTTGAATCCTATGGAAAAACATACAGGAACAGTGATCCAGGTCATGGGTCCTGTTTTGGATATCCGTTTTGAAGACAGCC
>JAZUNW010000012.1:0-7272 GCA_045604325.1 Faecousia sp. | reverse complement strand
TTTTTGCTCTGCCAGTTCCAGGAATCCCGGCACATATCCTCCAAAGTCTTTTCTGCCTTCCATTTCAGCTTCTCAGCACTCTTGGCAGGATCTGCGTAGCAGGTGGCGATGTCACCGGGGCGACGGGGTGCGATCTTGTAGGGCAAATCAAGACCGTTGGCGGCATTGAATGCCTTCACCATGTCCAGCACACTGTAGCCGGTGCCGGTGCCTAAATTGAACACCTCACAGCCCTTATTCTCCTGCACGAACTTCACAGCCGCCACATGGCCCTTGGCAAGGTCCACCACATGGATGTAGTCACGGACACCGGTGCCGTCGTGGGTATCGTAGTCATCGCCGTAAATGCTGAGATATTCCCGGCGGCCGATGGCCACCTGGGTAATGTAGGGCATCAGATTGTTGGGCACGCCCCGGGGATCTTCGCCGATACGGCCGCTCTCGTGGGCGCCAATGGGGTTAAAGTAGCGCAGCAGCACGATGCCCCACTCGGGGTCTGCAAATGCCATGCCGGAAAGGATCTGCTCTGTCATGTACTTGGTCCAGCCGTAGGGATTGGTGCAGTTGCCGGTACGGGAGTTTTCCCGCAGGGGCATTTCGTTGTCGGCTGTGTAAACTGTGGCAGATGAGGAGAAAATAATATTCTTCATGCCCACTTCTTCCATGACCTTGGTCAGCACCAAAGTGGAGTTGAGGTTATTGTCGTAATACTTCCAGGGAATGCTCACAGATTCGCCCACGGCCTTCAGGCCCGCAAAGTGGATCACGCAGCCGATCTCATTTTCCGCAAAGATCTTGCGCAGCAGCCCTTCGTCCCGAACATCTCCCTCATAGAACTTAAGGCTCTTTCCGGTGAGTTCCTCCACCCGCTCCAAGCTCTTGGGGTTGGCATTACAAAGATTATCGATGACCACAACACCGTAGCCCTCATTCAGAAGCTCTACGCAGGTGTGGGAGCCGATATAGCCGGCGCCGCCGGTAACGAGAACATTCATAGCACATTCCTCCATGGTTTTTTCTTATATTTTACTTCCCCCAAGCAAAAAAAGCAACCCCGATGATTTACACATGCCGATTTTATCTTGCTATTTTCCTGGGATATAGGTATAATGTAATTGGTAAAATGGTTTTACTGTGCAAACCCTCGCGAAATAAGGAGGTTACTTTATGGATACCATCTATGTCACCGGTCACCGCAATCCGGATACCGACTCCATCGTTGCCGCCATGGCTTATACTGCCCTGCGCAATGCCCTGGGCGACCGGGAATATGAGGCCGCCTGTTTAGGCCATGTGTCCGACGAGACCCAGATCGTCTTGAACCGTTTCGGCTTTCAGCCGCCCAAGCGTATCACCAGTATGCATACCCAGATACGGGATCTGGACTTTGATAAGCCCCCTGTGTTCTCTGCCGCTGTCACCGTGGGCAGAGCTTGGACTACCCTGCAAAACGCCGGTGCCCCCGCCATTCCCGTCGCCAACGACGACGGCACCCTTTTCGGTATGCTGTCCCGGGAAGATGTGGCCAACTACAACATGAGCCTTGTAAATGCCGGTAAGCTGGAAAATGTACCCCTTTTCAATGTGCTTTCCGTGCTGGAGGGCAAGGTCCTCAACGATGCCGGTGAAAATACCGACACCATCTCCGGTGAGGTGACCATCGCATTGCCTCAGAGCCAGGAAAATCTGATGTTCCACAGCAAGGAGTCCATCGTCCTTTGCGGCCATCAGCCGGATGTGATCCGCAGAGCCCTTGAGATGAATGTAAACTGCCTTGTCCTGTGCCAGGCAGAGCTTTCCGAGGAGCTGCGGAATCTTCCCACCAAGACCTGCATCATCTCCACGCCCAACGATGCTTACCGGGCAGTCAGACTGATCTTCCAGTCCACCCCCGTGGGCCGTATCTGCAACAACCGCGACCTCATCTGCTTCCATTTGGAAGACCGGGTGGACGATGTGCGGGAAGCCATGCTGAAACACCGCTATCCCTGCTACCCTGTGCTGGACGAAAACGAAAAGGTCGTAGGTATTCTGACCAGATACCACCTGCTGCGCCCCAGAAGAAAGCGGCTCGTTCTGGTGGACCACAACGAAGCATCCCAGTCTGTGCCCGGCCTTGACGAGGCAGAGATCCTGGAGATCATCGACCACCACCGCTTGGCAGATATTCAGACCACCAATCCCATTTATGTCCGCAATGAGCCTGTAGGCTCTACCAATACCATCATCGCATCCATGTTCCAGGATCGGGGCTTAATGCCCTCTGCCAATATGGCAGGCATGATGGCGGCAGCAATTCTTTCCGATACCGTTATGTTCAAGTCCCCCACCTGCACCGACAAAGACAGACGCACCGCTGAGCGAATGGCCCGCATTGCCAATGTATCCCTGGATGAGCTGGGCCGGGAGATCTTCTCTGCATCCAACGGTAACCGGACAGCCGAAGATCTGTTCAAGAGCGACTATAAGGAATTCCACATTGCCGGTCACGACTTGGCAGTGGCACAGATCACCTGTGTGGACAGCCCCAAGATGCTGGAGCGGAAAGACGAGTTCCTGATGCTGATGAAGACCATTGCCAGAGAAAAAAGCTTCTCTATGGTCATCCTGATGCTCACCGATGTTCTTTTGGAAGGCACACAACTGATCTATCTGGGCGACGATGAAACCATTGAGCAGGCATTCAATGTCAGTCCCAAAGACAACACCGTATTTTTGCCCCATGTTATGAGCCGTAAAAAGCAGGTCATTCCCATGCTTTCCGCACTCTGGGGCTAAGCTATAAAAGCAGAGTTTATAGGGCAACCTGCGTTGCCGAATGGACAATTGAAAATGGACAATGGACAATTATGGTGTCCGCTTTGCGGAGCTATTTTAATTATTTGCGTAAGCAAATACCTCCAATTGACAATTGTCAACTGTCAATTGTCAATTTGCTCATCAGAGTAATAAGCTAAAATTCACAAAACACTTGCAATCCATGTTATACTATTTTAAGGAGGGAGAAATATGGGCTTCGACGCACTGCTCGGCAACGACGGCCTGAAAGAACGCTTAAGCCGCAGTCTGAAAAGCGGTCATATTTCTCACTTCTATCTGATCTCAGGACCGGAAGGCTCCGGTAAGCACACCCTTGCCAATTTGCTTGCTGCTGCCATTCTCTGTTCCGGATCAAACAAGCCCTGCCTGCACTGCGGCCCTTGCCGCAAACTTGTGGCAGGAAACCATCCGGACTACATCACTGTAGAAGACCCGGAACACAAAAATGTGGCCGTCAAGATCGTCCGGCAGTTCCGGGAGGATGTGTTCGTCCGCCCCAACGAGTCGGAGCATAAGATCTATCTGTTCCCTCAGGAGCTGGGCATTGAGGGTCAGAACGCACTGCTGAAAATTTTGGAAGAGCCGCCCCATTACGGTGTCTTTATCCTGCTGACGGATAACCCCGAGCGGCTGTTGCCCACCGTCCGTTCCCGCTGCACAGAGCTTTCTCTGCGGCCTTTGCCGGAAGAGGTTTTGCGCAAAGCGCTCCTGAAGGAGTTCCCCCAAGCTGACCCCGGCGACATTGCGGCCGCCATTTCCCGCAGCGGTTCTTTCTTAGGCCAGGCCAAAAAGCTTTTGCAGGAGGGCACAGCCCTGCCGCCCCACACAGAAAGCTTTGTTGCCGCCTTTGCCGCAAGGGATGCTTTGGGTCTTGTGCAGACCCTTGTCCCCATGGAAAAGTGGAAACGGGATCAGCTGACAACTACGCTGCAGCAATGGCTGATGCTGCTGGAAAGCGCCCTTGCCTGCCGGGCAGGCAATATCGCTGCAGGCTCAGCTTCCCGTGAGCTGGCTGCCCGCCGCAGCCCCAAGGATCTGATGGACGCGATCCGGAAACTGCAAAAATGTATTGACTACGCCCAAGGCAACATCTCTCCCGCCGCCATCTGCGGCTATCTTGCCTGGGAATTAAGATAGAGCAAGGAGTAATCTATGGAAGAAAAAATGATCCCCTCTGTTGAGGTGGTGGACATCCAGTTCCGCCCCGGACAGAAGGTATACTATTTTGATCCTGCCGGTCTGAAGCTCAGCACCGGCGATCATGTAATCATCGATACCGCCCGCGGCCCTGAGTTCGGCATCTGTGCCGCCGGCAACCACACGATTCCCGAAAAGGATGTGGTCTCCCCCCTGCGCAGCGTGCTGCGCCTGGCCACCGCACAGGACGAAAATACCGTGGAAGAAAACCGCGCCAAGGAAAGAAAAGCCATGGAAGTCTGCGCGGAAAAGGTAGCCGAGCAAGGGCTGGATATGCAGCTGGTCAGCGCCGAATGTGCCTTTGACGGCAGCAAGATCCTCTTTTTCTTCACCGCCGATGAGCGGGTGGACTTTCGGGAACTGGTAAAAAACTTAGCATCCATTTTCCATACCCGCATCGAGCTGCGCCAGATCGGCGTTCGTGACAAGGCGAAGATGGTGGGAGGTCTCGGCATTTGCGGCCGTCCCTTCTGCTGCGCAAGCTTTTTGGACGATTTTCAGCCGGTGTCCATCAAAATGGCAAAGACCCAGAATCTGTCCCTAAACCCCACCAAGATCTCCGGCACTTGCGGCCGGCTTATGTGCTGTTTGAAGTACGAGCAGGATGCTTACGAGGACCTGCTGCGCAACGCCCCCAAGGCAGAGTCCTTTGTGGATACGCCCGAGGGCCGCGGCACGGTTGTTGAGGTGGATCTTCTGCGCAGTCGGGTAAAGGTGCGCATGGAAGACAGCCCCGAGACCATCAGCGTATTCCCCAATTCTGACATTGCAGTGCTGCGCAGCGGCAAAGCCAAGAAGAACGATCCCCCTATTCCTGCAGACCTTGCTCCCATTTCCGGCGGCGGCAAGCGGCTGCGGAAAGAGCCGGAATTTGAGGACACATCCGTTGTGCTGAGCTCCATCCGCATGCGTTACAGCGAGGAAACCATCGCTGAGGAGACTCTTTCCGAGGAAATTCCCGCTGAGGAACCGGCAGAGCAGCCCAAGAAGAATTCCCGCCGCCGGAACCACCGGCAGCGCCATCACAAAGAGGGCAAGGGCGCCGAAACACAGGCAACCGAGCCTGCTCCCAAGGCAGAACCGGCTGCCGAAACCGGCGAAAAGAAGCCGGGTCATCGCAGAAATCACTACCGCAGAAACCGGAACAAAAACAAAGCTCCCAAAGCAGAATAAACAATAACCGGGTGTACCCAAGGTACACCCGGTATTTTTTAATCGGCTGTGATTCTTGACTCAATGCGGCTTAGGGCCGTTTTCATGCCCTCATAGGCCTCTTGGCTTACGCGGCCAAGGCTGCCCCTTTCATAGGCCGTCATAGCTTCCCGTATCCGCAGGATCTTCGCTTTATTTTCTTCGTAGAACGTATAGATGGGCGTATAGTCAAAGCCGGTGATCTTTACATCGCCGGTAGCGCCGCTCTTGGTGATCTCCAGATCCAGCAGAACGGAATAGTTGGTATCCGCCTTATCCGCATCACCGAAGAAGTCGCCCAAGCTGTAAGCGATGAACTGACCGCTTTCGGGATCGTAGGTCATCTTCTGCACATAGTGGGAGTGGGTGCCGATGATGGCGTCCACGCCTTGTCCCTGCATCAGCTCCACGATCTTTGTCTGTGACTTGCTGATCTGCTTATTAAACTCACTGCCCCAGTGGACCAGTGAAATAATCAGATCCGGTTTTTGGGCCTTTGCCGCCTGCAAAACCTTTGTAATGCCCGCTTCGTTCACCTTCTGATAGGTGGTGTAATAATCTTCATACAGAAGATTGACGCAGTTTTCAAAGCCGTTCGGCAAACCACTGCCGGACATGCCCTTGGTAAAGGCCACCAGCGCAATACGGATGCCCTGCACTTCGCGGATCACAAAACCGCCGGATTTTTCTGACTCCGCATTATTCCCATAGCTGCCCAGGGGCTCGATGCCTGCATCCCGGATACCGCTTAAGGTAGATGCCATGCCCAACGGGCCGCCCATGATGGTGCAGGAATTGGCTGTCTGTAAAAAGTCCACACCGGCACTGCGCAGGGCCTGCACCAGCTGCTGGGGAGCAGATGCGGAACCGGCGCCGTAGGGTTCACCGGAAAGGGTGCCTTCAAAGTTAAGGGCCGTCAGGTCGCTGCCAGAAAGCACCGGCATCACATCTAAAAAGACACTGCCGTAGTCATAGCCGGTCTCGGTCTTTCCCGCTGCTACGGATCTATCCGTCACATTCAGATCGCCGCCCGCCACAAAATGGATCACCGTATCCGGTACGGTTTCCACGGGAGCGGTATCTGCCGGCTGATGTCCCAAGGTAATCCCCGGGATCTTCAGCCATCCCAGCAGCGCCGCTGCCAGCACAAGTATGCAAACTGCCAGCACCGCGCCGGTGACGGTCAGCGCAGTCTTGACTGCGCTGCTTTTTTTTGCGCCAAAGGGGCTGCCCGCCTGCGGCGCTTTATTCACTTTTCTGCGCCTGCGGTCCATACGCACCCTCCAAATCTTACTGATAGCTTATTTTACACCATTTTTGCCGATTCTACAAGGCCTTAGCCCAAGCTTTTTCGGGCCTGTTCTAAATAATGGACAGCGCCATTTTCCTGCTCGATCCGAGCATCCATAGGAAGCTCCTTGATGATCTTGGCGGGATTGCCCAGCAACACAGAGCCCGCAGGGGCATCGGTCTTGCCCGTCACCACCGCACCTGCGCCCACCAGACAGTGATCCGCTAACTTTGCGCCGTTCAGCACAATAGCGCCCATGCCAATGAGGCAACCATTTCCCACGGTGCAGCCGTGGACGATGGCGCCGTGACCGACTGTGCAATTCCTGCCAATGGTGGTTTTTTCGTGGATCACACAATTATCCTGAATGTTCGTGCCCTCACCGATGGAAATGGCACCGGAATCACCCCGCAGCACCGCACCGTACCAGATGTTTGCGTCCTTTCCCAGGGTAACATCCCCAATGACCGTTGCATTGGGCGCAATATACGCACCATCCTTCAACATAAAAACAGCTCCTTTGCTCAGATATGCTGATTTTATCATTTTGCCATTATAAACGCAACCCCCATAGCTGGCAAATTTCAGTTTGTAGGGCAGTTGGTTTGTTGCTGTGGCGCGGAAGCGCCATCGCTTCTCCCGGGGAGAAGCTGTCACCGCTCCAAGCGGTGACTGATGTGGAATGCGGGCGGTAACCTTACAATTTTAGTCACTGTAACAGGCTTTTTTTAACCTGATGCTGCACGCCGTTCCACACCCGCCCAGTGTGCACA
>JAZUNW010000011.1:0-3576 GCA_045604325.1 Faecousia sp. | reverse complement strand
TTGGTGTAGGAGAAGGTCTTCTGGGCGATCCCGAAGCTGTGGTCAAAGTCCATGCCCTCGGCCATCAGCAGACGGATCAGCTCGGGAATAGACATGGCAGGGTGGGTATCGTTGAGCTGCACCGCATAGTACTCCGCAAAGTGGCTCAGGTCGCCGCCGTGGACGGACTTATAGACCCGCAGCATATCCTGCAGGGATGCAGAGGACAGCACATACTGCTGCTTGATGCGCAGGCGCCTGCCTTCCCAAGTGGAATCGTTGGGGTACAGAACACGGGTAATGTCCTCAGCCTTGTTCTTCTGGGCAAGAGCACGCAGGTAGTCCTGATCGTTGAAGGCATTGAAGTCCAGCTCTTCCTCGGCCTCACACTGCCACAGACGCAGGGTGTTGATATTATCGGTGCCATAGCCGATGACGGGCACATCATAGGGAACTGCCAGCACGGTATGGTCGGGGAATTCCACCTTAACAGTGTGGTTATAGCGGCGGTAAGACCAGGGATCGCCGTACTTGGTCCAGTCATCAGCCGCCTCGCACTGACTGCCGTTTGCATCAAAGCTCTGCTTAAACAGACCAAAGCGGTAACGCAGGCCGTAGCCGGACAGCGGAATGTTAGTGCTTGCGGCACTATCCAGGAAGCAGGCAGCCAAACGGCCCAGACCGCCGTTACCAAGAGCGGCATCCTCAACATCTTCCAAGATAGCAAGGTCAACGCCCCGCTCAGCAAACAGCTGCTTCATCTCGTCTAAAATGCCCAGATTGTACAAGTTGGAATATACCAGTCTGCCCACCAGATACTCAGCGGAAATATAGTAAGCCTTCCGCTGATGCATACGGGTATGCTTGGAGTGATTCCAGTTGTCAGAAATAGCCATCATTACAGCCTGACCCAACGCCTCGTGCAGCTCCTGAGCGGTAGCCTCCTGCAGGGATACGTCGTGAGTGTACTTCAGCTGTGCCTCGGTCCACTTCAAAATGTTTACGCAGTTATACTTCATAAAATAGTTCTCCATTCTTCCTCACGGGAAATCAATCGCTTACGCGACCGTAAAGCTTTGTCAAGCTATAAATTTTTTCAGCTAAATCGGGAGCCATGGCAGAATCATCCGCCCGCCATGTCCAGTTGGCATCCGTCATGGTGCCGGGGAAATTCATTCTCGCCTCGCCGCCCAAGTTCATCAGATCCTGCATTTGAATGACACATAGATCACTGACGCAGGACATGGCAGTACGCACAACGCCCCAGACAAGGCCCTCTTCCTCATTCAGGTGCATATATTCCTTAGCATAGCTGGCTGCATCCTCGTTTGCGTTTTCGAACCACTGGCGCATGGTCATATTGTCATGGGTGCCGGTATAGCAAACGCAGTTGCGGGTATAAACATGGGGCAGATAATCGGAAGGCTTTCGGGAATCAAAGGCAAATTCCAGCACTTTCATGCCGGGGAAGCCGCTTTCATCTCTCATTTTGAGCACTTCGGGGGTCAAAACGCCCAAGTCTTCTGCGATCATGGGGATGTGAGGCAGCTGATCCTTTACCGACTGGATGAAGTGCATATCCGGTCCCTTGACCCACTTGCCGTTTCTGGCAGTCAGATCTCCAAAGGGCACAGCCCAATAGCTTTCAAATCCACGAAAATGGTCGATACGCACCACATCATACAGCTTTCCCGCTGCATCCAGCCGGCGGATCCACCAGTTATAATCATCCTTGGCCATTTTGTCCCAGCGGTACAAGGGATTGCCCCAAAGCTGGCCATCCTCTGTAAAAGCATCCGGCGGGCATCCTGCCACGGCGGTAGGACTTAGGTTTTTATCGAACTGAAAAAGTTCGGGATTGCTCCATGCATCGCAGGAATCGTAAGGCACATAAATCGGCACATCGCCGATGATGCCGATGCCGTTTTCATGGGCATAGTCGCGGAGCTTGTTCCACTGCTGATAGAACAAAAACTGGACAAAGCTGTAAAAGCGGATCTCATCCTTCAGCTCCTGCCGGGCATTCCACACAGCACCGGGCTCACGAAACTTAAGGCCATGCTCCCACTCGTACCAGGGCTTTCCACAATTTTTATCCTTCAGCGCCATAAACAGGGCAAAATCCGACAGCCAGCTGCCGTTTTCACGGCAAAATCTCTCCAGTGCCGCGCTGTCAGCAAACCGATTATAGGCAATGCTCAGAACTTTCAGTCGGTTTTCATAAAGAAGGCCAAAATTGACCTTATTTTCCCGCTCACACCAGCAAACAGAAGACACTTCCTCTTCCATAAGAAGCCCCTGTTCAATCAAGGTATCCAGATCGATGAGATAATGGTTGCCAGCAAAAGCAGAGCAGGACTGATAGGGAGAATCGCCGTAACCGGTGGGCGCAAGGGGCAGGATCTGCCAGTAGCGCTGACCGGCTTTTTTCAAAAAGTCAACAAACCGAAAAGCTTTCGCGCCCATCGTACCAATGCCGTAAGGGCCGGGCAGTGATGTGATATGCATTAGAACACCGCTGCTTCGCATGGCTTATGCTCCTTTACAACACATGATATGCGCAAACCTGCGCCAAGGTCTATCCCGAAAACAGAAATATACCGGTTCTTTTCGCGGCAATCAAAATGCCCCCAAAAAGCACCGGAAAGCATACCGTTTCATTATGAAAACCATGTCAAAAATAATACCATCTAATCGTCTGTTTGTCAAGGTAAAGCTGCTGCGCTCCCCCGCTCTTTTTGCTAAAAAACGGACCTGCCGAAATCGGCAGGTCCGCAAGATGTATGGAATTAGGCTTCCAGGTTGATGCCGGTCTCCTTGCTGAAGACGTGGCAGACATTGCCGGGGAATGCAAACTTGACGTTCACACCGGCAGCCAGGGCAGCGACTTCTGCACCGGTCATGTTCATGGTGGAGATGATGATGACCACATCCTGGCCCAGAGCGGTGACGTGCAGATGGACAGAAGAACCCATCAGCTCGTGAACACCGATGGTAGCATCGACGCCGGTCTCCTCCAGAGCAATGTGCTCAGGACGAATGCCCAAAGTGATCTCCTGCTCTTCCACGTTGTTGGCAACCAGGCGCTCCTGCTTATCAGCAGACAGCTCGACGGTGAGGTCGCCCAGTTCGACAGCATACTTGCCGTCCTTCTTGATGAGCTTTGCGTTGAAGAAGTTCATCTGGGGAGCACCGATAAAACCGGCAACGAACAGGTTGTAGGGGTGGTTGAAGACTTCCTGAGGAGTGCCGATCTGCTGGATGAAACCGTCCTTCATGATGACGATACGGTCGCCCAGAGTCATAGCCTCAGTCTGGTCGTGGGTAACATAGATAAAGGTGGTATCAATACGCTCACGCAGCTTGATGATCTCAGCACGCATCTGGTTACGCAGCTTGGCGTCCAGGTTGGACAGAGGCTCGTCCATCAGGAAGACCTTGGGGTCACGGACGATAGCACGGCCGATGGCGACACGCTGACGCTGACCGCCGGACAGAGCCTTGGGCTTACGCTTCAGGTACTGGGTAATGTCAAGGATTTCGGCAGCACGCATAACGGCCTTATCGATCTCATCCTTGGGTGTATGGCGCAGCTTC
>JAZUNW010000010.1:0-27075 GCA_045604325.1 Faecousia sp. | reverse complement strand
CACCCACCATATTCTTTTCATTTGCCAGGAAGGACTCGTTTAATCAAGGAGCGGCTCGGTTGAGCCCTCGCCGGCAACGCTCATCCGCGTTGCATTTAATCGTTCGAGTCCTATTGGACTTTTGCAAATCTGCAGCTGCTGTGGAACAACTTACTTGGGTGGTTAAAGTGGCACGCCAGAAGGGACTCGTTTCATCAAGGTATCGCTCCGTCAAG
The DNA here is from genome assembly GCA_045604325.1 of Faecousia sp. Classification (GTDB taxonomy): domain Bacteria; phylum Bacillota; class Clostridia; order Oscillospirales; family Oscillospiraceae; genus Faecousia. The sequence continues at coordinate 26,860 of JAZUNW010000010.1, read as the reverse complement.
CCGTCGCGATCAACAGTCCACCGGACTGTTGTGATTCAAATTGTTCGAGTCCTTAAGAACTCTGTGCAAATTTGCAACATGGAAGTCCCGGCTGACTACTTGCAAGTTTGATGGCACGCCAGAAGGGACTCGAACCCCTGACCTACTGCTTAGAAGGCAGTTGCTCTATCCAACTGAGCTACTGGCGCATTTCTGTGGAGCGGGTGACGGGAATCGGACCCGCGTATCCAGCTTGGAAGGCTGGTGTTCTACCATTGAACTACACCCGCAAGTCGTTTCAGCCATAGGATTTTAGCATAGGAATTGGCGATTGTCAAGGTCTATTTTTGATGATAGCGGGGATTTTCTCATAAATCACGTCCGCAACCGCCCCGTCAGCGCATTTGCAGACATTGGGAAAGCGGTCAGCCACCACACCGTCAGCAGGGCAGAAGGCAAAATCCGCTCCCTCTAACATGGAAAGGTCGTTTTCTGCATCGCCTACACAGACAAGGTGTTTTCTGCCCAATTCTTTTTGGAGCAGACGGGCGGAATTGAGCTTGGATACACCCTTTGCGTGGACATCAACGATCCGGGCACAGGCCCGGAAAATTTCGATTTTATCGCCGTAGGTTTCTTCTAAGTAGGCGATCATCCGGTCGATAAGCGCAAGCTCTTCGGTCGTGCCGCTATACATGGACGCCACGGTATTTTCCCGGAACTGGCCATAAATGGAGAATTTGATGAACGGGCCGGGGATATCACCGGGGGCAGCGTATTTCCACGGGCAGCCGTTATGGTCGCAGTAGTCTTCCCAGCCGGTGTCCTTGTGCATGAGATAGTGGGCATCCAACGCCTGCACTTCCACATGCAGCTGCGGAAACCGCGCCTGAAGCTCCGGGAGCACGGTCTCAGGGTCTAAATCGATGGGCGCAAAGCGGGTCAAAGCGGCGGCTTTTTCGTCGTACGCAGCGCTGCCGTTGTACAGCAGCAGCGGGGCGTTGTTCGGTACGATGCCAAGGATATTCCGCAGTGCCATGGGGATACTGCGGCCGGTATTCATAGTGAAAGCGCCGCCGTTTTCCATAAAATAGCGGATGGCCTCGATATTGCGCTGAGGGATCGTAGAATCCGGAGCGGTCAAGGTGCGGTCATGGTCTACCGTCAGCAGGACATCAGAGAACATAGTGTGTTACCCTTTCAAAATGGCAGGAATTTTGTTGTAAATCACATCGGCAACGGCACCGTCTGCGCAAGGGCAAACGTTGGGGAAACGGTCAGCCACTACGCCGTCACTGGGGCAGAAGGCAAAGTCTGCACCCTGGAGCATGGGCAGATCGTTTTCCGCGTCGCCGACGCAGATGAGGTGCTTTTTGCCCAGGTCTTTCTGCAGCTGCCGTGCGGCACGGAGCTTGGACACATTGGGGGCATGGATATTCAGAACCTGAGCGCCTGCCCGGAAAACGGTGATCTGATCGCCGTAAGTATCGCGCAGCCACTGGGCGGCCTCGTCGATCCGGGCGGTTTGCTCCGGGGTTCCGGTGAAGATCTGGTAAAAAGTGTTGTCCACCAAAGGACCGTAGACGTTGAATTTCAGAAAAGGGCCGAAGTCCATGCCGGGCTCGGCCAGGTGGTACTCTAAGTTCCGTGCTGCATAATATTCTTCCCAGCAGCCCACGGGCTGGAAGCCGAAATGGGCCTTTACACCGTGGAGATCTACATTTAAGTCCGGAAATGCTGCGCAGACATCACGAAGGGTCTGCTCCAGCGGCAGATCAATGATGCATTGACTGATGATGTGGTTTCCGCCGATCACGAGACCGCCGTTGTAGGCAAGAAAGGGGGCGTTCATGGGCACGGTTTGCAAAATATGGCGGGATTGGGGCAGGCTTCTGCCGGTGTTGACGGTGAATGTGCCGCCGTTATCCATAAAGTAGCGGATCGCATCAATGTTTCGCTGGGGGACGTTTCCCGTAGGATCGGTCAAGGTGCGGTCAAAGTCCGCTGTGAGTAAAATGTCAGAAAACATTGGTCTTCTCCTTGTGTAAATGATCGTTTACCATACCACCAAAAATGCTGTCATCCCGAGCGGAGTGAAACGGAGCCGAGGGATCTTGGCACCGATTTTAATGCAAATATAAACGAAATGCGTAGATTCCTCGACTCGCTGACGCTCCCTCGGAATGACATACTTAGTGGTGCTTGCGAAGATAAACGATCATTTATCATTGCATTTTTTCTAATTTCTCGATAACCTTTTGGAAATATTCCGGCAGGGGGGCAAAGACCATGACGGGCCTTTCGTCTCGGGGATGCCGGAAGCAAAGCTGCCCTGCATGAAGGCACTGGCTGTCCTGCCCCAGTTCTGCCTTTTTGTGGCCGTAGACGGTGTCGCCCAAAATGGGGTGTCCGATGTGAGCCATGTGAACACGGATCTGGTGGGTGCGGCCCGTCTCTAAGCGGCAGCGGATGTGGGTATAGCCCCGGTAACGGGCAACCACTTCCCAATGGGTAACGGCTTCTTTGCTGTTTCGCTGGGTGACGCACATCTTTTTCCGGTCGGTGGGGTGGCGGCCGATGGGAGCGTTCACAGTACCGCTGTCCTCCCGGAAAGAGCCGCAAACAATGGCTTCGTAGGTTCTTGCCATGGTGTGATCCTTTAACTGGGATGCCAGCACCGTGTGGGCAAGGTCATTTTTGGCAATGGCCAGCAGGCCGGAGGTATCCTTGTCGATGCGGTGGACGATGCCGGGGCGCAGCTCGCCGTTGATGCCGGAAAGGCTGTCCCCCATGGCATACAGCAGACCGTTGACCAGAGTGTCGTCCTGATGGCCTGCGGCAGGGTGCACGACTAAGCCCTTGGGCTTGTTGATTACCAGCACATCGGCGTCTTCATAAACGATGTCCAGCGCCATTTCGGTGGGCTTAATGTCCACTTCCTTGGGCTCGGGCAGCGTAAAAACCACTTCGTCGCCCATATTCAGTTTGTCGTTTTTCTTTCCGGGCTTGCCGTTGCGGCTGACGAAACCGTCCTCGATTAGCTTTTGGGCTGCCGAGCGGGTCAGATCGCTACAGCGGGCTAAGAACGCATCCAGCCGCTCGCCGGGAATATCGGCAAAAAGGGTCATTTCTTTTCTTCCTTCCAGAAAGGCTTATTAAAGAACGCCAAATGGACGATGAGCAGTATGCAGCCGCAGGTGATGAAGCAGTCGGCTACATTAAATACAGGAAATTTGATGAATTGGGTCTCGATCATATCCACAACATAGCCCAAACGCAGCCGGTCGATCATGTTGCCGAGACCACCGCCGTAGATGGCAGCAATGCACCAGCGCTCTAACCCCGTAAAGGGCATAGGGTGCTTGAAGTATTCCAGCAGGAGCAGTACAGTCAGCACAATGAAAACAATCAAGAAAAGCCAGCGCATGCCCTCCAGCATGGAAAATGCTGCGCCGGTATTTTGCACATAGGTCAGCTGCACGATGCCGGGAAGAAAGGGCACATCGGCATAGAGGGGAATATTTGCAACCACCAGATACTTGGTGATCTGATCCACAGCCGCAATGCCTAAGGCAAACAGCGTCATGATGAAAAACTGCATAGGATTTCCTCCCGGAAAGATGATGATTTATCATACCATGATGGATAGGGAAAGTCAAATTTGCTTAAAAGTGCTTTTCCATCTCCTGCTTGGCGGCATCAATGGTTTCTTTCAGTTCCCGTGCAGACATCCGCAGCACGCCGGAGCGCAGAGAGCTGAGCTGCACCAGAGAGTCGGAGGTTGCTACCCGAACATTGTAGCTGGGGCCGATCTCGGAAACCAAGGATTCGATGTAGCTGTCGCCGGTTTCGTTTTCCCTGGTGTATACCACTTGGATGTTGTGGTACTGTGTCTTTTCGCCCAAATTGCCCTTGACCTTGTAGCCGTCAAATACCACCACGATCCGCCACTTTTTGAAGCCCGCAAAGCTGCTTAGGGCATCCATTAAATGCCGGCGGGCAGCCTCCAAGTCCTCTTTGGCAAGTTTTGAAAGCTCGTCCCACGCGAAGATGATGTTGTAGCCGTCTACGATGAGATATTGCTGCTTGGGGGACTTGATGTGTAAGTTGTCTGTGGCGGGACGGTTTTCGGGAGCGCGGTACAGACGGGTTTTTTGCGGGCCGAATTCCCGCTCCATGATGGCCTCAAGCGCCTTGTCATCCAAGTGCAGATTGCGGGAGATGATCTCGGGGGCTTTTTCTTCTTTGAGACCGCTCTGCAGGTGCATATATTCCGGCACATCGTTCCACTTTACGGTAAAGCCTGCACCGTGGGCGCAGAATACAGAGTCCGGAGTGTTTTCAAGGTCTGCTTCCGGATCGTAGTTTGTTTCCGCCAGTACGGCATCCGTATTGTGACAGGGCTTGTAGCCCTCCAAAGCGATCTGCAGCCGGCCTCTGCCTTGGGTGTAGGCGGCAACCACATCGGCATAGTCCTTTAATTCCGATGCGGGAACAGTGCCGGTGAGGGTGGAAAGGGCACCTTGGTTTTCCGGCGTGTCAATTTCGCCGCTCATGGTACGGATATCGGTGATGGCTCTGCCCACCGCCTCTGTGGGCAGGGTCAGCTGGAATCGATACCAAGGCTCTAAAAGCACACTCTTTGCCTGCATCAGACCCTGCCGAATGGCCCGGTAGGTAGCCTGCCGCATATCACCGCCTTCGGTGTGCTTCAGGTGCGCCTTGCCGATGAGCAGGGTGATCTTCATATCCGTAATGGGCGCACCGGTGAGAATGCCACGGTGGACCTTTTCCGACATGTGGGAAAGGATCAGGCTCTGGTAGCTCCAGTCCAGCACATCGGTAGAGCATTTTGTGTCGAATTGCAGCCCCGCTCCTTGGGGCAGGGGCTCTAAGAGGACATGGACTTCCGCGTAGTGGCGCAATGGCTCAAAGTGGCCCACGCCTTCTACGGTGTTTTCGATGGTTTCCTTGTAGAAAATGCGGCCACTGTCCAAGGTAATGTCAAAGCCAAAGCGCTCTAAGACCAGACTGCGGAAAATTTCCAGCTGCACCTTGCCCATGATCTGCACATGGATGCTGCCGCCTTCCCACAAAATGTGCAGCAGAGGGTCTTCTTCCTCAAGCTGACGAAGCAAGGGAAGCACTACAGCGGGGTCTTTGCCCTTGGGCAGTTCCACCCGATAGGTCATGACCGGCTCAAGGGCGGGCACAAGCCCGCATGGCGCTGTGCCAAGGGAAAGGCCGGCATATGTGCCGGAAAGGCCGGTGACAGCAACGGTCTGACCTGCAAAAACTTTCTCGGCAGCGGTGAATTTATCTCCGGAGTACAGTCGCAGCTGTACCGCTTTTTCTTCCACAGAGTCGCCCTTTTGGTTTACATAACTAATCAAAGAGCGGACTTTCAGGCTGCCACCCGTGATCTTCAGCCAACTCAGGCGATTGCCTTGGGGGTCCCGGGTGATTTTGTAAACTTTTGCGCCGAATTCCGGGTCGCGGCCGGGTCTTGGTGCAAAGGTGTCAATGGCAGCAAGAAGCTCCTCAATGCCCTCTAAGCGCAGGGCTGAGCCAAAGCAGCAGGGGAACAGCTTCCGGCTTTCGATCAGCGCCCGTATGTTTCCGGCGGTAACAGTGCCGGTTTCCAAGTAGGTTTCCAACAGCGCATCGTCGCACATGGCGGCAGCTTCCGCGATGTCACCGCCAAGGTCAGCGCAGCCTGGACTGAGCTGCTCCTGCAGTTGGGAAAGCAGCTTTTCCTTATCTGCGCCGGCAAGATCCATCTTGTTGACAAAGAGGAATGTGGGTATATTATACCGCTCCAACAGCCGCCAAAGGGTGAGGGTATGGGCCTGCACACCGCCTGTGCCGCTTACTACCAGCACAGCACAGTCCAAAATGGGCATGACACGCTCGGCCTCTGCGGAAAAGTCCACATGGCCCGGCGTGTCAACAAGGGTGATATCCAGTTCACCGGCAGCAAGCAGCGCCTGCTTGGAAAAAATGGTGATGCCCCGCTGCCGTTCTAAGCTGTGGGTATCCAAGTACGCATCACCGTGATCCACCCGGCCAAGGCTGCGGCGGATACCGGTTTGGTACAGCAGCGCCTCGGATAGGGTAGTCTTTCCGGCATCCACATGGGCGAGGATGCCCAAAACGATCTTTTCTTTCATTTCATGCACCTGGAGCAAGGGGTATAGCCTGCGGCGATGGCCGCATTATAGTCTTGAAAAGTGATTTGGTTTTTCTCGGCCGGAAGACCGGAGCAAGCGGGAATGTGCAGCACCTTGGAATTAACGTTGCCGATATAATATTGCGAGGCGGTGCCGGTGGGGTCTTCGGGGGCAGCATTGCTGTTTTCCCAGGAGAAAGTGATGTTCTTGCCGTCAGAGGTGGCGATGACAGTGCCCATCTCGTCGGTACGGTAGACCGTCACATCCGCATCCCGCAGCCGGGACATGGGCGCATCGTGGGGGTGGCCGTAGGTGTTGCCTTCGCCCACGGAAATGACGGCATAGTCGGGGTCGACTTCGTAAAGGAAGCGGTAGCCGGTGGAGGTGTCAGAGCCGTGGTGGCCCACCTTCAGCACATCGGCCTTCACATTTGCGCCCCACTCCAGCATATCATTTTCGGCAGCCGTTTCCATGTCGCCGGTGAATAAAAACCGGTTATCTCCAAACTGCGCCATGAGCACGATGGAGGTGTCGTTGGTCTCGGCATAGGAGGTGACAGGGCCTAAAACGGAGATCTGGGTTTTTGCAAGATCGAAATGATCGCCGGGCTTGGGAATGGTAATCTCGAGCTCTTGCTGATCGGCGTAGTACAGAAAATCGTCGAAGCATTTGGAACTGTAGGTTTTGGTGGGCGCCCAAATTTTCGCAGTGGGATACACCGCCAGCACGCCGGCCAGACCGCCCACATGATCTTCGTGGGGGTGGGTGCAGACGACCAGACTCAAATCCTGCACACCCTGCTTTTGGAGGTAGGATACAACCAAGGAACTGTCTTCTATATTACCGCCGTCGATGAGCATATACCGCTCAGCGCATTCCAGCAAAATGCAGTCTGCCTGCCCTACATCGATGAAATGAACGGTCAGTTTCTCCCCGGCAGTGGCATCGGTATCCAAGGCGGGCTTGTTTCCTGCACAGCCGGATAAAAGCAGGCACAGCAGGAGCAAAAGGGAAAGCAGCTGTTTCATTTCGGTTCCTCCTTAGGGGGTAAGTTCTTGGGTGAAGGTGATATTCGTACCGTCAGAGGTGGCGACAATAGTGCCCATGGTGTCGGTGCGGTAGACGGCTATGTTACGCTCTTCCATGCGGAAAAGGGGGCCGGCATCCGGCAGGTTGTGGGCGTTCTTGCGGCCTACGGAGATGACGCCGTATTTTGGCTGCACAGCATCCAAAAATGCGGCGGAGGTGGAGCTGTTGCTGCCGTGGTGACCTAACTTCAGCACATCGGCTTTCAGGTCAGCCTTGGCGGCGAGCAGGTCATTTTCCGCCATCTGCTCCATATCACCGGTCAGCAGGAAACGGTTGGCGCCGAATTCAATCATCAGCACAAGGGAGTCGTTGTTGACATTGCTGTACTGGGTCACAGGGCCGATCACGGTAACGGTTGCTTTGCCAAGGGTAAAGCTGTCGCCCAAATTTGCCACCACGGGGGTGATGCTCTTCTCCTTGAGAACACTGATAAAGTTAATGTAGAAGGGCTCTTCGGAGGTGCGGTAGCTGCGGTAGACCTTTCTCAAAGTGAATTCCTGCAGCACGGTAGTAAAGCCGGTCATATGGTCTGAGTGGGGGTGGGTGCTGACCACCACATCCAGCTTTTCCACGCCTAAGTTCTGCAAGTAACTGATTACCGTAGGGCCTGCGTAGGATTCGCCGGCATCGACGAGCATAAATTCCCCGTTGCATTCAACCAGCATGCTGTCGCCATGGTTAACATCGATAAAATGCACTTTTAATTCCCCAAGGGGCTCGGTAGGAGCTTCTGTTGGAGCAGGCGTGCCACAGCTGCAAAGCATAAGTGCGGTAAGCAGAAAAAGAGCAATCAGCTTCTTCATAAGATTATTTTCTCATTTCCGTGGTAAGATTTTGGTTGTTTTTGGGCTTTTTCTGCTGGCTGAGCCATGTGCTCATTACCATGCCGTGGGGCAGCAGCTTTACCAGCCGCACCTGCATGCGGATGGGGAAACCGTGGACGGAATAATCTTTCTTGGTCTTGTAGAGGTCTTTCAGGCTCGTAGCCACAACATCCTTTGCTTCCCAGAGGTAGTTGTAGTACTGCACTTCATTTGCATCGTTGGTCTGGGTGGCGTGGTTAAAGAACTCCGTTTTGACCCAGCCGGGATTCATGGCCATCATGCGGATGCCACGGCTTTTCAGCTCCCGGTTCATTGCACGGCTGTAGCTTAGGACAAAGGCCTTGGTAGCGCCGTAGGTGGTGATGTAGGGCACCGGCTGGAAGGCAGAAAGGCTGTCCAGCTGCAAGATATGGCTGCCCCGCTCCATGTAGGGCAGTACCAGTCGGGTCATCAGCACCAGCGCCTTGCAGTTTAAGTCGATCATTTTGGCATCGTCTTCCAAAGATACCTTATGGTATGCACCGAATTTGCCAAAGCCAGCGGCATTGACCAAAAGCTTTACATTGGGCTTTTCTTTTTCGAGGATGGCAGCGAAAGTATCAAAACTCTTGCTGTCGGTAAGGTCCAGCCCGATGGGGCGGACAGGAAGGTCAATTTCTTCTTTCAGGCTCTCCAGCGCAGCGGTGCGCCGGGCGATGACCCAAATTTCGTCTACCGTGACATACTGGGAAAGCTGGAGCACAAACTCCCGGCCCATGCCGGAGCTGGCACCGGTTACGATGGCGATGTTCATAAGGATACCTCCATGAATGTTCAAATTCTTATTTGTCGCTGAGCTGCAAACATCAAACTGTCTTGTCATCCCGAGCGAAGTCGAGGGATCTTGGCACCAATTTGACTGCATATATCCTATTAGTGCGTAGATTCCTCGATTCCGCTTCGCAAATGTTATCGTATGCTTGCCGCTGGCAAGCATGATGATTGAGATTCGCTACGCTATACTCGGAATGACATCTTAGGGGAGACTCTGCCCCATAAACCGCAATTTACAGGTTAAGCGACTGCAAAAGGGCTTCTTTTTCGTTGGGTAGGGTTTCGCCTAAAACTTGGCTTAAAAGGTTGTCCAAGGTCTTGCCGATGTCTCTGCCGGTGATGCCCAACGCCATCAGATCGTGGCCGCTGACGGCCAAGTCCTTTACGGTGAGGCAGGCGTTTTCTGCTAGAATTTCATCAATGACCCTTTCGATTTCGTCAAAATGGGGGTCATCTCCCACAACACCCTTGCTGTAAAAGTCTGCTTTTTGCAGGCTGATTAGCTGCCGCAAAGGCTCTTCGCCCCAGCGGCTCAGCTGTCTGCGCAGGGCTTTGCGATCCGCTTTCAGCAGCACCATGTGCTTATCGATAAGGAAAGTAACCCGCTCCCGCATAGCCGTGGGAGCTTTTAAGCGGCGCAAAATGGCATCTGCCATGGCAGCGCTTTCTCCTGCGTGGCCCTTAAAATGTCCGCGGCCGTTTTCGTCGGTGCGGAAGGTGGGCACTTTGCCGATGTCGTGCAAAAGAGCAGCCCAGCGCAAGGGAAGCTCGGCAGGAACAGTTGCCACCACATGGGCGGTGTGGGTGTAAATATCATAGGCATGGTGAGGACTGCGCTGGTCAAAGCCTATCATGGGGGCAAGCTCCGGGATAACCCCGGTCAGCACCGGGGCAAAATGCAGAAGATCTTCGGCAGTCACCAAAGGAAGAAGTTTACATAACTCGTCAAAAACCCGTTCCCGTGCCAAATTATCCATCAGAGGCGCAAGGGATACCATAGCCTGACCGGTTTTTTCCTCCGGTGCAAGTCCGTAGCGCACCGCAAAGCGCACGCCCCTTAAGATCCGCAGGCTGTCCTCCCGGAATCGGGTCTCGGAATCGCCCACAGCCCGCAAAATGTGGTTTTTTAGATCCTCTCTGCCGCCAAAAGGATCGGCAAAGCCACGGGTGGGTGAGTAGGCCATGGCATTGACGGTAAAATCCCGCCGTGCCAGATCGCCCTCGATATGGTCAACAAACTCCACCCAGCCCGGATGGCGATTGTCTTTATAGCCGCCTTCCACGCGGAATGTGGTGATCTCCACCACACCGCTTTCGGTAATGACCCCCACAGTGCCGTGCTTTTCACCGGCTGTCACCAAGGGGTAATCGGCGAAAACGGCTTTCATCTGCTCCGGCCTTGCGGCGGTGCATAGGTCGTAGTCGTGAGGCTTAAGCCCCAGGACCGCATCCCGGACGCAGCCGCCTACGGCATAGCAGGGAAAGCCTGCATGTTCCAGTGCGTCCATGCAGGAACGCACATACTCCGGCAAGATCATTTACGCATCCTCCCGGGGCTGCTCCGGCATGGGGATCAGACTGCAAAGGTCTGTCAGCATCCAAATGCCGGTGCCGAGATAAAATGCGATGCCGTCAGTGCCCGCAAGGGACAGACAGCAGAAGTATACGGCGCAAAGGTGAAAAAACGCATGGGGTCTGCGATTGCCGGCGTTGGCATCAAAGGTTGCCCGGTGGTAGGCGGCAAGCATCAGACACACGGTAGCAAGCAGCTGGAAGCAGTAATCCTGCAGCTGGGGGTCGGAGCTCCAGTGGCGGTACTGGTTGATGAGCCGCAGCATCAGAAACAGGCTGATAACGGTGTGGCACAGAACGCTGGGGTGCAGCCCTTTTTGGCGGCAGTATCCCAGATAACCCAGGGCGCCGGCACCCAAAAGGCCCATGATGGCGCTGACCAGAGCCAAGGTATCGTCATAGGAAAGCAGCTCTGCCACAGAGACGATGGCAATACCCGCAGCGCCCAATGCGCAGCCGATGGCGCCGGTCATGGATTGGGGGAAATTAAACTGGTATTTGGCAGCTTGCTGAAGCCGGCGGGTGCAAAGCAGCACCATGGCAATTGTAGCTGCGGTCAGTATCCACAGAAGAATGTCCGCCGGATGGCCGGACATGAGAAACCCTTTTTCGTCCGTACCGGCGATCAGCAGCCAAATTCGCAGCAGCAGACCGATGCCGCTTGCGGCCAGTACGGCCCAGGGCAGATTTTTAGGAGAAAAGATATTTTTCATGACGACCTCCGTGTGGTGTGAGTTTCAAATTTCAGTTTGTAGGGCAGTTGTTTTATTGCTGTGGCGCGGGAGCGCCATGGCTTCTCCCGGGGAGAAGCTGTCGCCGCTCCAAACGGTGACTGATGTGGTATGCGGGCGGAAATGTTTCGGTTTCTGCACTGTAACAGGCTTATTCCAAAGCTTTGGTGCACGCCACACCACACCCGCCCAGTGTTTCCACTGGGCACCCTCTCCCCGGGAGAGGGTATGTAGATGATCTTACCGCTAAACCGCAATTTGTGAAACTTAGTTCTTTTCCTTCAGCAGGTCGCGGATCTCGGTCAGCAGAACTTCCTCGGCGCTGGGAGCGGGAGGTGCGGGGGGTGCGGCGGGAGCTTCTTCTTCCTTCTTCTTGCTAATTTCGCTCAGAGCGTTGATGCCCTTGACGATCATGAACACCACGATGGCTAGAATGAAGAAGTTGATAACAGCAGAAATGAAGTTGCCGACGGTCAGATAGTTCTGCACCAGCTGGACAACCTCTTCGCCGGCTTCGTTGACGACGGTTTCATATGTAGCGGGGACCCAGGGCATGCGGGGTAGCGCGATCTTGACTTCGCTGAAATCAGCGCCGCCAAGGAAGATGTTGACGATGGGCATGATAAGGTCGTTGGTCAGGCTCTTGGTGATGGTGCTGAAAGCGCCGCCGATGATAGTACCAACGGCCAGTGCCATTGCGTTGCCCTTAATGGCAAACTCGGTAAATTCTTTCCACAGGGATTTTCCGTTTTTCTTGCTCATGATTCTTTCTTTCCTTTCGGTATTTTATTTATGTACGGTGTGGGGAAGATCCCCACAAAGGTTTACATAATCACTTTTTCTCGATGATCTCCAAGCCGCCCAGATACTTACGCAGCACCTCGGGCACCACGATAGAGCCGTCAGCGCGCTGATTCTGCTCCACAAGGGCGGGGAAGATCCGGGAGGTTGCCAAACCGGAGCCGTTCAGCGTGTGAACGAAGTCCAGCTTGCCGTCGGCACGGCGGTAACGGATGTTGCCGCGGCGGGCCTGATAGTCCCGGGCGTTACTGACAGAGGAAACTTCCTTGTAGCCGTCCATGGAGGGGATCAGAATTTCAATATCGTAGGTGCGGGCCATGGATGCGGAGCAGTCGCCTGCTGCCAGCTTCACGGTGCGGAAGTGGAAGCCTAAGCCCTCAACCAGCTTTTCTGCCTTGGTGACCAGCTCTTCAAAAGCCTCATCGGAGGTCTCAGGAGTGGTGAACTGGAACATTTCCACCTTGTTGAACTGGTGGCCGCGGACCATGCCACGCTCATCGGCACGGTGGCTGCCTGCCTCACGGCGGAAACAGGGGGTATAAGCGAAGAACTTCTTGGGAAGATCGGCTTCCGTCAAAATTTCATCACGGTAAACGCTGGCCAGAGCCGCCTCAGCGGTGGGCAGCATATAGTGGGTGCGGTCGTCGGTGGGATTGGCAATCTTGCAGACCTCGTCGGCAAACTTGGGGAACTGACCGGCGGTCTCGCCGCACTGGTACTCCAGCATATGGGGCGGCAGGATGAAATCGTAGCCGTCGGCGGTGTGGGTGTCGATGAAGTAGTTCAGCAGAGCCCACTCAAGGCGTGCGCCCATGCCGGTGTACATCCAGTTGCCGGCACCTGCCAGCTTGACGCCCCGCTCGTAGTCAATGAGACCTAAGTCAGTGCAAAGATCCACATGGTGCTTGGGCTCGAAGTCGAATTCCGGTTTTTTGCCAACATAGCGCAAAGGCTCGTTGTTTTCCTTGCCGCCGGGCAGTAGGTCGGAGTCCGGCAGGTTGGGCAGGCTCAGCATAGCGGTGCGGAACTCTACGCTCAAATCCTTCAGCTTTGCGGTGTCGTCAGCGATGGATGCATCGATGGCGATGGATTTTGCCTTGTTTTCCTCGATGGCAGCATCGATGGCGGAGGTGTCCTCGCCCTTTTTCTCCATGCCCTTCTTCTGACCGAAGAGCTTGCCGTTTTCCTTGGCCAGCTTGTTCTTTTCGGCGGTCTTGGTCTCGGTGGAGGTCTTTAAGCCGCGGACCTGCACATCCAGTTCCAGGATTTTGTCTACGATGGCGTCGCAGTCCACCTCTTTCGCCTTGAGGCCGGCCTTGACGGCATCGGGATTTTCCTTGATCTTCTTAATATCTAACATATTATTACCTCTCCTTGTAAGTGAAACGGGATTATTCAGCGTCGATGTAGCCGCTGGGCTTTTCGGGGATCACAAGGGCGCAAACGATGTAGGCCAAAACGCCGGCACCGGCACAGAATACGATCAGCGCCCAAATTAGCCGTACGATTGTGGGGTCTAGCTTCAGGAACTCAGCGATGCCGCCGCAGACGCCGCAGAGCTTCTTGTCGGTGGCAGAACGGTACAGTTTCTTTTCCATAACTTTCTCTCCTTATTTCAGCTTCATCAGTGCGTCCAGCAGCTTCTGCAGGTCCTCTGCGCCGTAAAATTCCAGTTCAAACCGGCCTTTGCGCTTGCCACCCACGATCTTCACGCCACGGCCCAGCTGCTTGCTCAGCTGCTTTTCGCATTCGCCGATATAATCGATCCGCAACTGGCGGGGAACGGCGGGCGTCTGCTCCGGGCGGTCCATATTTTTGCACAAAAGCTCAGCCTGCCGGACGGATAAGCCCAGTGCAATGATTTTTTGGGCGGCCTCCTGCTGTTTTTTCTCGGATTTCAAGGTCAAAACAGCCCGGGCGTGACCGGCGGAAAGCTCGCCATAGCGGACTTTTTCCAAAACCTCAGGACAGAGGTTCAAAAGCCGCAGGGAATTTGCCACGGCAGGGCGTGACTTCCCTACCCGCTCGGCGGTTTCGTCCTGTGTCAGACCGTAATCGAGCATCAAGGTCTGATAACCCAGGGCTTCTTCCACGGGATTTAAGTCTTGCCGCTGTAGATTTTCGATGAGAGCCAGCTCCATGGCCTTTTTGTCATCGGCCTCGATGACCACAACGGGAACTTCTGTGAGGTTTGCCATTCTGGCGGCCCGCCAGCGCCGCTCGCCGGCGATGATCTGGTAGTAGCCGCTGGGCAGCTCCCGGACAGTCAAGGGCTGGATGATACCATGAACGGAAATGGATTCTGCCAGCGCCTCTAACGCTTCCTCGTCAAAATCCTGACGGGGCTGGGAGCGGTTGGGCTCTACTTTGTGGATGGGCAGCAGTTGATAGGGTGTTTTTGCGGTGGATTCCTCAGAGAAATCACCCAAAAGCGCGCCTAAGCCCTTGCCGAGACCTTTTTGTGATGCCAAGTCCCTCTCCTCCTTAAAGTTTCTTTTTGATTTCCTCTGCCATTGCCTTGTAAGCAAGGCTGCCCTTGCTGGACCGGTCGTAGGATGTGACCGGCAGGCCGTGGCTGGGAGCTTCCGCAAGGCGGACATTCCGCGGGATCACGGATGCGAACACCTTGCCGGGGAAATGCCGCCGCACTTCCTGCGCCACCTGGGTGGAGAAGTTGGTGCGGCCGTCGAACATGGTAAGCGCCACGCCGAAGATCTCAAGACTGGGGTTGATCCGCTTTTTTACCATGCGCATGGTGGTCATCAGATCGGAAAGACCCTCCAACGCGTAGTATTCACACTGAACGGGTACCAGTATACCGTCGGCAGCGGCCAATGCGTTGATGGTCAGCATCTCCAGCGACGGCGGACAGTCAATGAGGATCATATCATAGGTTGCTTTCAGCGGCGCAAGCGCGTTGTGGAGCCGATGGCTGGGCTCGTCCATGGCGATGAGCTCTACCGCTGCACCGGCAAGGTCTGCCGATGAAGGCAGCACATCACCGAACTTTGTATGGACAATGGCTTCTTCCGGTGAAACACCGTCGATGACCACATCGTATACATCTTTTTTAATGGTGCGCTTGTTAATACCAAGGCCGGATGTGGCGTTGGCTTGGGGGTCAAAGTCGCACAGCAGGACTTTCAAGCCTGCGTCGTGGAGTGCTGCTGTTAAGTTTACGGCGGTTGTGGTTTTTCCCACGCCGCCTTTTTGGTTAACCACGGCGATAATTCTGCCCATGTGACACCTCCCTGGGTCTGTGTTTTTCTATGTTTCACGTGAAACATAGGCAAAAATCCAAAAACGGTTGTTTCACGTGAAACAATCAGTCTGTTTGGGTAATGGTTCCGTAGTTCTGGCCGATGCTGGGCTTTTGATCCCGCTCTTCCACCAGCCGCAGGAGCATGGCGGCTGCTAAGATAAAGGCGGCAAGCGTGACAGCGGTTACCGCGACCAGACAGCGGACAGCCAAACGCAGATAACGGATCTGCTCTTCCGGTTTAGCATCCCGGGAGCGCCGGGGCTTCTTTTTGACCGGTGTTGTGGCAGGACGGGCCGGAATTTGAGCGGTAGCGCGGGGGTCTACCGGGTGCTTTTCCATGTCGGCCAGACAATCGGCGCAAAACACCTGCTGATCTTCGATCTTAACGCCGCATTTCATGCAATGCACGGCCAAGCACCTCCTATCCCATAATAGTGTTATTGTACAACACTTTTTCCTTTCCGTAAAGAGGAAAACAAAAAAAAGAATGCCCCGCTGCACAAATACAGCGGGGCAAAGGTCAAATTTATTTGGTGCCGAAGATACGGTCGCCGGCATCGCCCAGACCGGGGACGATGTAAGCGTGATCGTTCAGCTTTTCGTCGCAGGCAGCCAGATACAGATCCACATCCGGATGTGCCTCCTGCACCACCTTAATGCCCTCGGGGCAACCGATGATGTTCATCATCACGATATTCTTGCAGCCATGCTTTTTCAAAAAGTCGATAGCAGCAACGGCACTGCCGCCGGTGGCCAGCATGGGGTCGACAACGAAAACCTGGCGGTTTTCGATATCATCGGGCAGCTTGCAATAATATTCCACCGGCAGATGGGTCTCGGGGTCGCGGTACAGACCGATGTGACCGATCTTAGCGGAAGGGATCAGATCCACCATGGCATCTACCATGCCCAAACCGGCCCGCAAAATGGGAACAATGGCCAGCTTTTTGCCGGCGAGGACGCGGCATTTTGCAGTGGCCACGGGAGTCTGCACATCCACCTCACGGGTGGGCAGATTCCGGGTAGCTTCGTAGCACATAAGGCCGGAAATCTCGCTGATGAGCTCACGGAACTCCTTAACGGTGGTATTTTTGTTACGCAGGATGGCCAGCTTATGCTGGATCAGAGGATGGTCGAGAACATGTACATTTGCCATTTCTATCTGTCTCCTTTATTTTTGTTTCTCCCGAGCCAGCTTTTCCCGTTCGGCCTGGCTCAGGCGCAAATAATTGGGTGCGAGGGTAGCCGCGTCGCCGGTTTCGTCTTTGCGGATCTTTTGCAGAGCCGCAAGTCCCACACCTACAGCGCGCTGGTGCAGCCTGTGCTCTGCAGGCATAACAAGGTTCGGGACACTCTCTGATAATGTATTATAGCACAAATTGCTGCCGTCGCCAACTAAAAAAATGGGTTTTGTCGAATTTTTTAGTTCTTCAGAAAGATCGGCCAGTGCGATGGCGCGATCTTCGGTGGCGCGGGTGACGACACCTTGGTTTACATAAAACAGCGCGTTATACACCTGCGCTCTCCTTGCATCCATCACGGGACACACGATACCGTCCCAAGCGCCCAGGCTCAGAGCCATACTCTCCAAGGTAGATACGCCGTACAGCGGGATATCCGCTCCCCAGGCAAATCCCTTGGCGGCGGCCACACCGATGCGCACGCCGGTGAAAGAGCCGGGGCCCTTTGCCACAGCCACAGCTTTTACTTCCTTTGGGGTTTTGCCGCACTGGCGCAGCAGATCCTCTGCCATGACCATCAGCGTTTGGCTGTGGGTCATGCCGGTGTTCTGATAGCTTTCGCCCAACAGGGTATTTTCTTCAAAAAGCGCCACGGAGGCGGCTTTTGCGGAGGTCTCAAAGGCTAAAAGCAGCAAGGTGGTCGCCTCCCTCAATGGTGATCTTCCGGGATTCGTCTCCGGTTTTTTCAATGCGGACAGAAATGGCGTCCGTCATGGCGTCTGCCACATTTTCGCTCCACTCCACGGCGCAGATTCCGCCTCGGTCTAAGTAATCTTCCCAGCCGATATCAAAAAGGTCGTCGGAGGAGCGCAGACGGTACATATCGAAGTGAAACAGGGGCAGCCGGCCGCTTGCATACTCGTTGACGATGGTGTAGGTGGGGCTGGTAACGGTATCAACGCAGCCGAGACCTCGGGCGAGACCCCGGGTAAAGGCGGGTTTTCCCGCACCCAAGTCGCCTTCGTAGGCAAGAATCGTGCCGGCGGTCAGTATTTTTCCCAAAGCAGCGCCGATTTTTTCGGTCTCCTCCGGGGAATTGGTAAGAAATTCCATATGTTTTCCTCTTTTATTGGGCATTCTTCAGCTTTTCAGCCTGGTCTGCGGTGGCGAGGGCGTCGATGATCTCGTCGATAGCGCCGTCCATGATGGCATCGATCTTGTAAAGGGTCAGACCCACCCGGTGGTCGGTGACACGGCCTTGGGGGAAATTGTAGGTGCGGATGCGCTCGTTGCGCATACCGGTGCCCACTTGGCTGCGGCGCATGCCGGTTACTTCAGAGCTAAGCTTTTCCTGCTCAATCTCATAAAGCTTCGATGCCAGCATACGCATGCATTTTTCCCGGTTTTGCAGCTGGCTGCGCTCTTCCTGGCAAGCAACCACCAGCCCTGAGGGCTTATGAATGAGCCGAACGGCGGAAGATGTCTTGTTAACATGCTGGCCGCCGGCACCGGATGCCCGGTAGACCTGCATTTCGATGTCCGCAGGGTCGATCTTCACATCCACTTCTTCCATTTCCGGCAGCACAGCTACCGTGGCGGTGGAAGTATGGACACGACCGCCGGATTCGGTTTCCGGCACCCGCTGGACACGGTGCACACCGGATTCGTACTTCATACGGGAGTAAGCACCCCGTCCGTTGATTACGAAATCTGCCTCTTTGACACCGCCGAGCTCCGTTTCATTGTAGTTCATCAGCTCGATCTGCCAACCCATTTTGGCGGCATACATGCTGTACATCCGGAACAAACTGTGGGCAAACAGGGCGCTTTCTTCACCGCCGACACCGCCCCGGATCTCCACGATGACGCTTTTTTCGTCGTTAGGGTCCTTGGGCAGCAGCAGAATTTGAAGCTGTCGGTACAACTCCTCGCTATTTGCCTTGGCGGACTGGTAGGTCTCCTGGCAAAAGTCCTTCATTTCGGGATCACTCATCAGCTCCTGGGCGTCAATCATCTCCTGCAGGGCTGCTTTATAAGCGGAAAATGCATCGATGATGGGCTCAAGGTCATTTCTTTCCCGCAAAAGGGCCGCGGCCTTTTTGGGGTCGTTATAAAAATCCGGCTGTTCCGATTTGAAGCAAAGCTCTTCAAATCGGTCTGCCACGGCCTGTAATTTATCAAGCATGGGAATACTCCTAACTGTTGTAAATGATCGTTTACCGTACCACCAAAAATGCTGTCATCCCGAGCGGAGTGAAACGGAGCCGAGGGATCTTGGCACCGATTTTAATACAAATATAAACGAAATGCGTAGATTCCTCGACTCGCTGACGCTCCCTCGGAATGACATGCCTGGTAGTGCTTGCTAAGTTAAACGATCATTTTCCAATTTCTTACCTTGCATTATAGCAATGATTTCGGGAAAAGTAAAGACGGTTACGATTATGGAGTTAGGATGTGGATGTATGCGGCGGATATGTGCGCTTTTTTTGTGTATCAGCTTGTTGGCATTTCCTGTTCGCGGTCAGCAGGCCCAATATGTGGCGCTGACCTTTGATGACGGTCCGTCGGGCCGGTTTACCCGCCGGCTTTTGGAGGGTTTAGAGGAACGGGGCGTAAAAGCCACATTCCTTTTGTGCGGTTACCGGATGAAGGATGACCCCAAAACCGCAAAACGGATCTTCGAAGAGGGGCATGAGATCGGTCTGCATGGCTACAGCCACGAGGACATGGGGAAAATGAGCCGCAAAAAGGCGGCAAAAGAGATCGCCGACACCTATGCTTTGCTCCCGGAGGGGTGTGAGCCCGTGTTTTTGCGGCCGCCGGGAGGCTCGTCCGGCGATGGACTGAAGCAGGCGGCAAAGGATGCGGGTCTTGCGCTGCTGAATTGGTCCAATGACCCCCGGGACTGGGCTGTTCGGGATGCAGGGGCGGTACAGGCGGCGGTGCTTTCCGGCGTGCGGGATGGGGATGTGATACTGCTGCACGATATGTCGAATTCCTCTGTGGATGCGGCGCTGGGGATCGTGGACAGCTTGCTGGCGCAGGGATTTCGGTTTGTGACGGTATCGGAATTGGCTCGCATCCGGGGTATAACGCCTCAGCCGGGCAAAACCTACACCTGTTTTCGGTAAATTGGAATTTATGGGGCAGAGGCTCCCCTAAGATGTCATTCCGAGTATAGCGTAGCGAATCTCAATCATCATGCTTGCCAGCGGCAAGCATACGATAACATTCGCGAAGCGGAATCGAGGAATCTACGCACTAATAGGATATATGCAGTCAAATTGGTGCCAAGATCCCTCGACTTCGCTCGGGATGACAAGATAGTTTGATGTTTGCAACTCAGCGACAAACTGAAATTTGAAAAAGCCCGGGGTGCATATGCACCCCGGGTTTCAATTAACTTACCTGATTTTCGCCGGTAACGGCATTGCCGTTGATCTCCTCGTGGAAGTAGGCGTCCAAAATGGCCTTGGCGATCTGACCCATGGTAGAGCCGTGACCTGCCTTTTCACCGTATACCACCACAGCGATCTCGGGATCGTCATAGGGTGCGTAGCAGATGAATGCACCGTTGTCGGAGCCGCCGGAATCGGTCTGCGCAGTACCGGTCTTGGCGGCAACGGCTACGGGATAGTTGCCAAAGGTACGCTTGGCAGTACCGGTGGTAACGGCCATGCGCATGCCCTCCGAGTAAGCGAGGAATGCCTCGTCGGAAATGGTAAACTGACTCAAGATCTCCGGCTGCACCTGAGTTTCCACCGTTTTATAGTCAGAAGACAGCACGCGGTTCAGGAAAGTGGCCTTGTAGCGGGTGCCCCGTGTAGCCAGTGCGGCGGTGTAGGAGCAAAGCTGCATGGGGGTGAACTTGTTGTCGGACTGACCGATGGATGCCTGAATCTGGTCAGCGGCATACCAACGGGCATCGTCACCTTTATAAAGCTTTGCCTTGGTTTCTTCGTTGGCTCGGTAGCCTACATACTCAAAAAGCTCAATGCCGGTGTGCTCACCCAAACCCAGGCCCTTGGCAGTTTTGTCAATGGACTTGATGGAAAGACCCCTTTCGTCGGCCAACGAGTAGAAGAAATAGTTGCAGGATACGCTGAGGGCTTCCATAGCGGTAATGCTGCCGTGGGTCTGGTGCTTATCAGACCAAATCAGGCATGACGGCGTCCAGCCGGTGGCGGCATATTTCATGTATTGGCCCCGATCGGCGATATAGGTGTTCCGGGTGATTTTTCCGGCATCGATACCGGCAATGACCATGACCATTTTATAGGTAGATCCCGGGGGATAAATGGCCTGCAGCGCCCGATTGAACAAGGGGGCGTACTCCGTTTCCAAAAGCTGGTTGTAGTCCTGCCGGTAGGTTGCTAAGTTATAGGTCGGATAGCTGGCACAGGTGAGGATCTGTCCGGTCTTAACATTCATAACGACCGCAGCGCCGCCTTCCGCGTCAGCACCGTCGGGCAGCTCAGAGCCCTCCGGACGGCCTTCGCCGGTGGCGCGGAGGCTGGTAATCAAGGTCTCCAAGGCTTTTTCGGCGGTGGACTGGAGATTCAGGTCGATGGAGATCTCCACGTTCTTGCCGGAAATGGGCCGCTGCTCCACGCCGTCCACTACTTTATAGTAGGATTCCAGCACCGTACCGTCTACGGTAACCACGTCGATACGGGTGCCGTCGATGGCGTGCAGGTGCTCTTCGTAGACCATCTCAAGGCCGCTTTGACCTACCAGAGCATCCATGGAGTAGCCCGGCTTTTCCTTGTAGGTGTTGGTCCACTGGTCCTTGGTGATAGGGCCCACATAGCCTAAGATATGGGCGGCGTATTCGGTGTTATATTCCCGCACGGTAGAGGCTTCTGCCTTAAGACCGGGGGTGTTGAGCTCCAAAAGGGCCGCCAGATCTTCGGTTTCCGCGTCCTCAAGGAACACATAGTTGGGAAGATTGGTGATGTCGCTGCGCAGAGCCAGCTCGTATCTCAGACCCAGCACCGCACGGGCATCCTCGTCGGACCAATTTTCGGGGATGTCGTAGAAATCCCGCAGCTTGCCGATCAGCAGCGGAGCGGTGATATCGGAATCCAGGTTACCCACTTTGGGCAGGTAAGCTTGGAAATAGCCCTGCCAAGTGGTGTCGTAATCACTCAAAGTATAGGTAAAAGGCGATGTTTCCGTGACGGGGAAATGCTCGATATACTGGATATCCAGCTCCCGGCAAAGCTGCACCAGCTTCAGCAGATGGCCGTTGGTGTCAGCGGCGCTGCGGATAACGAAGTGGTTGAAAACCAGATCGTAACTGGCACGGTTGGTCACCAGCACATTGCCGTTGCAGTCCAAGATCTCGCCTCTTGCCGCCTTGATACGGGTCTCGGTGGTGAAGGTTTTGATGTTGTTGGTGTTGCCGTCTGTTTCAATTATCTGCAGGTCGTAAAGCCGCAGGGCGAAAAAACCCAGAATCAACAAAAACAGTACAAGCACCAATCCGCCGCGAACGCGGGTCAATCTTTCCATGTTTCTCCTCCAATTTTACCGATCCCACGAAAAATGGGATACAGCGCGGGTATTGCGGCCACCGTGTATACGCCGGAAAGAGCGAAAATGCCCAGACGGGAGACGGTGGTATGGCCCAAAAAGGCACCAATGATGCCCAACAGCATTTCGTATGCGAAAATGGCGATGCCGGTGCACAAAATGGTTGCGGCAAAGGTCTGCTGCAGGTAGGCCTGACGGGTGATGGACACCACAAGGCCGATGCCGGTGAGCAGAGCGATCACATAAGGTCCCGGCGAAGTGCCGGAAAAGTGGTAAGCAATGGAGCCCAGCAGGATAAAGATGCAGCCCTGCTCCGGGTCCATCATGATGCAAACAAGCAAAAGCGCACCGCACAAAAGGTCGGTGGTGGCGCCGAAAAGGTGGACGCGGCAAAGCACCACATCCTGCAGCACCGAAACAACCACCAAAGCAAAGGCGGTCAGCAGCCATTTCAGCGCAGCAAGCCGTTGCTTTTTGGTGATGTACAGCTTGTTAAGCGTTCCGGAATCGGTCTTATCCGGCCGGAATTCGTTTTTCTTCCTGAAAAGCATAGTTTTTTACTCCACAGAGAACTGAGTCAAGATGAACACCTGCTCCAGGCTGTCGATGTCCGCAGCAGGCCGCAGATACGCATACTTTGCAACACCGGTATCCGTAAAGCCGGCCTTGGAAACATAGCCCAGGATCAGATTCCGGGGATACACGGTAGAACCGGCGGTAACTACCTGGTCATTTGTGCGGATCACAGCGGAACTGGGCAGATATTCCATCAGCAGCTGATCCTTTTCACCGGCAGTATAACCGCCCTGCACCATGCCGCTGTAACCGGAAGAGGCGATGGTGCCGCTGATCTCCAAAGAGGAGTCCAGAACGGACTTGATAACGGCATAGTTGCTGCCGGCCTCGGTCACAAGGCCCACAACCGCACCCTCTTCCGTGATGGCGCACATACCGGCCTCAATGCCGGCGCCGGTGCCCCGGTTGATGGTGAAGGTGCTTGTCCAGTCGTTGGAGCTGCGGGCGATGATATAGGCATCCACCAGCTCAAAGTCTTCGTTGGCCTCTTTCAGCTCCAAAAGAGCGCGGAGTCTGTCGTTTTCCCGGGAGATGGAGTCAGCTTGACGGGCGGCATCTTCGATTTCGGCCAATTGTTCTTTGAGCGCGGCGTTTTCTGCCTCCAAAGATTCGTAGCGGAACACATAGTCGTAGATCCGCTCTGCCTGCAGTGTCAGATTGGCAAGACCTCCGCGGATGGGCGCAAGGACATTCTGCACCAGCACATCGCCCACGGGCTTGCCCATGACATTGGCCACCACGGCAAGGGTTGCCGCCAGCAGCACAGCGATAATCAGCACCGCTTTAACTTTTGTTGTGAAGAAGTGTTTCATAGTGTCTCCTTAAAGGACAATATCTGTACAAGGGTGTTCAAATTTCAGCTTGTCGCTCTTGCGAGCAAATTGACAATTGATAATTGACAATTGGAGGTATTTGCTTACGCAAATAAATTAAATAAGTCCGCAAAGCGGACACCATAATTGTCCATTGTCCATTTTCAATTGTCCATTCCGGTTAGCTCCGGTGCGATGGCGGAAAGCAGCTGGTGCAGCCGGCAGACCGGCAGGCCCATCACATTGTAGTAGTCGCCTACCATTTTTTCGGCGAACAGCGCCGCACCGCCTTGGATTCCGTAAGCGCCGGCCTTGTCCATGGGCTCTCCCGTGCGAACATAGGCTGCAATCTCGCTTTCTGTAAGCGGACGGAAGTGGATATCCGTCACTTCGGTGACGGTTTCTGCAAGGCTGCCCCGCAGAACGGTCAATCCGGTCATCACCTGATGATCCCGGCCGCTGAGTAGCCGCAGCATTTCCTTTGCTTCGTCTTCGGTGCGGGGCTTTCCCAGCGTGCGGCCACCGCAGACCACGATGGTGTCTGCCGCAATGACGATATCGTCATTTTCCCGGTCGACGGCCAGCGCCTTCAGACGGCTGACCCGGGCCACCTCGTCAAAAGGCGCTTTTTCCGGATCCATGGTCTCGTCGATATCGGCTACCTGAACGGTAAATGGTATGTGAAACAGCCCCAAAAGTTCTTTTCTCCGGGGGGATTGAGATGCGAGTATCAGCTCCATAGGTACTCCTTGAAATGCAAAATGCAAAATTATTTTGTGTTGGCAGTTCGACAAATTGCAGAGAGAAGCCCAAGCAATTCCCGCATATCCGCAAGTATGCTGTTGTACTGCACCTCGGTCAGACAATCTGTTCGGTAAAGCAATCTCAGCCAGTAATCGGTTTCGTTGGCTTCTTTCAAAGCAATGCACATTTTGGCGGTAAAATCCGCTTTACTTTGCCCCCCGTTGTGCTTCGGACACGTTAGCGCCGATGCTGGTCCCACTGCGCAAAAGTTGTTTTGAGAGGGTATATTCTTTTTGTTCTTGGGTCAAATACTTGCAAAGCTTAACAATGCGCACAGCAAAATCAAAACTTTTTTCGAAAACGTGTTTTCGTTCATAATCGATCCTCATTTTGCATTCTGCATTTTGCATTTATTCCAATCCTCGCAAATATAAGCCTCTCGTGCTGCTGCCGGGGTCGAAAGCGGGCGGGTGGGCAACGGAAGAGAGCACCTGATCCACTTCCCGGGGATTTTCCGTTGTGAAATACAGGCGCACAGCCCAAAGGCCCAGCTTTGCTAGGTCATTTTGCCGGTCCAGCCAGTTGAGCTTTTTGCCGTTTAAGAGGATGCTGCGGCACTTGTCACCGTCTTTGATGACGGGGAACTCCGCACCGGTCTTGTCCACAAGCTTTGTCGTGCCCAAATTGCAGGTGCAGCTCCCGGTACGGCCCCGGATCAGGCAGTTTTCCGTCACCATCAGCGGGAGTCTGCCATAAGCCAAGATCTCGCAGGGCACAGCCTTGCTCACATCCCGGATCTGGGGCAGGGTCATTTCAAAGCTCAAGGTTGCCGACAGCATTTCCAGTTCCCGCATAAGGTTGACAGAGCCGGAATTGTAAAGATTCAGGGAGAAATCGCCACGGATCTGCATGCCCGCCTCACGGGCAGGCAGCAGCAGGCCCAAATTGCCCACCAGCACTTCCCTTACGCCCATCTGGCGCACCGTCTGCATATCTTCTTTCAGCCGCTCCAGCTCACCGTCATGGACGATGCGGGGCAAAACGGCGCAAACCCTTACTTTCCGTGCCAGCTCGTGGCAGAACAGCGGGTCAAGAGCAAGGCCGTGAATGGGCACATACAGCACCTGGGGCTTCATGGCCAGCAGCTTTTGGGTGATCTGCTCCATGGAAGTGACCTGCACTGTAATACCGGGGGCTTCCCGGCGATTGGGCGCATGACGGATCACAGGGGGACGGTGCAGTGCGGGGCGATCCCGCCGTGCCCGCAGAGCCATCAGCTGGCTTAAGGCATCTCTGCGCAGGGCATTGATGGCTGCAGCAGAGAGGGTCACACCGGGCTCAATGGTGCAGGTGATTTTATCACAGCGAAAAGGTGTGCCGCCGGTCTTTGAAAGCCGCAGCGTCAGCTCTTCTTCCGTCAGCGCGCGGGTGCGGGCAGGCTCAGCAGGCAGGCCAGCCACCCGGCAGGTCCGGCCTTGAGGGTCTTTTACGGTGACAAAGGTCTCCTTTAAGGAAACGGTTGCCTCCACTTCGATGGGAACGAGGCCGTTTTCCGCCGCCTCATAGGTCTGACGGACGGCCTGCAGCCACTTGCTATCGTCATATTTGTCTTCCCGGATACCGAACATGGCCTGTCCGGTGCGGCTGGTGTAGTATCCGTCGGTAAAGCCCTGACGGCTAAAGGCGGCAGCGAGGGTGTCCATCATGCCCTTGGTCACGATGCCCTCGTCAATGGCCTTGCGGTAAACGGAAGTGACAGCGGCCACATATTCCGGCCGCTTCATACGGCCCTCTAACTTTAAGGATGCCACGCCCATGCTCTCTAAGTCGCTGACATAGGAAACAAGGCAGTTGTCCTTCAGACTCAGGGGGTGCTTGCTGTCCCAGCGGCCGTAGCCGTAGCTTTGGCGGCAGGGCTGTGCGCAGCGACCGCGGTTGCCGGAGCGTCCGCCGATGGCGGCAGAAAGGTAGCATTGACCGGAGTAGCACATACACAGTGCGCCGTGGCCGAAAACTTCGATCTCAATGGGAGAATTCTGGCAGATGTACTTGATCTCATCCCGTCCCAGTTCCCGGCTCAGCACAACCCGGCTCATGCCCATGGCAGCGCAGAACAGCACGCCGGGCAGAGAGCAGACGGTCATCTGGGTAGAGCCGTGGATGGCGATGCCGGGAGCAATGTGGCGGCACAGCTGGGCAACGCCCAAGTCCTGCACGATGAAAGCATCTACGCCGGCAAGCGCCGCTTCCCGGATCAGCGCACTGACATCCCCGGTCTCACGGTCGGAAACCAGGGTGTTTAAGGTCAGATGTACCGCTACGCCGCGTACATGGCAGTACTTGACGGCTTCGGTGAGCATCTGAGGTGTGAAATTTTTGGCGCCTTGACGGGCGTTGAAGGTTCCGCTGCCAAGGTAGACTGCGTCAGCGCCGTTTTGCACGGCGGCACGCAGGGCTTCCATGGACCCGGCGGGAGCCAGAAGTTCCAGCATAGTCTATTTCTCCATATGGTATAGTCAAAAACATTATAACATAATCTCAGCTTAAGCGCTACCCCGCAGAAGACATTTTTCAAAAAATTAAAAAACAGCTTTCGAACGAAAGCTGCTTTTTAAATTTCAGTTTATCGCTGAGTTGCAAACATCAAACTGTCTTGTCATCCCGAGCGAAGTCGAGGGATCTTGGCACCAATTTGACTGCATATATCCTATTAGTGCGTAGATTCCTCGATTCCGCTTCGCGAATGTTATCGTATGCTTGCCGCTGGC
>JAZUNW010000009.1:0-2348 GCA_045604325.1 Faecousia sp. | reverse complement strand
TGCGGCCTGGATGTTGTGCCTGCCACCAATATTTCCAGTACCCTTTACAACCTGGGCAGCGTCGTATACCTGTCCATGGGCAATGCCGTGGGCATCATCATGGGACAGATGCTGGGTGCCCGGGCATCGGAGACAGAGGTCAGGGATACCAACCGGAAGCTGCTGGTAACATCCGTATTTTTCGGACTTGTTTTTGGCGGCCTCATGGCCTCCGTTTCTGGTCTGTTCCCCCAGATCTACAACACCACCGAAGAAATCCGCGCCCTTGCCACTGTGCTGATCTGCCTCAATTCCCTGGCCATGCCCTTCAACTCCTATACCAACGCCACCTATTTTACGCTGCGCTCCGGCGGTCAGACACTGGTGACCTTCCTGTTTGACAGCTGCTTTGTCTGGTGTGTCTGTGTGCCCCTGGCCTTCGGTCTGACCCGGTTCGTGGGTATTACCATCATTCCCCTCTTTGCCATCTGTCAGTCACTGGATCTGATCAAGTGTGTTCTTGGCTACAGAATGCTCCGGCAGGGCAAGTGGATTCAGAATCTTACCGTATAAACAAAAAAGCTCCCCCAAGGTAGCATCCAATAAGACAGTATGAAAACTACTGACATAGGGTAGCTGCCAAGCAGAGTGCAGCAGCAAAAACGAGCGATATCCGGTTCATTATGAACGAGATATCGCTTGTTTTTCTTTTGTCCAAATCAAATTATGACGAAACCCGCCAGTGCTGGCACACCTTACGATGCCAATCCTGGCGGATTTTCACATTTTTTCAATTAAAGCAAAAACAACTGCTTGCTGCTCTTCACTTAATCTTGCCCAACGCTCCAATAGCTTCTGCTGAGAATCAGTCAGCGAAACAGGTGCATCGACTTCGACAAATAACGGAATAAAAAGAAAACCGTCTATCTTGAAAACAACCCCAAAACTGTTATATAATTAAAGAAGAAGGTTTGAAGCAAGTGAGATTATGACATATTGCGTTATCGCAGAAATTACCTAAGGAGAACGAATTGCCATACCACTTAAGCGGACCGGTTCGCAATGACAGCTAAGAATGAAAAAAGGAGGATAATTTATGAGTTTTTTGAAACGGGCCATTCGGGATGCCGTCAGTCAGGGTATCAGCAAGGGCATCGGCGATGCCGTGGGCAAGGCCGTCCGGGAGGTGGTGGAACCCAGGGCCACCGAGTATGCAAACAAAGCTGCTGACCGCTTTGACCAGGCGGCGGGCAATGCCGCCCAGGAAGCAAGAAAAACCACATCCTCTCTGGAGGGTGCCTTTGCCAATCTGGAACGCTCCATGCAGTGCTATGCCACCCAGATGGGCAAGAACACGAAGATCTGTCCCGGCTGCGGCCAGCCTACCACAGCGGAAAAGACCTTCTGCCCCGCCTGCGGTGCCAAGCTCCCGGAGCAGACCGTAGCAGAAGGCGCGGTTTGTCCCTCCTGCGGCAAGCAGAACACCATCGGCACAAAATACTGCGAAGACTGCGGTACCAAGCTCCCTGCGGCAGTTGCCGAGGAACAGGCACAGAGAGCAAAGGATGAAGCAGAACTTAATCAATGGGACACCATGCTTCCCCAGTATCCCAAGTGGACCTGTGGCGGCAGCGAATATAATCTGGAAGAATATGACCCCGGTGTGATCTACTTCTCCGCAGGCTATAACGGCGACACCAACGCCGCCCACCGGGCCCTGGAGCAGTACCGGCAGATTCTGATCGCAGACGGTTTCCGTCCCGCAGGCCAGTACCCCAGCCCCGGACAGCTTTTCAAGCGCATCGACGGTGTGGTGTACAATGCGGACACCGAGCATGGCTTCGAGGGCGACCCGGACCGGCTGTCCATCGGCTTCTGCATCCGGGAACCCCATGGTGGCTTTGACTATGTAAAACCGGAGCCGAAGAAAAGCAGGGACATCGGTTTGGATGACCTGAAGGATCTGAAAAAACTGTTTCGCCGATAAGGACAAAAGGGCGGTGACCAATCCGGTCACCGCCTCATCTCTTTTTACGGAAAAGTATGCAAGATTCAAATTTTATCCACACTTTGCACTCCGGAAAAATTATTGATAAAATTTAGCAAACATGGGAACCATTTGTCCTTAGGAACCAGGGCGCACTTCTATACATGGTCTGCGACCATGTAGTGCGTCCTACGGAGTTTACAGCGAAGATATCTGAATATCCTCGCTGTCCTGCATCACTTTTGTTCCGTACAAGAGGCTGCACCCCTTGCGATGCTTCGCATCTATCCTTGCCCAAATAGGGCACAACCATAGTTCTGACGAACCGCATTTGTTCCCTATTTTCATTTTCAAAACAACAATCATAGGAACATCATTAAAG
>JAZUNW010000008.1:0-31260 GCA_045604325.1 Faecousia sp. | reverse complement strand
GGGCGTTGTAGGCGACTGGGAGCACCCCTACCGCACCATGGACAAGCACTTCGAGGCTCAGGAAGTTAAAGTCTTTGGCCGCATGTTCGACAAGGGCTATATCTACAAGGGCTTAAAGCCCGTTACCTGGTGCCCCTTCTGTGCAACCGCAGTTGCAGAGGCTGACATTGAGTACAAAGACGACCCTTGTACCTCTGTCTATGTCAAGTTCCCGGTAAAGGACGATCTGGGCAAGCTTGCCGGCTTTGACCTGAGCAAGACCTTCTTCGTCATTTGGACCACCACCATCTGGACCCTCCCCGGCAATATGGCCATCTGCCTGCATCCCCGGGATAACTACGTGCTGGTCAAGCCCGATTACAGCGACGAGACCTTTATCGTAGCGGAAGCTTTGTGCGAGAAGGTTATGGGCATGGGCGGTTACACCAGCTATCAGATTCTTGCCACCTACCCCGGCGCATTCTTCGAGAATATGCTGGCACAGCACCCCTTCATTGACAAGACCTCCCGCCTTGTTTGGGCTGAGTATGTCACCATGGACTCCGGTACCGGCTGTGTCCACACCGCTCCCGGCTTCGGTGCTGACGACTATCAGACCTGCATGCGCTACGGCATGGAGCTTGTTGTTCCCGTGGACGATTATGGCCGCCACACCGACTACGCAGGCAAGTACGCCGGCATGAAGACCGAAGAGAGCAACCCCATCATCAAGGCTGACATGGAAGAGTCCGGCATGCTGTTTGCATCCGAAGAGATCGTTCACTCCTACCCCCATCACGACCGCTGCAAGAAGCCCGTTATCTTCCGGGCAACGCCCCAGTGGTTCTGCAGTGTGGAATCCTTTAAGGACCAGGCTGTCAAGGCCATTGAGAATGTCCAGTGGTATCCTGCCTGGGGCGAAGACCGCATGACCAGCATGATCCGGGAGCGCGCCGATTGGTGCATCAGCCGTCAGCGCCGTTGGGGTCTGCCTATCCCCGTATTCTACTGTGCCGATTGCGGAAAGCCCGTTTCCACCCCCGACTCCATCGAAAAGATCTCCAAGCTGTTTGACGAGCACGGCTCCAACATTTGGTTTGAAAAGGACGCCATGGAACTTGTTCCCGATGGCTTTACCTGCCCCCACTGCGGTGGCAAGCAGTTCAGCAAGGAAACCGACACCTTAGACTGCTGGTTTGACTCTGGCTCTACCCACTACGCATCCCTGATGCACCGCACCCCCGAACTGTGGCCTGCGGATGTATATCTGGAAGGCGCTGACCAGTACCGTGGCTGGTTCCAGTCTTCCCTGCTGACCTCTGTCGGTGCACTGGACAAGGGCGCACCCTTCAAGCAGGTGCTGACCCACGGCTGGGTGGTTGACGGTCAGGGCCGCGCAATGCACAAGTCCCTGGGCAACGGTGTTGACCCCGCAGACCTCATCAAGGACTTCGGCGCTGACATCGTCCGTCTGTGGGCTGCATCCTCCGACTACCACGCAGACGTAAGATGCTCCAAGGAGATCTTCAAGCAGATCGCTCAGAACTATCTGAAGTTCCGCAATACCGCCCGCTACTGCCTTGGTAACCTGAGCGGATTTGACCCCAACAACCTTGTCCCCGCCGACCAGATGGAAGAGCTGGACAAATGGGCACTGACCAAGCTGGACGAGCTTACAAAGCTGGTTCGTAAGGCCTACAACGGCTATGAATTCCATGTCATCACCCACGCCATGAACGATTTCTGTGTCGTTGAGCTCAGTTCCTTCTATCTGGATATCCTCAAGGATCGCCTCTACTGCGAAGAAAAGGACGGCCTGCGCCGCCGCAGCGCACAGACCGCTCTGTTCCTGATCCTCGATGCCATGGCAAAGCTGTTTGCTCCCATCCTCGCCTTCACCTGCGACGAAGTTTGGCAGGCTATGCCCCACCGTGAAAGCGACGATGCGCGCAATGTTCTGCTCAATCAGATGCCCGAGAGCTTTGCAGAGTATGTCCTTGACGATGCCACTATGGAAAAGTGGAATACCGTCATGAAGCTGAGAAGCGATGTCAACGGCGTGCTGGAAAAAGCCCGTGCCGACAAGCGCATCGGCAAGGCTCTGGAGGCTCATGTCAGCCTTGCAGGCTCTGACGAGCTCAAGACAGCATGTGAGGGCCTGAACCTTGCAGAAATCTGCATCGTGTCCTCCGTAGCATGGGAATCCGCTCCCGAGGGTGCTGAGGCTGCACAGGGTGTCAACTACCCCGAGCTGACCGTGGGCGTATCCGAGGCCAAGGGCGAAAAGTGCCCCCGCTGCTGGATGCACTCCGAGCAGGCAAACGAAGAGGGTCTGTGTAAGCGTTGCGCTGCTGTTATCGCCAAGCTGGATGTAGAAATCTAACCCAATAAAAAAAATCCGGACAGCCATTAACTTGGCTGCCCGGATTTTTTATTGGGGCGGATTCGATTGCACTTTCGTCTTAAATCCCATTTTCCTTCCTACCAGAAAAGGGCTCCGCTTAGGATTTGGTACTGCCGATAACAGCCGAGGCATCAGCAAATTCGCAGGTGGCGTTTTCCTTTTTTCGAGAAGAACCGACCCGCTTCATCAGCTCGGCATAATAAAGCTCATCATCAAAGGGAAGGGTGATCTCTTTATTTAAGAACGAAGACAAATGCATGGCATTGGACAAAGAAAGGCCATTGATTCCTTCTCTGCCATCGGCAATTTGATTGCCATCATGCAAAATGGCATCTGCCCAAGCGTTTAAGACGCCCACGTGGCCAAGATTCTGTCCATCGGTCTCCACTTCCCTCTTTTCCCCCTTCAATCTATTGAAGGGATCGGTGTTGGTTTTTGAAAACTCTTGCTCGGGCATTTCGTATTCATCCATCACAAGCGTGTCGTTTTCCACAACGAACTTGGCTTTATCCATTTGAATTTCAAAGCGGTTGGTACCGCATGCATCACCTGTAGAGGTGACAAATACACCTGTTGCTCCGTTTTCAAATTCCAAGTATGCTGAAACATCATCTTCCACTTCAATATCGTGCCATTTTCCGTAGTGTAAATGTGCCATGACCTTTACAGGCATTCCGCAAATCCACTGCAGCAGATCAAGCTGATGAGGACATTGATTGAGTAAAACTCCGCCACCTTCGCCTGCCCAGGTAGCGCGCCAACCACCCGAATTATAATAAGCTTGAGGGCGATACCAGGTTGTTATCAGCCAATTGACACGTCTGATTTCACCATATTCCCCCGACTGTACTAACTCTCTTAACTTTCTATACACACAATTGGTGCGTTGATTAAACATCATTCCGAAAACAACGTCCGGGTGTTTGTCAGCGACTTTATTCATTTCAATTACGTGCTTAGTATAAACCCCCGCCGGTTTTTCAAGCATAACGTGAATGGAACGCTTCATGCATTCTATTGTTAAACCAGGATGGTCGTAGTGAGGGACGGCAATAAGACAACCGTTAATGAGTCCGCTGTCAAGCATCACAATAGCATCATCGAAATAGGAAATGTTCTCGCCATATCCCTGCCGCTTTGCCCAACTCAATCTCGCAGGATCTGTATCCGCAATGGCAACTATCTCAATGTCGGGACACTTTCCTTCGGTTATGTTTTTTGCGTGGGCAGAGCCCATATTACCTATGCCTATAATTCCAAGTTTAATCTTTTCCATTATTCAAACCCCCTTGATTTTAAAAATTCATAGCTCCTTTTTAAGCAGTCAAACGGATTTTCGCCATTACAATTATCCTGTTCAACCAACATGTACTTTGTTCCTGCCTGCTCTGCACTTAAAAATATACGGTCAAAGTTGATATTACCTTCACCAATAACTGCCATCTTTTGATCGAAGGTTTGGTCTTTTAGGTGAATACAGGGCACTCTTGAAGCCAATCTTTCAATCCAATAGGCAGGATCAGCGCCGGCAAATTGTATCCAATAAGTATCTAAAGTGAAGCCCATCATATCGGCAGGAAACTGCTCTGCCAAATGCTCCAAAATAATTTTTCCGTTTACTTTTTGAAACTCTCTGGAATGATTGTGATACATAAAGTATTTGCCCTGTTGTTTTATGGTATCGGCAGCAGGCATAAAGGTTTTTGAAAACTCCTTTAGTTCTTCTTCAATGCCGCTAAAAGAATAGCCCCCAAGCCCAATATAGTCACAATCAAACGCTTGATGATCTAAGGCTACCTGTTTTGCATCATCAAGTAATTTGTCTTTCGCTATATGCGTAATCACACACTGGAGTCCGTTCTTTTTCAGTTCATCGGAAAGCCACTTAGGGTCATATTCACAGGTTCCGGATACCTGAACGGTTTTATATCCGATGTCTGCAACTTTTTTAAGGGTCTCGGAAAAATCTTCTTTCGTCTGACAAAAATTTCTTACTGTATATAACTGTGCTCCTATTTTCATTTGCATGTCCTTCTTATAAAAGATTTTTAAAGCATTTACACGCTGTATCAAAGGCAGTATCATTGTCAGGAAAACTGATATGCGTGTTTATTGATTCGCCTTTACGTTCCAACTGTTCAAATCCGCTGAAAACGGTCAGATGAGGTTCAATAGTAAAGCTTTTACCGCCGCGTTCAATAAAATCTCTTGCAATTTTTTGCACGTTGCCGATCCCGCTTCCTGCAGGCACTACATGACCGTCAATTAAAGCATCTTTGATGTGAATATAACACACATAATCCTTTAACATTTCCCATGCTTTTATAGTATCAACACCGCATTGAACGAAGTTTGCAGGGTCAAAAACCGCTTTGATTTCAGGGAAATATTTATGTATTTCTAGACATCTTTCGGGAATGTCGCCGTAAATCTCTTTTTCGTTCTCGTGACAAAGTGTGATATCATAGTTACTTGCTATTTCTGTGAACTTACCTAGGCGGTCGATAATCTCTTCTTTGTATATATCCGCTGAAAGTTTCTTTGGCATAAAGAAAGAAAAGAGTCTGATGTTTTTGCAATCTAGTATTTCCGCAATTTCCAGAGTGTGTTTAAACATTTCAAGATGAGGTTTGAAATCATCATGAATGTCTATCTTTCCTAAGGGAGAGCCAATAGACCAGATAGACAGCGCGTGAGCATCTGTTTTTGCCTTCACTTCCTTTGCTTTTTCTTTTGTAATACTTGATATGTTAATCCCGTCAACATTACGGATTTCCATACCATCGAGATTATTTCTGATTAAAGCGTCAATCTGATTGTTAATATTAGCACTGGCCTCATCGGAAAAGGCGTAAATTTTTATGTTTTTCATAAAGTTCACCTCCTTATTTATATTATAAGGAGGTGTTAATTCAAAGTAAATTGCATAAAAACCACAAATATATTGTAAAAATAAACAATTTATGATATATTGAACAAGGTGATGGAAATGAAAGGTTACCTATATGCACATAAAACCTGCACAAATAAACCTGATGTTAGTTTGTTTAATAAGCATACCCATGATAATTACGAGATTTTTTGTTTTTTAACGGGGGATGCGAAGTATTTTATCGAGGGAACAATATACGATTTAAAACCAAATGATATACTTATAATTAAAAAATCCGAAATACATACACTGCTTATAAATAAAGAACTCCCTTATACGCGGTGTGTGATAAATTTCGATGAAGCAGCTCTATTGGGGACTCAGGCAGAAGCTTTAATTTCAATTATAGATGAAAAGCCTCTCGGAAGATTTAACAGAATCTTTTCAACCGATTCGGAAAAAAGTGTTTGGTTGCATTACATCGATAATATTGTAAACGCCGAGTCGCTTGAAGATAAAAGGTTGTATCTCACTGTTTTGCTGACGGAACTGTGCAAAAATATCAACAAATCAGAAAACGTAAATTATGCCATGTCGGCAAACGAAAAACTAATCCAATATATCAACAGAAATTTGACTGCTATCTTAACACTTGATGAAATATGTGAACATTTTCATATAAGCAAAACACACCTAAACAGAAAGTTTAAAGCAATGACAGGAACGACGGTGTGGGAGTACATAGTTACGAAAAGGCTGATTATTGCTAAAGACATGTTGATGGAAGGATACAGACCGAATATTGTGAGTGAAAAATGCGGATGGTTGGAATATAGCTCATTTTACAGAGCCTACAAGGAGCGCTTTGGCGTCTCGCCTAAGGATAACTATAAAAAAGTATTCAAGAGCTCACTTTAATTTTGTATAAAATTCAAGGCGAATTAACACTTTTCGGTCGTCCGAATCCATTTTGACGGAGTTTTTGGTGATATTCCGCCCTGGCGGAATATACTTCTTCAATATTCACTGTTACTTATTACTTTCCAAAAATCGCCTGTAGGATTTTTAGTGCAGAGTGAATAGGTAATAGTGAAAAAGTAAAAATCCCCGTTCTTACGAACGAGGATTTATGGCAGTTTTGAGCATAATGTATATTTTTGATTAGATTTTGGATGCGGCAAAGCGAGAAATCCTTAGAGCCACAACGTTTTTTGTGCTCTGGGGCTACAAAATGCGGTCATTTTTGTGTTTGAACGAAATATATATTCCTACGAAGAGCGCCTATCCATCCGATTGCGGATCAGGACAAAAGCATCGAGAAGCAGGACAAGTGCAACAAACAAAAGGTGTAGGCCATCAACAGAGATGATTCCATTTTCAAGAATACTGCCGCCTTTGATACACTCAACTGTCAGCAGGAGTTGACTTAATCCAATAATATTGACACCAATTAAAGCGCCGGGTTTGCTTTCACCGATACTGAAATATGCGTCCTGAAAAATACAGTATGCTAAGTATACAGACAGACTGAACATTATGCCTAAGAAAATACCAAAAATCTGCTCGCACCATACGAAATCAAAGCCCACATCCAGAATTGAATAGAACACCAAATATACGAGCAAAGTGATATATGCATATTTGCTGGCACGCCCCTGCTCAGCGACTTGTCGTTCATCATATTTTTTCTGCCGCTTTCTGCGTTCTTCTTTGGGGATTCCGATACAAATGATCGTCCCCCAGAAAATCATGTATGCAATAATAAATATAATGAAAACAATTTGACCAGTTTGGTTCATATAGTTTGAAGCTCCCTTCTTTAAATAGAATCTTCATCATAAATAAATATTTCTTCAATCGGCAGCTCGAAAAAGCGGGAGAGCTTGAAGGCCAGCGTGATGGAGGGGTTATAGCGGCCATTTTCAATGGACCCTATGGTCTGCCTTGAAACCTCCATAGCTTTGGCAAGATCCTCTTGCTTGATACCGCGTAGCTTTCGCAGTTCTTCGACCCGGTTTTTCGTAATGTATCACCCCTGAACGGAAAGTTTACTTTCCGTCATCTTAACACAGTATACTTATAATGTCAAGCAAACTTTCCATAAAATCCACACGATAAACAATACGAAGTTAATCTCGGGCGTTCCAATCCATCAAGTAGGTATTTTACGCACATGAAAATCGAACGATAATTTGGGGTATAAAAACAGGAAAACCGCTAGAGACTCTAGCGGTTTTACAATAAACTTCTTCACTATTCACTGTTACTTATTACTTTCCAAAAATCGCCTGTAGGATTTTTAGAGAAGAGTGAATAGGTAATAGTGAAAAAGTAAAAATCCCCGTTCTTACGAACGAGGATTTTTGGTGGGGGAGGACGGATTCGAACCATCGAAGCGATACGCAGCAGATTTACAGTCTGTCCCCTTTGGCCACTCGGGAACTCCCCCTTATTCAGTTCGTGTCTGAATGGAGCCGGTAGACGGACTCGAACCCCCGACCTACTGATTACAAATCAGTTGCTCTACCAACTGAGCTATACCGGCGGCTCAAACAGAACATGCTTATTATAGCGATGTCGCCACAGTTTGTCAAGCACTATTTTGGCCTTTTTCGAGAAAAGTATTTTTCCCGCTGCAATACCCGTATTACAAGTGATAACCACCGGCCGGTGGTTATCACTTGTAATTTAGGTTTAGATTCTTGCTACGCCGGTCTTGCGTGCAGCTTCGGCAACAGCCTTGGCAACCGCAGGACCGACCCGCTCGTCAAATGCGGCAGGAATGATGTAATCGGCAGTCAGCTCTTCGTCGGAAATCAGGCCTGCCAGCGCCTCCGCAGCGGCAACCTTCATTTCCTCATTGATATCGCTGGCGCGGACATCGAAAGTACCGCGGAAGATGCCGGGGAATGCCAGAACATTGTTGATCTGGTTGGGGAAATCGCTGCGACCGGTGGCAATAACAGCAGCGCCGCCTGCCTTGGCATCTTCGGGGAATATCTCGGGAGTTGGGTTGGCACAAGCAAAGATGATGGCGTCCTTGTTCATGGTCTTGACCATCTCCGTAGTCAGAGTGCCGGGAGCAGAAACGCCGATGAACACGTCAGCGCCTACGATGACATCTGCCAGCTTGCCCTGCTCCTTCTGCAAATTGGTGACCTGGGCCATTTCTTCCTTGATCCAGTTGAGCCCCTCACGGCCGGCGTAAATAGCACCGGTGCGGTCGGTCATAACAACATTCTTGTAGCCGGCAGACAGCAGCAGCTTGACGATGGCGATGGCAGCAGCACCGGCACCGGAGGTAACGACCTTAACCTCTTCCTTCTTCTTGCCAACCACCTTCAGGGCGTTGGTCAGACCGGCCAGCGTAATAACAGCAGTGCCGTGCTGGTCGTCGTGGAAGATGGGAATGTCGCACTTTTCCTTCAGCTTGCGCTCGATCTCAAAGCAGCGGGGAGCAGAGATATCCTCCAGGTTGATGCCGCCGAAGGAGCCGGACATCAGATATACAGCGTTGACAAACTCGTCAACATCCTTAGATTTAACGCAAAGAGGGATGGCATCCACATCGCCAAAGGACTTAAACAGAGCGCACTTGCCCTCCATAACAGGCATACCGGCCTCAGGGCCGATGTCGCCAAGGCCCAGAACTGCAGTACCGTCGGTGATGACGGCGCACAGGTTGTGGCGGCGGGTCAATTCGTAAGACTTGTTGACATCCTTCTGGATCTCCAGACAGGGCTGCGCGACACCGGGGGTATATGCCAGAGAAAGATCATCTTTGGTTTTGCAGGGAACGGTGCAGATCACTTCGATCTTACCGCCCCACTCAACATGCTTCTTAAGACTTTCCTTTGCGTAATCCATTGTTATTTCTCCTTTCGTTATCAACCCTCAAAGGGGAACTTGTAATCCAGGCCGCACTCGTCACGCAGCTGGGTGAATTCCTTCTGGATGGCCTCGCCCACGGGAACGCCCAGGTCCTTGCGCTCCTGCCAGGACAGCCATTCCTTCTCACCGGCGGTGTAGATCCGCTCAGCACCGGGAGCCTTGGTGGACTCACGCAGGCCACGGCAGATGCCACCAGCAGTCTCCTTGAAGGTGTCCAGACCCATGAAGAACTCAGGGTTGATGACAAAGAAGAAGTGGCCCAGACGGTACATGCAGTTGTTGCCGTTTTCGTCCTTGCCGCTGAGGGCCTTCATGTAGGGACCGCCGGAGAGTGCTGCAGACAGGATCTCAACGATGGTGGTGAAGCCGTAACCCTTGAAGCCTCCAGTCTCTTCGCCCAAGCCGCCCAGAGGTGCCAGAGCGCAGTTGCCTGCACGCATCTGCTTCAGGATCTCAGCGGAATCGGTCATGGTGCCGCCGTCGGTGGTAACGGTCAAACCGGCGGGAGTGGGCTTGCCGCTGCGGGCATAGAACTCGATCTTGCCGTTCTGGATGGTGGAGGTAGCACAGTCAAAGTTGAAGGGGAACTCCTCATCGGTGGGCATAGTAAAGGTCAGAGGATTGGTACCCATCATAGGCTCAACGCCCCAGGTAGGAGCAACGGAAGGCCGGGCATTGGTACCGGTAATACCGGTCATGCCGGCCTTTTCGGCCATAGTGGTCCAGTAGCCTGCGATGCCGTAGTGGGTAGAGTTGAAGATGGTGCCGCCGAGCATGCCGTAGACCTTAGCCTTCTCGATGAGCTTTTCCATCATCTTGTGGGAAGCAACCATACCCATGCCGTTGTGGGCATCCATAACCACGGTGGTGGGGGTCTCCTTGACGATCTCACACTCGGTCACGGGCAGCAGAGTGCCGTTCTTAATGCGGTCCAGGTAGATGGGCTTGAAGCGGTTGCAGCCGTGGCTTTCGATACCGCGGCGGTCAGACTCCAGCAGCACATCGGCGCAGATCTTTGCGTCCTCTTCGGGCACGCCGTAGGCCTTGAACACATCAACCATGAAGTTGTTTATCAAGTCCCACTGAACATAAGGTCTTGTTTCTTTCATCTTCGTTTCCTCCGGTTATAATAAATTTTAAATGTTCCACAATTCAATTTGGCCGGTAGATACCGCCAGGGCTCCTACCCCAAGGGCTTCGGTGACTTCCTGCTTTGTTTGCACCAAGCCGCCGGCGATGACCGGGATACCGCTCTTAGCAAAGCGGCGAATAACTTTGGTGGCAATGCCGGGCATGATCTCCATCAGGTGAGGATTGGTGTTTCGCAGCATTTCCTCAATGTTCTCCATACCCTTGGAGTCCAGCGCAAAGAAGCGCTGCACCGCAACCATCCCCTGCTCTTTGGCGAGGCGAATCATTTGGGCTTTCGTAGAAAGAATACCGTCCGCTCCGCAATCTGCAAGGTAGCGGATGCCGGCCTTGTCTTTGCCGATGCCTTCGGCAAGGTCAATGTGCACCATTACATATTTTCCGGCTGCATGAGCCTGCCGGATCATTTCTTTCACCGTCAGAAGATCGGCCGATAAGTAGAAGATCACCTGCGCGGGGCTTTCCACGGCCGCCTGCCACTTGTCGTTTTGTACCGCAGCCACCACAGGGTTACACTCCAAGCATGTAATGATCTCAGAAATTTTCATTTCATATCCTCCACTCTTAGCCGGCTGACTTTCCATACAAAAAAAGAAACGGCAAAACCGCAGCCACATAATCTGTGTCCGCTTGCTTTCCGTTTCTCTAAATCTCTACGGAGTATTCTGTTTTCGCTACTGCCCACTATACGGTAAGCAACAGACAAGCTCTACACATAAGATACACTATTCTTTTCTGAAAGTCAATCCAAATAATCCTGCATAAGCCCCTTTTAAACAGCTTTCATAAGGATATTTTCTAAAAAATTCACACTTTAAATGAAATTTGGTACTTTATTTTTTGCCGAGATGTGATACAATAAAGAAAATTTCCCGTATAAGGAGCATTACCATGACTTACAAAAAGATCCTTACCGTGCAGGACATTTCCTGCGTTGGACAGTGTTCTCTGACCGTAGCGCTGCCCATTATCTCCGCCTGCGGCGTCGAGACCTGTGTGCTCCCCTCAGCAGTTCTTTCCACCCACACTGCCGGCTTTACCGGATTTACTTTCCGGGATCTGACCGAGGACATTCCGGCGATCCGCGACCACTGGGTCAAGGAAGGCATTGCTTTTGATGCCATCTACACCGGATACTTAGGCAGCACAGAGCAGATCGACCTTGTTGCTCAGCTGTTTAGGGATGTGGCCGCCGAAGGCAGCCTCAAGATCGTTGACCCCGCCATGGCAGACAACGGCAAGCTCTACCCTGCCTTTGACGCAGCTTATGTGCAGGCCATGAAAGGCCTTTGTGCCAAAGCGGATTTTGTCGTTCCCAACATCACAGAGGCCTGCTTCCTCACCGATATGGAATTCAAAACCGAGTATGACCGCAGCTACATCGATGCACTCATCGAAAAGCTGACAGCTTTGGGCTGCAAAAATGTGATCCTCACCGGTGTTTCCTACCAAAGCGGCAAGACCGGCGTGGTGGTTTGGGAAAACGGCAAGTATTCCTACTATGAGCACGTTTTCCTTCCCAACAGCTGTCACGGCACCGGCGATATTTACGCATCTGCCTTTGTGGGCAGCCTGGTGCGGGGCAAGACTGCTTTTGATGCAGCCAAGATCGCAGCAGACTATACCGTTTCCTGCATCGAAGAAACCGCAAAGCTTGAGAATCACTGGTACGGCGCCGCATTCGAGCCTGTGCTGGGCAAACTCATCGATATGCTGAAATAATTTTCTGAGGGCATTCTATGGAATACAGAATTTTAGGCAAGACCGGTTTAAATGTCTCCCGCCTCGGCTTTGGCGGTATCCCCATCCAGAAGATCGATGCGGAAAGCACAAGAAAACTGATGCTTTCCCTGAAAGATGCCGGTGTCAACTATATTGACACCGCCCGTGGCTACACCGTCAGCGAAAGCTATCTGGGTCAGGCTTTAGAGGGCATCCGCGAGCATTTTATCCTCGCTACCAAGAGCATGTCCCGGGACAAAGAGGGCGTATTAAAGGATGTGGACATCAGCCTCCATAACCTTCGCACCGACTACATAGACTTGTATCAGATCCACAACCCCTCCCTTGCCGATTACGAGAAGGTCACCGCCCCCGGCGGTGCTTTGGAAGGTCTTATGGAAGCCAAAGCTGCCGGCAAGATCGGCCATATCGGCCTGACCGCCCACTCTTTAGAGGTCTTTGAAAAGGCGCTGGAGACGGATTGGGTGGAAACGCTGATGTTTCCCTATAACATCGTCGAATCCCAAGGCGTGGAGCTGATGAAAAAGTGCACGGAAAAGAACATCGGCTTTATCTGCATGAAGCCTCTTGCCGGCGGTGCTCTGGAAGACGCCCGGCTTGCCCTGCGCTACATTGCCATGAATGACGATGTGACCGTGGTGATCCCCGGCA
The DNA here is from genome assembly GCA_045604325.1 of Faecousia sp. Classification (GTDB taxonomy): domain Bacteria; phylum Bacillota; class Clostridia; order Oscillospirales; family Oscillospiraceae; genus Faecousia. Next base: position 18,571 of record JAZUNW010000008.1, on the reverse strand, counting down.
TGGCGGAGGAAAAAGAAATCGCCCAGAACATCGCCGCTGTGGAAGACCCCGCCCCGCTTACCGATGCAGAAAATGCTGCCATCGAGGAAATCCGCCGCACCCTCGGCACCCAATTCTGCCGCCGGTGCAACTACTGTGCTCCCTGTACAGCCGGCATTTCTATCTCTGCCATTTTCCTGCTGGAGGGATATCTTTCCCGCTACGGCCTTGCCGATTGGGCGAAGACTCGCTACGCCGGCATGGAAAAGACCGCCTCCGACTGCATCGGCTGCGGTGTCTGCGAAAGCCGCTGTCCTTACGATCTTCCCATTCGGGATATGATGAAAAATGCTGCCGAAAAGTTCGGCCGATAAACGAAAGCGCCTGCAAAATGAACTGCCCCAGTTTGTACGGACAGCACAAAAAAGCACCTATGTAGGAAATATTTGGTTTTATGCGGAGTGGCGCAGCGTCAGCAGCGCCACTCCAGTTTTATTCTGGATGCGCTCGCGGTTATAGAAGTGAATGTATCTATCGATTAGACCGTTCGCCTTCTGAAGTGTCCTTGGTTTATGCCGGTAGATACACTCTGTCTTAATAATGGAGAAGAAATTTTCTGCCATTGCATTGTCATAAGGATTACCTTTTCTTGACATTGACGGTGTAATACCGTAAGATTGAGTTAGCTTAAAATATGCTGTGGATGTATATTGAAAGCCCTGGTCGCTGTGGAGCTGTAACTCCGCAGCGACTCTCTTACAAAAAAGTAGACACCCACACTTTTGTGAGTGTCTACTTTCATTTTACAGGTGCAGCAGAGAATTCTCTGCGGATATTTTATTTCACCTTTTGCCTAATTCCTTGTTTCGTCTATAGGCCGCAGCGATGCAGTCCATCACAGCACCGCGGAAGCCCTTTTCCTCCAAGGTCTTGACACCCTCGATGGTGCTGCCACCGGGAGAACACACCGCATCTTTCAGCGCTCCTGGGTGCTTACCGGTAGCCGCTACCATTTCCGCAGCGCCGTTAAGCATGGCGCAGGCATATTCTATGGCCTTGTCCCGGGGCACGCCGCAGGCCACCGCGCCGTCTGCCAACGCCTCGATAAAGAGGTAGGCAAAGGCAGGGCCGCAGCCGGACAGGGAGCATGCCGCATCGATGAGTTTTTCATCGATGCTGTCCAAAAGCCCCGCAAAACGCATATCGTTTAAGAAGTCCGCAACTACGGCATCATTCACAAGCTCGTTGCAGCAATACTGGATCACACCCTTGCCCACCGCCACAGGGGTGTTGGGCATGATACGGATGACAGGCAGCTTAATGCCTGCCATTTTCTCAATGGCAGCGATCTCAAGGCCTGCCGCCATGGTAATGAGTATGGGCTTTTTATCACGCAAAACCCCTTGCAGCTGCTGCAAAACAGCGCCCATGGCTTGGGGCTTTACTCCCAAAAACAGCCGGTCACAGGCAGCCGCATCTTCATTGCTGCCCCAGGCACAGCCCAGCTCCATCGCCAATGCTTCCGCTTTGGTGTGGTCTGCAAGCAGTATATCCTTTGTTGCCTTGGAAAGGGCTGTGGCAATAGCGCCGCCCATGTTTCCGCAGCCAATAAATCCGTATTTCATATGATACTCCTATCTAATATGGCCGTTTCCGGTGATAACATACTTCCCCGTGGTCAGCTCCCTGAGACCCATCGGGCCACGGGCATGGAGCTTTTGGGTAGAAATGCCCATTTCGCAGCCAAGACCGAATTCGCCGCCATCGGTAAAACGGGTAGATGCGTTGACATACACCGCCGCGCTGTCTACGCTGCCCGTAAACACCTTTTTTGCAGTCTCTGACCGGGTGACGATGGCCTCGCTGTGGCCAGTGGCGTGCTCAGCGATATGTGCAACCGCTTCATGGACATCTTCCACACACTTAACTGCCAAGATGTAGTCCAAAAACTCCGTATCGAAATCCTGCGGCCTTGCCGCTTTGCCGGGAATAATGGCTGCTGCGTATTTATCCAGCCGCAGCTCCACCTGCGGGATACGAGCCGCCAGCTTGGGCAGAAACGCTCCTGCGATGGCTTTGTCCACCAGCAGCACCTCTTCGGCGTTGCACACGCTGGGGCGGCTGGTCTTGGCATTTTCTACGATTTTCAGCGCCATGTCGAGATCTGCCGTCTTTTCCACATACACATGGCAGATGCCGGTACCGGTAGCAATGCAGGGCACGGTGGCATTTTTCACGCAGGCACTTATCAACCCCGCTCCCCCTCTGGGGATCAGCAGATCGATGTATTTTTCCGCGGTCATCAGCGCATTGGCGCTTTCCCGGGTGGTATCCTGCACCAGATTCACCGCATTTTCCGTAATACCAACAGACCTAAGACCACTTTTCAGTGCGGTAACGATGGCATTTGCAGAACGGAATGCCTCTTTTCCGCCCCGCAGCACGCACACATTGCCGCTTTTCAGGCAAAGAGCCGCCGCATCGCTGGTGACATTGGGCCGGCTTTCGTAGATAATGGCGATGACGCCCATGGGCGCAGAGACCTTTTGGATCAGCAGCCCGTCACTGCGCTGGTATTCTTCCAGCACACGTCCCACCGGGTCCGGCAGCGCTGCCACATCCCGAAGACCTGCCGCCATACCGGCGATACGCTCTCTGCTGAGCTTCAGCCGGTCCAGCATGACAGCAGAAATGCTGCTTCTTGCCCAGTCCATATCCAAAGCGTTGGCTGCCAAAATGGCATCCGACTGCTGCAAAAGTGCGTCTGCCATGGCATAAAGGGCAGCATTTTTCTGCTTCTCGCTCAACTGGGATATCTCGTTTTTTGCCGCCTTTGCGGCCTTCAGCATCTCAAACATAGGCTTTCTCCGTAAAAGTCGTGCCAACTGCCTTGCCGTCCATAATGGCATAGAGATTTTGCGGATCATTGCCGTTGGTGATAACCATATCGCAGCCGCAAGCCATACAGATCTTGGCTGCATTCAGCTTGGTGACCATGCCACCGGTACCCAAATCAGAACCGCTGACACCAGCCAGGGCCAAAATGTCCTCGTCGATCTTATCCACATGGCTGATAAGCTTTGCATCGGGATGCGTATGGGGATCAGCGGTGTAAAGACCGTCGATATCCGAAAGCAGCACCAGTTTGTCAGCCTTGACGCTTTGGGCAACGATGGCCGCCAAGGTATCGTTATCGCCAATGCCCAATTCTGCCGTGGCAACAGTATCGTTTTCATTGATGATGGGCATGCAGCCCAATTCCAGCAACCGGTTAATTGTATTGCTGAAATTCTGATGGCGTACCTCATCGGCAACATCGTCGCCGGTGATGAGCAGCTGGGCAACGGTATGGTGATACTCGCTGAAGAGCTTATCATATGTATACATCAGCTCGCACTGACCCACCGCCGCAGCCGCCTGCTTGGTGGGAATATCCGTGGGCCGCTGACGCAGCCCTAACTTACCCACACCCATGCCGATAGCGCCGGAAGACACCATGATGACCTCATGACCTGCATTTTTCATATCGCTGAGGCAGGCACAGAGCTCGCCAATGCGGCGAATATTCAAATTGCCCGTGGCATGGGCTAAGGTACTGGTTCCGATCTTCACAACGATGCGCATAGCACCGCCTCCTTTATTTCGTCATTTTCTCCTGCTTGACCTTGTGGTCAATAACATGGCGACCGGCAAGCTCTGTGCGGATATCCTCCACGGAAATGCCCATCTGCACCATCAGCACCATCACATGGTAGCAAAGGTCCGCGATTTCGTACACGGTCTCCGCCTTGTCATCCGCCTTGCCAGCGATGATGACCTCCGTGCACTCCTCGCCCACCTTTTTGAGGATCTTATCTAAGCCCTTTTGGAACAAATAGGTGGTGTAAGAGCCCTCCGGCAGGTCCTTTTTCCGTCCCTGCAAGAGCTGATACAGCCCTTCCAACTTAAATTTCTCTGTTTCCTCGCCCAAAACAGGGTTTGTAAAGCAGGAATCCGTGCCCAAGTGGCAGGCAGGGCCGTCCTTTTTTACGCGCACAGTAAGCGCATCACCGTCACAATCGGCGGTAATGGACACGATGTGCTGATAGTTTCCGCTGGTCTCACCCTTCAGCCACAGTGCCTCACGGGAACGGCTCCAAAAGCAGGTCAGCTTCCTTTCCATAGAGATGGCAAGACTTTCTTTATTCATATAAGCAAGGGTCAGCACCTTGTCAGTATCGTCATCCACAACGATGGCGGGAATCAGACCCTTTTCGTCAAATTTAAGTTGGTTTACATCCATTTTCATAACCTCACATCGATTTCATTCTCCCGCAGGAGTTTTTTGAGATCCTTAATTTGTACCTGCCCAAAATGAAAGATAGAAGCCGCAAGGCCTGCATCCACCTTGGGGAGTGTTTTAAAAAGTTTTACAAAATCTTCCGCGCTGCCTGCACCGCCGGAGGCAATCACCGGCACATCCACCGCATCGCACACCGCACTAAGCATTTCGAGATCAAAGCCCTTTTTCACGCCATCGGTGTCAATGGAATTCAAAACCACCTCGCCGGCGCCGTTTTCCACACATTTTTTGATCCAGGAGATGGCTTCCATGCCGGTATCCACTCTGCCGCCCTTGGCAAAGATCCGAAACTGGCCATCTACCCGCTTGACATCGGCAGAGATCACCACGCACTGGTCGCCGTAGCGCTTGGCAGCGGCAGGGATCAGGCTTGGGTCACGGATAGCGCCGGAATTGACGCTAACCTTATCCGCACCGCATTTTAAGACCCGGTCAAAATCATCCACGGTGTTGATACCACCGCCGACGGTCAGCGGAATGAAGATGGTGCGAGCCACTTCCGTCAATATGTCGGTAAAGAGCTTCCGTCCGTCGCTGGATGCGGTAATATCATAGAAAACCAGCTCATCCGCGCCGTTATCGGAATAGAATTTTCCCAGCTCCACGGGGCTGGAAACATCCTTTAAGCCCTCGAAATTCGTACCCTTTACCACCCGTCCGTCACGGACATCCAGGCAGGGTATAATACGTTTTGTAATCATAACGTTTCCTCAACTGCCTTCTTAAGGTCAATAGCGCCGGTGTAGTAGGCCTTGCCTACGATGGCGCCGTGGATATTCATTGCCTTTAGTGCCTTCACATCTTCCATGTCGCTGACACCGCCGGAAGCGATGATGTCCATGGAATACTTTTGAGACAGCTCCCTGTAAAGCTGGCGGTTTGTGCCCTGCATGGCGCCGTCACGGGAAATATCGGTGCAAATTACCGCCTTGACCCCCAACCGCTCCATTCTTTCAAAGAACACATCGGCAGTCAGTTCAGACTTTTCTGTCCAGCCGCTGACCGCCACAAAGCCATCCTTTAAATCCACACCCACGGCGATTTTTTCGCCGTATTTTTTAAGGGCTTCTTCTAAAAATGCAGGGTCTTTTACCGCAGCCGTGCCCAAGATCACCCGGTCAACGCCAAGGCTAAGGTAACTCTCCACCGTTTCCATATTGCGGATACCGCCGCCTACTTCCACAAAACCGCCAAATGCTTTCACAAGCTTTGTGATCGTTTCAGCGTTTTCCGGCTTGCCGGTTTTCGCCCCCTGCAGATCCACAAGGTGCATATACTTGGCACCCGCCGCCTTAAAATCCAAGGCAACCTCCACGGGGTTTTCACTATAAACAGTCATTTGGGCATAGTCACCCTTGTAAAGCCGCACCGCCTTGCCGTCATACAAGTCGATGGCAGGATAGATATACATAGTTTAACCCCCCAGCGCAAAAGCCCGCAGAATGTTAAGGCCTACTTCCCCGCTCTTTTCCGGATGGAACTGGCAGCCAAAGATATTGCCCTTTTCCACTGCCGCGGTGATATCCCGACCATACTCTGCCGTAGCGGCAAGGGAATCCTCGCAGCCCTCAGCATAGAAAGAATGGACAAAGTAGACATGATCGCCCGCTTGGATATTGCAGAGCAGACGGCTTTCCTTGTTCACGATCTTCAGAGCGTTCCAGCCCATGTGGGGAATTTTTAGATTCTCGGGCAGCTTGCCCTTCATGGCAACCACATTGCCCTTTAAAAGGCCAAGGCCCTCATGCTCGCCGTACTCGTAGCCCTTTTCGAATAAAAGCTGCATGCCAAGGCAAATGCCCATCAAGGGCACGCCTTTTTCTGCCTGCTGACGGACGAAAACATCCAATCCGGTCTGCCGCAGCTTTTCTGCCGCATCGCCGAAAGCGCCAACACCCGGCAAGATCAGCTTATCTGCCTTAGAAAGCTCCGCTGCATCACCGGAAACGAAAGTCTTGGCACCAATTGCGTCAAAGGACGAACGCAAGGAAAAGAGATTTCCCACTCCGTAATCGATAATACCGATCATTACAGCACTCCCTTTGTGGAAGGAATCACATCTGCCGCTGCCGCATCAATGGCAACCGCCGCCTTCATACTCCGGGCAACGGACTTAAACGCACCCTCGGCAATGTGGTGAGAATTTGTGCCGGCCAGCTTGCGGATGTGCAGGCTCATGGGGCAGTTGCGGACAAAGCCGAGGAAAAATTCCTCAATGAGTTCGGCATCAAATGTGCCGATCTTGTAGGCAGGAATCTGTAGCTGGTAGCCAAGGTAGCTTCTGCCGGAAATATCCACAGCAGAGAGGATCAAGGCTTCATCCATAGGCAGGATAAAATTGCCGTAGCGGGTTATGCCCCGCTTTTCTCCCAAAGCCTGAAAGAATGCCTGACCCAGCGCAATGCCCACATCCTCAACGGTGTGGTGGTCGTCCACATGGGTATCGCCCTTGCAGATCACCATCAGATCAAACTTGCCGTGGGCGGCAAAAAGGGTCAGCATGTGATCCAAAAAGCCGCAGCCGGTGGCGATCTCGCTTTTGCCGGTTCCGTCCAAATTCAGCTTTAAGGCAATATCTGTTTCCGCAGTTTTGCGGATCACTTCACTTGTTCTCATTGTCATTCTCCCGTCAAAATAGCTTTTACTGTTTGGATAAACACTTCCATCTGTGCTTTCGTACCGATGGTAATGCGGTTAAAATCCTTGATACGCTCTGCGGTAAAGTGCCGCACCAGCACGCCCCGCTTTTTCAGCTGCAGGTACAATTCTTCGCCACCGATCTGATCGCTTTTGGCAAAGAGGAAATTTGCATCGCTATTTAGCACCGTAAAGCCCAGGCTTTCCAGCTGCTCCTTTGTCCATCGGCGAGTTTTCTGCACATCCTGGCACATTTTCTGGTAATAGCTCTCTGCATCCACGGTGGCTTCCCCTAAGCGCATGGTCAGCCGGTTGACATTGTAGGGATTGGTGGAAAATTTCAGCTTTTCCAGGTCTTCAATAAGCCCCTTGGGGCCCATGGCATAGCCCAGTCTGCCGCCCGCCATGCAGCGGGATTTAGAAAAGGTGCGAACTACCAACAGGTTATCATACTTTTCCATCAGCGGATAGCAGGTCTTTCCGCCAAAATCCACATATGCCTCGTCGATCACCACCACATTGTCGGCATTTGTCTGCAAAATCTTTTCGATCTGCCACACGGGGATACTCAGGCCCGTGGGGGCATTGGGATTGGCAATGACGATGAGCTTGTTTTTGCCGCAGTAGGCGGTGTAATCCAGCGAAAAATCTTCATTTAAGGGTGCTTTTTCGCAGGCAACGCCGTTCAGCTCGCCAAACACAGGATAAAAACCATAAGTGATGTCCGGAAAGATGGCACCATCCTGACCAAAGGCCATAAAGGCAAAATTCAAGATGTCATCCGAGCCGTTAGAGAGGAAAATATTCTCCGCTTTCAACCCGTACAGCCCTGCTAATCTTTCCTTTAACCCCTTGCCGGTGGGATCAGAATAAAGCCGCAGATCCTCTACCTCTTTCGCCGTCATAGCCGCCACCACCGACGGTGCCGGGGGGTACGGGGCTTCGTTGGTGTTGAGCTTTATGTACTGCATATCCCGGGGCTGCTCTCCGGGGGTGTAAGCCTCAAGGGGCTGATACCGCTGATTCAAATAACGGCTCATAATGTCCTTCCTTTCGTAAATGATCGTTTATCTTAGCATGCACCACCGAGTATGTCATTCCGAGGGAGCGTCAGCGAGTCGAGGAATCTACGCATTTCGGTTACATTTGTATTAAAATCGGTGCCAAGATCCCTCGGCTCCGTTTCACTCCGCTCGGGATGACAGCATTTTTGGTGGTGCGCTAAACGATCATTTAGCTTCTGTTCTTATCAGCACACTTCGTGCGTGGGCTTCCAGGCCTTCCTTGCGGGCAAAGAAGGCAATATCTGCGCCAATGTTTTTCAAAATATCCTCTGTGCAGTAAACATACTGACTCTTTTTCACAAAATCGTCCACATTCAGACCGCTGGAAAATCGGGCTGTGCCCGAGGTGGGCAAGGTGTGGTTTGGGCCTGCATAGTAGTCGCCCAAAGCCTCGGGACAGCTGCGGCCCATGAAAATAGATCCTGCATTGCGAATGCCGTCCAAATATGCAAAGGGCTCATCCACCATCAGCTCCAGGTGCTCCGGTGCGATGCGGTTGGCTACCTCGATCACTGCTTTTAAGTCCTCTGCCACGATGATCTTGCCATTATTATCAATGGAAGTGCGGGCAATTTCCGCTCTGGGAAGCAAGGGGATCTGCCGCTCCAGCTCATCACTTACCGCCTGGGCCAGTTCCTCGCTGTCTGTAACCAGCACAGCGCTTGCCATCTTATCGTGCTCTGCCTGGCTTAAGAGGTCTGCCGCCACATGGACGGGATCGCTCTTGCCGTCCGCGATCACCAATATCTCGCTGGGGCCGGCGATCATATCGATGGACACCTGCCCAAACACCTGCCGCTTGGCTTCGGCAACAAAAGCATTGCCGGGGCCCACGATCTTATCCACCTGTGGCACACTTTCCGTGCCGTATGCCAACGCCGCCACCGCCTGTGCGCCGCCAAGCTTATATATCTCCGTCACGCCGGCGATCTTGGCGGCTGCCAAGATGACCGGTGCAATCTTACCCTCGATATTGGGGGGCGAGACCATAACAATGCGGCTGCAGCCGGCAATTACTGCCGGAATGGTATCCATCAGCACAGTAGACGGATAGCTTGCCGTACCGCCGGGGACATACACGCCTACCTTTTCGATGGGGGTGATCTTCTGTCCGGTGATGATACCGTCGGGAGATTTTACCTCAAAACCCTGCCGCAGCTGATTTTCGTGGAAAGCACGGATATTCCGCGCTGCTTTCTCCAAAATCTCCAAAAATTTGGGCTCTACCGCAGCAAAGGCCTCGTCAATCTCCTGCTGGGATACCGCAAGACTCTTTAAGTCTGCCTTGTCAAAGCGGCGGCAATAGTCATAAAGGGCTTCGTCGCCACGACTGCGGACATCGGCAATGATGTCCGCCACGATCGCGGACACATCTGCCCCTTTTTCATCTCTTGCAAATATTTCGCTATCGGGGATCGCCCCGAATTTCATAATCCGAATCATTTCAGCTTCTCCTCAAGGCTCTGGCGCAGGGCACAGATCCGTTCATTTTTAAACTGCCATGCCGATGTATTGGCAATGAGCCGTGCGCTGATGGGCACGATCTCCTCTTTCACTTCCAAGCCGTTTTCCTTCAATGTCGTACCGGTCTCCACGATATCCACGATCACATCGCTTAAGCCCAAAATGGGGGCGATCTCGATAGAGCCGTTTAAGTGGATGATGTCAATGTCACGGCACTTGGAGCTGTAGTAATCCACAGCGATATTAGGGAACTTGGTGGCAACCCGCAAGGTCTTTCCGGGGCTGTCGGTAAAGTCCTTCAGACCCGCCACCGCCATGCGGCATTTGCCTAACCCTAAGTCCAAAAGCTCGTATACATCGGGCTTGTATTCCAACAAAATGTCCTTGCCAACGATGCCAAGGTCCGCAGCGCCACGCTCTACATAGATAGAAACATCCGAGGGCTTGACCCAGAAATACCGCACACCCTTGTCGGGGTTTTCAAAAATCAGCTTTCTGCCGCCTTCTTCCAGTGCGGGGCAATCAAAGCCCGCTTCCTTCAAAATGGCATAGACCTTTTCACCCAAACGGCCCTTAGGCAGGGCAATGTTCAGCATAGACCTGCCGGTACTCTGAGGCTGCTCCAAAAGCTGCACATTCAGCGCAAAGCCGATGGCGCTGCCGGCCTTCCCCATCTTCCGCAGCAGCTTATCGTACTGACCGCCGGAAAGAATATTGTCCGCAATGCCCTCTAAGTAACCCCGCAGCACCACGCCGCTATAATACTTCATATCGCTGCCAACAGACAGATCGATGCGAATTTTATCCTCAAAGCCTGCGGCCGCCAAAGCATCACAAATGCTTTGAAGCTCTTCAACCGCAGGGCAGTTTAGCTGCGCTTTCAGCTCCGGCAGCACCTGCGCTGCCGTGCCGCAAAGGCCCGCGATCTCGCAGAGCTCCAAGGCATCTTCCGCCACAAGGTCAGAAAGCTGGTGCAGATTTTTCTGCTGGATATAATGCAGCGCCAACTCCTGGTCGCCGTCGCTTAGCTTCATCTGCTGCATAAGGGCCCGCAGAATGCCCATGTGGGAAATGTCCAGCACAAAGCTGTCGCTTAAGAGGGCAAGGCTCTTCATCGCCAGCAGCACTACCTCGGCAACATCCGCTGCCTTCAGACCACCCACGCACTCCACACCGGACTGCATGATCTCCTTATAGGCATGGGTGCCTTTGTCCACCCGGTAGACATTTTCATTATAATAAAGCTTTTGCACGCCATCGCCGGACGCATTTTTGATAATGGAAAGGGTCACGTCCGGCTTCATTGCCAGCAAGCGACCGTTTTGGTCGGCAAAGGTGATGATCTGCTGGGATTGGAGAAAATCCTTATTGCGCAGGTAAAGATCGTATTCTTCAAACCGGCTCATTTTATAGGCCGTGTAGCCATACTGCCGGTAAAGACCTCGCAGAGAAAATACCGCCTGCTCAGCGCGGCTCAAATCATTCAGTTCCATCTTCTTCCATCCTTTCCAGCACCTTGCGGTAACCGCCGCCGCCATACTGCAAACACCGGTTTACACGGCTGATGGTAGCAGTGCTGGCACCGGTGTCTGCCGAGACCGCATTGTAATTTTTGCCCGCTGTAAGCTGCCTCGCAACTTCCAGCCGCTGAGCCATGGCCTGCAGCTCCTTGACGGTGCAGACATCTTCAAAAAACGCCTCGCATTCCTCGCCGGACTGTAAAAGCGCGATGGCGCGGAATAACGCCTGGATCTCGGGTGTTTGCAATGCGCTCATAATTTGGGTGCTCCTTCCTTGTTTTTAGATACTTTATCACTTTAGTGCACTAAAGTCAAGCATAATTTTGCGTTCTTTCGCATATTGACAAATTCTTCCCCGTATGCTAAACTGGCCATGTTCCGTGAAGGAGCCACGGTTGCGCAAATGCGTGGAGGGTATGGTCTTGTCCATGCCTTTTATTTTTTGTACGGAGGAATATCATGGAACTTAACTTTATGTTCTTCTTCAACAGCCTGCTTTTGGGCGTGGGACTGGCTATGGACGCCTTTTCCGTTTCCCTTGCCAACGGCCTCAATGAGCCCTGCATGAACGGCCGCAAGATGGGTCTGATTGCTGCAGTCTTTGGCATTTTTCAAGGTATGATGCCCTTGATCGGCTGGATCTGTATTCATACCGTGGTGCAGTACTTCACCTTCTTTGAAGATCTCATCCCCTGGATCGCTCTGGCGCTTTTAAGCTACATCGGTGCAAAAATGCTCATTGAGGGCATTGCCAACAAAGACGCCGAGACCCACTGTGTGGCACTGACCTTTGTTAGCCTTATGGTGCAGGGTATCGCAACTTCCATCGATGCTCTTTCCGTAGGCTTCACCATTGCCGACTACGACCTGCGTGCCGCCATACTGGCAGCCGTTATGATCGCGGCTGTGACCTTCGTGATCTGCTTTGCCGGCCTATACATCGGCAAAAAGGCGGGCACAAAGCTTGCCGGCAAGGCTGGCATCTTAGGCGGTGCGATCCTCATCTTTATCGGTTTAGAGATCTTCATCACCAGCTTTTTCTAAACAAAAAGAGACGGCTCAGCCGTCTCTTTTTTTGTGTTACAAATGGCGCCATGTGCTTCTGGAGGACAGCACCAAAATCGGGAAAATCTCCAGTCTGCCTGCCAGCATATCGAGGATCAGCACGATCTTGGAGAATATGCCGTAGCCTGCGTAATTGCAGGTAGGTCCTACCGCCTCAAGACCGGGGCCGATATTATTGAAGCAGGCCAGCACGGCCGTTATATTCGTGCCGGTGGAAAAGTTATCCAACGAAACAAGCAGGCAGCTGACAACAATGATAATAATATATGCTGCCAGATAGGCATTGGTATTGGTAACGATCTGCTCGTCCACTACTCCACCGTTGCTGCGGATCACCTGCACCTTTCTGGGGTGCAGCACCTGCCGGATATTGCGCCGCAGGCTCTTGAAGATCAGCAAAACTCTTGCCACCTTGATACCGCCACCGGTAGAACCGGCACAAGCACCGATGGCCATAAGCCCCATAAGGATGGTTTTGGAAAAGCTGGGCCACAGGTCAAAATCCGTTGTAGCAAAACCGGTGGTGGTGATAATGCTGCTGACTTGGAAGAAAGCATGGCGGAAGGTCTCCTCCGCATTGGCATATGTGCCCCAAAGATTCAAAACGATCAGCACCACACTGCCTATGACGATACCGAAATACAGCCGCAGCTCCTCGTCTTTGAACACGCTCTTAAACTGCCGCAGCAGGATCAGATAATAGCAGCTGAAATTGACGCCGAACAGCAGCATGAACACCGCCGTTACATACTGGATATAGGGGCTGTAACCGGCAATGGAATCGCTTTTGACACCAAAGCCGCCCGTGCCTGCCGTGCCGAAAGCGGTACACACCGCCTCAAACAGCGACATGTCCCCAAGGAGCAAAAAGATCACATTCAGCACCGTCAGCACGATGTAAATAATGTAAAGGATCGTGGCCGTCTTGCGCATTTTGGGCACAAGCTTGCCTACATTGGGGCCGGGGCTTTCCGCCCGCAGCAGGTGCATGGTAAAGCCGCCGCCCTTACCGTCACCGGGGCTTAAAGCCAGCAAAAACACCAGCACGCCCATGCCGCCCAGCCAGTGGCTGAAGCTGCGCCAGTAAAGGATTCCCTTGGGCAGATCCTCCGGGCGGGCCAGAATGGAAGCGCCGGTTGTAGTAAAACCGGAGACGATCTCAAAGAGGGCATCGATATAATGGGGAATCGCACCGGAGAATACGAAGGGCAAACACCCAAGCATACTCATAACGATCCAGCTGATACCGACGCAAACAAGCCCCTCTTTGGCGTTTAATGCATTGGGCGCGCCTTTGCACAGCAAAAACAGCACACCCATAAAAAGCACAATGGCACCTATGGTGTACACAAATCCCTGTGCCGCCATGGTTTCGGCACTAAAGATGCTGATAAGCAGTGCCGGGATCATAAACAGCGCCTCAACAAACAAGGTCTGGACGATAAACCGTCCCATCATCTTATAGTTCATAGACACCCCTCACTTACGCGAAGATGTCGTTGAGCTGCTGCAGAACGCCCCGTCCGCTGGTGACCACCACAAGGGAATCACCTTCCCGGAATACGGAATCACCGTTGGGCACTTCGGACTGGGCACCGTGGGTGATGCTGGCAATCAGCACATTAGGCCTCAGCTTCAGCTCTTTCAAAGGCTTTCCGCAGTTGTGGGTGGTGCTGTCTACCAGGAATTCCACCGCCTCGGCCTGACCGTCCGCAATGGCGTGCAGAGATACAGCAGCGCCGGTCTTTTTGCCCATGGCCCGGACATAACGGATAATATCGGTGCAGCACAGCTCCTTGGGGCTGACAATAGAGCCCAAGGCGAGGCTGTCGATAATGTTACGGTTGTCGCTGTGGCTCAGCTTGGTGATGACCTGAGGAACATTCCGGGAATTGCCGTACAAAGAAATAATCATATTCAGCTCATCCGTTCCTGTCATGGTGACCAGTGCATCACAGGAAGAAAGGCCCTCGTTCTCCAGCAGCTGCTGGTCAGTGGCGTCGCCGCAGATAATGCTTGTATCCGGCAAAGCTGCCGCCACCTCTCTGCAGCGGGCAGGGTTGCTTTCGATGAGCTGCACCGAGATGCCGTCTTTCTGAAGCAGGCTCGCAAGGTAATAGCTGACCCGTCCGCCGCCGCAAAGAATGACACGGCGGGCCCGGCGGGCAATAACGCCTAAATTCCGAAGCATCTGGGACAAATTCTGGGTCGGTGCCGTAACAAACACCCGATCCCCCTCCCGCAGGACGAAATCGCCCTTGGGCGTTACCGCCTGCCCGCTGCGCAGCACCGCACAGACCAGCACTTTGGTCTTGACTGCACCATTCATATCACTTAACGCCACATTGCACAGCTTGCTGGCGCTGTCGATGCGCAGCTCCACGATCTCCGCTCTTCCTTTGGCAAAGGTATCCCGTCGCAGAAAACCGGGGTATTTCAGCAGACGGTGGATCTCCACCGCAGCCTGCCGCTCGGGATTGACTGCCATAGAAAGTCCGAACACATCCCGCATGGCGAAGATCTGCTCTGTGTACTCGGGGTTGCGAATACGGGCAATGGTATGTAAACCGGGATTGATTCCATGGGCCGTGGTACAACACAGAAGATTTACTTCATCGGCATTGGTAACGGCAATGAGCAAGTCCGCGTCCTTGACGCCTGCCTGCAGCAGCACCTCCATAGACGCGCCGTTACCGTGAACTGCGATCACATCCAACGACTCCATGCTGGAATTGAGGACCTGCCGGTTGGAATCGATAATCGTAATGTCATAGCCTTCGGCGGAAAGCTGCCGGGCAAGGGTAGTACCCACTTTGCCGCCACCTACGATGATGATATTCATGAACATCCTCCTTACATAAAAGGATCTGCCGAAATAAATTGTTCTTATTATAACACTTCCTTCTTCATTTTACAATATCCTTAATAGCAGGAGAAAATTTATGAAAAGTTTCCATATCACCCTTGCGTTTATTGCGGTTTTGCGGTAACATAAGGATAGGAATATAAGATGAAAGGATGATCTAACAAAATGATTAAAGTGGATATTTCCAATGTATGGGGTCAGCTGTCCCTGCCGGATCTTCTGGCTGTGGAAAAAGAAGTGGCTGCCGCCCATGAAACTCTGGCAAACGGCACCGGCGACGGCAACGATTTCCTCGGCTGGCTGAAGCTGCCCGTGGCAGACGAAACCGATGAAATGCGCCGCATCAACGCCGTGGCTTCCAAGATCCGTGCAAACTCCGACGCATTCGTCGTAGTCGGTATCGGCGGCAGCTACCTAGGCCCCCGTGCAGCCATCGAACTGCTGCAGGGACCCAACCACAACATCGGCAAGGGCAAGGGCGATCCTCAGATCTTCTTTGCCGGTAACGGTCTTTCCACCCGCCACTGGAATGAGCTGATGCGTCTGCTGGACGGTAAGGACTTCTCTCTGGCCGTCATCTCCAAGTCCGGCACCACCACCGAGCCCGCCATCGCTTTCCGTGGCCTGAAGGCCATGCTGGAAGAAAAGTACGGCGCTAACGGTGCAAAAGAGCGGATCGTCGCCATCACCGACCCCTGCAAGGGCGCTCTGCGTCAGATGGCTACCGAAGAAGGTTGGGAAACCTTCGTCATCCCCCCGGATGCCGGCGGCCGTTACTCCGTTCTCACCGCTGTTGGTCTGCTGCCCATGGCAGTTGCAGGCATTGATATCAATAAAGTCATGAAGGGCGCTTATGAGGCCAAGGAATTCTACGACAACCTGCGCTCCTTCGAAAACCCTGTGTGGCTGTATGCCGGCGTCCGTAACCTGCTGTACCGCAGCGGTAAGTGCATCGAGTTGCTGGAAAGCTTCGAGCCCGGCTTCAAGATGATGGGCGGCTGGTGGCAGCAGCTGTTTGGCGAGTCCGAAGGCAAGGACGGCAAGGGCATCTTCCCCGTTACCGCCGAGTTTACTGCCGACCTGCACTCTCTGGGTCAGATGATCCAGCAGGGCGAGCGCAACATCTTCGAGACCATGGTCCGTTTCGATGCTCCCAAGGCGCTTTACACCGTTGGCTCTGACGACAAGAACCTGGACGGCCTGAACTATCTGGCCGGCAAGACCCTGGACTTCGTTGACGAAAAGGCATACCTCGGCACGCTGGCTGCCCATGTGGACGGCGGTGTTCCCGTCATTACCATGGATATGGGTGAGCTTAACGACGAGAAGCTGGGCGAAATGTTCTATTTCTTCGAGGTCTGCTGCGGTGTCAGCGCCTATATGCTGGGTGTTAACCCCTTCAATCAGCCCGGTGTTGAGTTTTATAAGCGCAACATGTTCCAGCTTCTGGGCAAGCCCGGCTACGAAGTGTAAAAAAACTATCACCATTTTCCCAATTTGCTATTGCAAAATTCATGAATAGCTGATAGAATTACCATACAGCAAGATATTGCTGCAAGCAAAGGAGGATGTTTCCTATGATTCATGTTATTATGGGCCTGAAAGGCTCCGGCAAGACCAAGAAGCTGATCGACTCCATCCGTGACAGCGTTGCCAACGCTCATGGCGATGTGGTTTGCATCGAGTACGGCCAGAAGCTGACTTACGACCTGCCCCACAAGGTTCGTCTGGTTGACTCCAAGGAGTACGGTATTTCCAATCCTGATATGCTCAAGGGTCTGCTCAGCGGTCTGCATGCCGGTAATTACGATATTACCAATGTGTACATCGATAACCTCTACAAGACCATCGGCTCTGACCGTGCTGCCGGCGAAGAGTTCATCGCCTGGTGCGCAAAGTTTGCCGAGGCCAACTTCATGGAGATCACCATCACTGTCTCCGACGATCCTGCCCTGGCCAGCGAGGCTGTGAAGCAGTATCTGTAAAAGTCCCCACCTGTGCCGCCGTGGAGTTTCCACGGCGGCACATTTTTCTAGAAATACCTCTTGACAAACGGTGCAAGGGGTGCTAATATAGTCAGGTAATAAAGAAGGCCTAACCATCCGCCTCACCGTAAGCTGTGTGCAAAACGGTTAATATTCCAGTTCCCCTATGGGGTAAATTGCGAGTATGCGGATGCTTTGGCGTCCGCTTTTTTGTTTCATTTTTGGAGGTGCTTACCATCGCAAAGTTAGATCATCAGCTCAACGAGGAGATCCAGGACAAGGAGATCCGTCTGATCGGTGCCGACGGTGCCCAGCTGGGTATCGTATCCGCTGACGAGGCCAATGCTATGGCTGAAGAACAGGGCATGGATCTTGTAAAGATTTCTCCCAATGCCGTCCCCCCCGTCTGCAAAATCATGGACTATTCCAAATTCTGCTACGATCAGAAGAAGCGGGAGAAGGATGCCCGGAAGAATCAGAAGGTCGTGGAGATCAAGGAGATCCGCATGAGCCCCAGCATTGACACCAACGACTTCAACACCAAGGTCAAGGCCGCCCTTAAGTTTTTGGGTGACGGCAACCGTGTAAAGGTCAGCGTCCGCTTCCGCGGCCGTGAAATGGCGCACACCAACCTGGGCGAGAAGCTGCTGATGGATTTTGCCGCGGCTACCGCTGAGATCGCCACCATGGAAAAGAACCCCAAGCTGGAAGGTCGCTTTATGGCGATGTTCCTTACCCCTAAGAACAGTAAGTAAAATACCAAAGATACGGAAGGAGAACCTACTATGCCCAAGCTGAAGACCCATAGCGGTGCTAAAAAGAGATTCAACCTGACCAAGTCCGGTAAGGTTAAGAGAGCTCGCGCTTACAAAAGCCACATCCTCACTAAGAAGACCACCAAGCGTACTCGTCGCCTGCGCACGACCGCTTACGCTGATGCTACTAACGTCAGCGCCATCAAGGAAATGATTCCTTACAAATAAGGCAGAATAGGAGGATACAGAAATGGCAAGAGTTAAAGGCGCGATGATGACGCGCAAGAGAAGAAATGCTACCCTGAAGCTAAGTCGGATCGTAGCCATGTCGTTCTGTGAGCCAAGGAGTTGCAAGAGTTGCTTGTCTTCCTAAGACCGCTTGGCCTCCGACTTCTCTTAACCTTACCGGACTTGGTCAGGTTGAATCTCTTCTTTGCACCGCTATGGGTTTTCAGCTTGGGCATAGGTGGTTCTCCTTCCGTATCTTTTGTATTACTTACTGTTTTTGGGGGTCAGGAACATGGCCATAAACCGGCCCTCCAGCTTGGGATTCTTCTCCATGCTGGCAACTTCGGCGCAGGCCTCGGCAAAGTCCATCAAAAGCTTCTCGCCCAGGTTGGTATGCGCCATTTCACGACCGCGGAAGCGGACGCTGACTTTCACACGGTTGCCGTCCACCAGGAACTTCTGGGCGGACTTGGCCTTGGTGTTAAAGTCGTTGGTGTCGATGCTGGGGCTCATGCGGATCTCCTTGATTTCCACTACCCGCTGATTCTTCTTGGCTTCCTTTTCCCGCTTCTTCTGATCAAAGCAGAACTTGGAATAGTCCATAATCTTGCAGACGGGGGGAACGGCGTTGGGAGAGATCTTAACCAGGTCCAGGCCCTGCTCCTC
>JAZUNW010000007.1:0-2283 GCA_045604325.1 Faecousia sp. | reverse complement strand
GCTCACAGAACGACATGGCTACGATCCGACTTGCTGACGCTGCTGTGCATCGGCAACGAGGACGTTCCCGTGGGCGCCTATTCCGAGGAGATCCTGAACGCACTGGAGATCCTGGATGCGCTGAAGGCAGAGGGCAAGATCACCTACGGCACCAACGTCAAGGAAGTTACCACTCAGGTGAAGGAAGGTTCCGTGGACGCCGGCATCATCTACGCCACCGATGCCTATTCCGCCGGCCTGACCGTGGTGGACGACTCCGGCAGCAAATACTGCTCTCCCGTCATTTATCCCGCTGCGGTGATGAAGGGAACGTCCAATGAAGAAGCGGCAAAGGCGTTCCTTGCGTATCTGCAGTCGGAAGAAGCCATGAAGATCTTCCGGGAAGTCGGATTCACCGCTCCCTGAGAGAAGACCGCGACTGATACTGGAAAAGCCTGCTAATAAAAAGTCAAGGGAAAAACAAAGAAAATGAGAGATGCGCTTAGGGCATCAAAAACAGGCTGCCCTTTTCGGCCAGCCTAACGGAAGCAGATGTATTCAGGTGGAATTAGATTGTAGTGCCAAGCACTCTTTCACTTTGCCGTAATATATGCGGAGAAATTTGTTGGCACCGGCAGTCATATAAACGTGGTATGGTTTTCCTTCCGCACGCTTTTTGTTTACGAACTGGTATACTTTGTCATCTTCTGGTTGTGTTTGTATCAGGCAGGAAATAACAAGAAATAGAGCCTTTCTAAGCCTGGGTGGACCTACCTTAGAAGTGCCATTACTTTTGTACTTTCGTTGCCCGGATTCATCAACCCCAGGATCTACGCCGGCATAAGCAGTGAGAGCTTCGCGATGAGTAAAACGAGAGATATCTCCAATTTCAGCAATAAGCTGAGGGCCTAATGTTTTTCCGACTCCCGCCATAGACATTACGGTGTCATATTCAGGAAGCTGTTTGGCAAGATCATTCATTTCCTGACGGAGCTGCTCCACCGTGGTAATCGTAGTTTTTAACTGTCGAATACAGAGCTGAACCATATCCTTGTAAGCTTTTTCTTTTGGGAAGCATGCAATAAGCTCCTGAGCTGCATCATAGATCTGCTGTGCCTTATCTGGTCGGAAATGGTAGCTGTGTCGGACACAGAAGGACTGGTAACGCTCTGTAAACGTTTTAAGACTGAGACTACGTACACAGTCTACATGCCAGAAAGTAGCGGCATAATCAATCCATTTCTCGCTGCCATCAGGGCGTGCAGGGCTTGAAAATAAAGAGTTCAGCCCAGGATAAGTCATATCCAGAATAGAAATAAGATTGGTTTTCTGCGCGGCCTTCTGCTTAGTGAAAAAGTCCATTTGCGCGTTAAGAGTTTTCAGTTGTTCGCGTGTAGTATCCATAGTTGAATACTGTCTTAGCTCGGCCCAGTTGTCAAGAGCGTAGCGCGCAATTTTCCTGGAGTCTGCTGGATCCGACTTGACCTTGCGAAGAGAATTGTTCCCGTAATTCTTGATCAGGTGAGGATTCACGGCACACACAAAAATATCGGATGCCAGAAAAGAGCGAAGCATTGGTTCATGGTATCGACCTGTGCACTCCATGACGACCTTTGTTTCACCATCCAAAGATTTGACGTATTTGGCAAGTTCTTTCAAATCATCTTTGGAATGAGTCACATCAAAGGGTTTTCGAACTACGACACCTCCGGGTTGCAGGACCGAAATGGTGCTCTTACCCTTTGAAATATCAACACCTACTGCGTTGAGCATTTTCGCACCTCCGAAAGAATAGATTGCATGGTACCCAGCGGTTATCCATTGCTTATTCTATCTCCCGGATATCACACGAACGTACCCAAGGCAGTTCAACCTGCATAAACCGAACGGCTGCGAATGGATCGGCTGGCTGACGGGCTTTTCAACGGACGCCTATGGTCCTAGGAGGAATACGTCATACCGATGCCAATCCATTCTAACAGCTTAAGCAATAGACATGTTAGACCTAATTGGATATTAGGTATCTACCACTGATTATTATTGTAGGAGGAGGAAATGGAAGATGGATCTGTATCCGTTCTGGAACTCACTGCGCATCGCGGCCATCAGCTGCGGCATCGTGTTTTTCCTGGGGATCCTGTGCGCCCATTATGTGGCGAAGCTGCCCCGAATCCTCAAGGGTGTCCTGGACGTGATCCTGACCCTGCCCCTGGTGCTGCCGCCCACGGTGTGCGGCTATTTCCTGCTGATGCTGGTGGGGGTCCGCCGCCCGTTGGGGGCGCTGCTGGACAGGGCCGGCATCCG
>JAZUNW010000006.1:0-4190 GCA_045604325.1 Faecousia sp. | reverse complement strand
TGCAATAGTTGCTTGTCTTCCTAAGACCGCTTGGCCTCCGACTTATGGGATCGTTGGCTCTGGCGATGCTGGGCATCATTTGTCTGGCCCCGGTGCTGGCTGCTGTTTTAAAACCCGTCATCGTGCCGGTGTTTTCTCTGCTGGGAGCCGATCCCGCCATGTTTGCCGGCACGATTCTTGCCTGCGATATGGGCGGCGGTGCGCTGGCCCAAGAGCTGACCGGAGATCAGCAGGCGGCACTTTTGGGCGGTGTCATCACGGGGTCCATGCTGGGTGCGACCATCGTGTTTACCATTCCTGTGGCCATGGGTATTTTACAGGAAGAGGACAGGCCCGCTATGGCAAAAGGCGTACTGTGCGGCATTGTGACCATTCCGGTAGGTGTACTGGTTGGTGGATTGGTGGCGGGATTCGAGGTTATAATGGTGCTTCGCAATCTGATTCCCATTGTGCTCATCGGTGCGCTGATTGCATTGGGGCTTTGGAAAGCAGAACGGGCTATGATAAAGGGTTTTGGTATTTTCGGCAAGGCAGTGGTGACGGTCATTACCATCGGTTTGGCGGCGGCTATTGCTCAGGCGCTGACGGGGTATGTATTGATTCCCGGTCTTGCACCTATTGAAGAAGGGTTTCAGACGGTGGGAGCAATTGCCATCGTTCTTGCGGGTGCGTTTCCACTGGTATATGTGGTGACAAAGCTCCTGAGAAAGCCCCTCGTAAAAGCGGGAAAGTTTTTGCATATCAATGAAACGGCGGTGGCAGGCCTAATCGCCAGTCTTGCAAATTCCATTGCCACTTTTGGCATGGTCAAGGATATGGACGAGCGGGGCAAGGTGGTGAATATCGCCTTTGCGGTGTCGGCGGCCTTTGTGTTCGGCGATCATTTGGGGTTTGCGGCGGGATTTGCGCCGGAAATGCTGCCGGCCATGATCGCAGGCAAGTTAGCGGGCGGTATCAGCGCTGTTGCTGTGGCGCTGCTTTTGACCAAGAAAGAGAGAGGGAAATAAGATGAAGCAGGAAGAAAAAAAGCCCATCACATGGGAAGTGGCAGACCCAAAGCCCCCTGTGGTGCAGTCCGGGCGCATGGAAAACCGGAAAGAGAACTAAGTATTGACAAAATTGTGAAGCTTAGGATATAATAGCGGAAGAAAATGGCTGTGAAAAGAAGAGTACCGGGCGTAAGCCGTTCAGAGAGTCCCCATTTTGGTGAGAGGGGATACGGGGGAAGCGCGGGAACATGGTCTTGGAGCCGGGCGGTCGATAGGTAGGCTGCCTCGGGTGCGCCCGTTAACGCGCGATGAGGTATTGGCAAAGGGATATCCCGGTCTTTTCTGGGTTCTGCTTTGCAAATACGAATCAAGGTGGTACCGCGTAATTTTTGCGCCCTTGGGTTTTCCAAGGGCGGTTTTTCTTTTTGAGAGGAGACTACAAAATGAAGAAACCTTATTACATCACTACGGCCATTGCCTACACTTCGGCAAAGCCCCACATCGGCAATACCTATGAGATTGTCTTGGCTGACGCCATTGCCCGTTACAAGCGTCAGGCGGGCTTTGACGTGTACTTCCAGACCGGCACTGATGAGCACGGTCAGAAGATCCAGCAGAAGGCTGAGGCGGCAGGCATTACCCCTCAGGAGTATGTAGACAATGTGGCCGGTCAGATCAAGAGCATTTGGGATCTGATGAATACCACGTATGACCGTTTTGTGCGCACTACCGATCCGGAGCACAAGACCAAGGTGCAGAAGATCTTTGTCCGTATGTACGAAAAGGGCGATATTTACAAGGGCAAGTATGTGGGCAAGTACTGCACACCCTGTGAAAGCTTCTGGACAGAGAGCCAGCTGGTGGACGGTAAATGCCCCGACTGCGGCAGAGAGTGCGTCGATGCAGAAGAAGAGGCATATTTCTTCAAGATGAGCAAGTACGCAGACAAGCTGATGGAGCACATTGAGAGCCATCCTGAGTTCATCCAGCCCGAGAGTCGGAAGAACGAGATGGTCAACAACTTCTTAAAGCCCGGTCTGCAGGATCTGTGCGTTTCCCGCACCAGCTTTACCTGGGGCATTCCCGTGGAGTTCGATCCCGGCCATGTGACCTATGTGTGGCTGGATGCCCTTTCTAACTACATCACCTTCTGCGGCTACGATCCCGACGGCAACCACGGTGAGCAGTACAAGAAGTTCTGGCACGCGGATCTGCATTTGATCGGTAAGGACATCGTTCGTTTCCACACCATTTACTGGCCCATCTTCGTTATGAGTATGGGTGAAGAGCTGCCCAAGCAGGTATTCGGTCACCCCTGGCTGCTGGTCAAGGGCGACAAGATGTCGAAGTCCTTGGGCAATGTGATCTATGCCGACGATCTTGTTGAGCTGTTCGGCGTGGATGCGGTGCGCTACTTTGTGCTTCACGAGATCCCCTTTGCTGCCGATGGCATTATGACCTATGAGCTGATTATCGAGCGGATCAACGCAGAGCTTGCCAACATTTTGGGCAATCTTGTTAACCGCACCGTTGCCATGACCAATAAGTATTTTGGCGGCGTAATTCAGGCGCCCAATGCTCCCGATGCCTTGGACGAGGAGCTGAAGGCGGTTGCCCTGGCAATGCCCGGCAAGGTTGAGGCCAAGATGAACGAGCTGAAGGTTGCCGATGCCATCGACGAGATCTTCGTGTTGCTGCGCCGTGCCAACAAGTATATTGATGAGACCGCGCCCTGGGCGCTGGCCAAGGACGAAAATAACAAGGCCCGCCTGGGTACTGTGCTATATAACCTGCTGGAGAGCATCCGCTTTGCGGCTATCTCTCTGGAGCCCTACCTGCCCGACACTTCCAAGCGGATCCTGGCACAGCTGAATGCCGAGAACGGCGGCTTGGAGAGCCTGCAGAGCTTTGGTGTGATGCCTGCCGGCGGCTGCGTGGGTGCAGGCGAGATCCTCTTTGCCCGTTTGGACATGGAAAAGAAGCTGGCGGAGATCGATGCTTACCATGCAGAAAAGGAAAAGGCAAAGCTGCCTCCCATTGAGATCGAGCCCTACGCGCAGGAGAATGTGGATTTTGACACCTTCTGCAAGAGTGATTTCCGTGCGGTGAAGGTTAAGGACTGCCAGCCTGTTAAGAAGTCTGACAAGCTGCTGCAGTTTACTTTGGACGATGGCACCGGCACTGACCGGCAGATCCTTTCCGGCATTGCCAAGTGGTACAAGCCGGAAGAGCTGATCGGCAAGACCTTGGTGGCTATCACCAATCTGCCGCCCCGGAAAATGATGGGCAGAGAGTCCTGCGGTATGCTGCTGAGTGCTGTGCACACCGAAAAGGGTGAGGAAAAGCTGAACCTCATTATGGTGGATGATGCAATCCCCGCCGGCGCAAAGCTGTGCTAAGTGAATAGAAAAAGCCCTGCGGCATTTGCCGCAGGGCTGGAATATTATTTGGAATATGGCCGTTTTTCATTAGTACGGCACAGCAAATAATCAATGCTGACTTTATAGAAATCTGCAAGAGTATGCAATGCAGGAATGGGAATGTTCAGCTTACCCAATTCATAATCAGAATAAGTGGTTTGGTGCACCTTTAAAAGTGCTGCAATTTCTTTTTGCGGCAGGTCGTTATCTTCTCTTAAATCACGCAGACGATTTCTGAACATAAATATCACCCTCCGTGTCTATTATGCAATAAGGGATATTCCCTTATTGACATTTAAGGGAATATCCCTTAAAATTGAGAAGAACAGAGGGAGGAAGATATATGAATATAGACTTTATTGAAGATGTGTATAACACTCTGCACGGAGTAATGGTAAAGGGTTATGAAGTACCGGGTGTAGAGAGTATATTTGAAGCGGGTATGCTTTGCGATCAATTATATGGAAACATGTTGGATGCATATGAGCGGTTGTGCGATCGCTTAGGTGTTATGGACGAGGATGAGGATGTAGAGGTTATTATTAATTCCCTTATGCAGATAAGCAGAGAAGTGGGAAATAAAATGTATCGTTATGGAGCGGCGTTTGGAAAAACATCAGAATAAAAGAGCCCTGCGGCTTTTGCACCGAACCAGTAAAACTGGACAATAGACAAAAAGGCCCCCTGTGTAGGATAATAACTACACAGGGGGTATTGTTATGGAGAAACGAAAATACACACATCTGAAAGCCGTAGAGGGGCTTATATTGTCGATGCGACA
>JAZUNW010000005.1:0-16674 GCA_045604325.1 Faecousia sp. | reverse complement strand
GGTCATTGATTTTGAGGATTGGGTATGTTATTATAACATGTAAACATTTTGCCTTTTGCAGATCACTATACAATAAAATGGAGAGATCGACATGAGTTATGCAGGAAATTACGGGGAAAACGGACACAAACGCCGTCGCAGACGGCTGAATCCCCTGTTTTTGGTCACGGTGCTGGCCACCGTTTTGGTGGTGCTGGTGCTGGTGGCATTTTTGCTGAACTTAGAGCCTAAGCTTTACGATGTGCTCACAGTGGAAGCCGGCGGCAATGTGCCCGAAGCCCAGAGCTTTTTGGCAGAAGATAAGGACATCATCCTTTCTTATGCAACCGATGTTTCCGGCATCAAAACCGATGTGCCCGGCGACTATCCTGCAAAGGTGCAGTGGGATAAGAAAACGGCTGATGTCATCATCCGTGTGGTGGACACCGTATCACCTGTGGGCACTGTGCAAAATCTGACCGCCCTGCAGGACAAGATCCCTGCCGCGGAAGAATTCGTGACCGTGCTGGATGATGCTACCGCTGTTACCGTCACCTATGAAAAAGAGCCCGATAAGAATAACGATCAGCCCCAGTCCGTTACCCTGCTGCTCACCGATGCCGGCGGCAATGTGACCAGGCTTACCGCGACTCTGACGGTTATCATCGACAAGCAGGCGCCCACCATCACCGGTGCCAAGGATGTCGAGGTCTATGCGGGCAAGACCGTTGCTTACCGTAACGGTGTTACTGCGGTTGACGATCTGGACGAAGCGCCAGTGCTGAATGTAAACAGCAGCGCGGTAGACCTTTCCGCACCCGGCAAGTATCCCGTTATTTACACCGCAACCGATGCATCCGGCAACACTGCTACCGTCACCGTTACAGTCACAGTGCTGGAAATGAAGAGCAACTATGTGGATATGGACACCATCAATGCGGAGGTGGACAAGGTCCTGAATAAAATTATCAAAGACGGCATGACCCAGCTTCAGCAGGTTCAGGCCATCTACAAGTGGGTGCGCAACAACTGCACCTACAGCAGCGCTTACCATTTCAAAGACGATTGGCGGCAGGCCGGCTATATGATGCTCACCGGCCGGTATGGCGACTGCTACTACTACTTCGGCGCCACCAAACTGATGCTGGAGCGGCTGAACATTCCCAACATCGACGTTAAAAAAGTGCCCAATTATGAGGGCGACAGCAACCACTACTGGCATTTGGTCAGTGTGGACGGCGGTGAGAATTACTACCATGTGGATACCACTCCCAGAACGGTGCCCACCAACTTCTGCATGGTCACCGACAAGAAAATGGACGATTTCTCTGCCAAGTACCGCAACTGCTTCAACCGGGATAAGTCCCTGTACCCCGCAACTCCGGAGACCACACCATGGTAAATGAAAAAAAGACCTTAGGCGTCATCGGCGGCCTTGGCCCCGGTGCAACTGCCCACTTTATGAGCCTTGTAACGGATATGACCGATGCTCCTATCGACCAGGAGCACATCGAAATGGTGGTGTTCAGCACCCCCTCGATCCCCGACCGCACCCGCCATATCTTAGACAATTCCCAGCCCAGCCCCCTGCCAAAAATGCTGGCGGTGGGCCAAAAGCTGGCCTCCTTGGGCGCCCAGTTTATCGCAATCCCCTGCGTCACCGCCCATTATTTCTATGAAAAGCTGGAAACCGGCATTCCCGTCCCCATCATCAACGGCGTGGGAGAGACGGTGCGCCACTTGAAAGAGCACGGTGTCACCAAGGTGGGCATTATGGCCACCGACGGCACCATTCAGTCCGGCATTTTTGCCCGGGAGCTTTTAAAGCAGGGCATGGAGCCCGTCGTCCCGTCCAAAAAGCGGCAGGCGGATGTGATGCACATCATTTTTGACAATGTCAAGGCAGGCCGGAGCGCCGACATGGAGCGCTTTTGCTCCGTTGCTTTGGAGCTGCGGGAAAATGGCGCCCAGGCCATCATTTTAGGCTGCACCGAGCTGTCCCTGGTAAAGCGGGATAACCCCATCGGTCCCGGCTTTATCGATGCCATGGAAGTGCTGGCCCAGCAAAGCGTAGTGCGCTGCGGCGGAAAACTGAAGGAAGCATACACTTGCCTCATTTCAAAATAACGAGGAGAAAACTATGACAAACATACTGGAATATCTGGAGAAGACCGTTACCCGGGTGCCCGACAAGGTGGCCCTTGCAAATGAGGATATGGGTCTTACGTTCCGGGAAGTTTATGACCGCTCCCGGTCTGTGGGCACGTTTCTTGCTGCGCAGGGACTTTACAAGCAGCCGGTGGTGGTCTTTAAGAAAAAGCACCCTACTACCCTGGTGTCTTTCTTCGGCATTTTATACTCCGGCAACTACTACGTGCCTTTGGACGATGAGATGCCCCATCACCGCATCGATCTGATCTTAAAGACCTTGAAGCCCTCTGCCATGATCTGCGATGAGGATACCGCACCGCTTGTGAAGGACTTTGATTATTCCGGCAGGGTTTATCTGTATAATGAGATCTGCGGCGTGGCGGCAGACGATGCCGTTTTGGCATCCATTCGTGAAAAGCAGCTGGACATTGACCCCATCTATATCGTCTTTACTTCCGGCTCTACCGGTATCCCCAAGGGCGTGATCGCCTGCCACCGGTCTGTCATTGATTATATCGAGCGGCTGTGCGAGGTAATGAAGTTCGACGAAAATACGGTCTTCGGCAATCAAACACCGCTGTATTTTGATGCCTACCTTAAGGAAGTGATCCCTACCTTAAAGTACGGCGCTACCACGGTGCTGATTCCCAAGCAGCTGTTCATGTTCCCCGTAAAATTGGTGGAGTTCCTCAACGAGCATAAGATCAACACCCTGTGCTGGGTGGTGTCGGCGCTGACCATGATCTCGGCTTTCCGGGCCTTTGACAAGGTAAAGCCGGAATATCTGCACACCATCGCCTTTGCCAGCGAGGTGTTCCCCATCAAGCAGTTCAACATCTGGCGGCAGACCCTGCCGAATGCCCGGTTTATCAACCTCTACGGACCTACCGAGACCACCGGCATCTGCTGCTACTACGAAGTGGATCGGGAATTCCAGCTGGATGAATATATCCCCATTGGCCGCCCCTTCCCCAACACCGAAGTCCTGCTTTTGGACGAAAACGACAAGCTGGCAGAGCCCGGAAAGCAGGGCGAGATCTGCATCCGGGGCACCCGCCTGACCTTGGGTTACTACCGCAATCCGGAAAAGACATCCGAGGCCTTTGTGCAAAACCCATTAAACGATATGTATCCGGAGCTGATCTACCGCACCGGTGACTTGGGCTACTATAACGAGCGAGGCGAACTGATGTTCCTGTCCCGTAAGGACTTCCAGATCAAGCACATGGGTCACCGCATCGAGCTGGGCGAAATCGAGGTCATCACCAATATGCACGAGGCTGTAAGGTCTGCCTGCTGCGTATTTGACAACGAGAAAAAGAAGATCGTGCTGTACTATTCCGGCGATCTGACTCCCGGCGACATGAGCCTGTATATCAAGGAAAAGCTGCCCCGCTATATGGTTCCCAATGTGATCCGTCAGGTGGAACAGCTGCCCCTGACCCCCAACGGAAAGATCGACCGCAATCTGCTGAAGCAGTGGTATGCGGAAAACAAGTGATAGGAGAATCGTTATGGAAAAATTGCTGGAAATTTTGCGTGAACTGCACCCCGAGGTGGATTTTGACACCTGCACCACCCTCATCGACGACAAGATCCTGGACTCTTTTGACATCGTCACCATCGTGGCAGAGATCGATGCGGAGTTCGATGTGGCCATTTCTGCCGAAGAGCTGATCCCCGAAAACTTCAATTCCGCCCAGGCACTGTATGCTCTGGTGGAAAAACTGATGGACGAATAAGGATTTATCATGCAATTTACTTCTGTAAGCTTTTTGCTGTTTGCGGCGGTGCTGCTTGCCGCTTATTGGGCGCTGCCCGGTAAGCTGCGGTGGATGCTGCTGCTTGCGGCAAGCTATGTGTTTTATCTGTGGGCGGGAATCGAATATCTGGCATTTATCCTGCTGACCACCCTTACCACATATGCCGCCACCCGGATCATCGGCGCGCGCCTTGACAGGCAGGATGCCTATCTTGCGGAAAATAAGCAGGTTTTGTCCCGGGAAGCGCGCAAAGACTATAAGGCCAAGGTCAAGTCGGGCAACAAGGTATACCTCATTGCCTGCCTGGTGCTGAATTTCGGCGTTTTGGCTGTGTGCAAGGCACTGCTGATCGAGCCCTTTTCCAAAATGGCAGAGGACGGCAGCCTCAGCTTTCTGACCTTGGGCCTGCCGCTGGGCATTTCCTTCTATATGTTCCAGTCCATGGGCTATGTGGTGGATGTATATCGGGGCACTGCCAAGGCAGAGAAAAATCCCTTTAAGCTGGCGCTGTTTGTGTCCTTCTTCCCCCAGCTGGTACAGGGTCCCATCAGCAAGTTTTCTCAGCTTGCGCCCCAACTGTATGCCCCCAAGGCATTCAATGGAAAGGAGCTTTCCTTCGGTCTGCAGCGGATGCTGTGGGGCTACTTCAAGAAGATGGTCATTGCCGACCGGATTGCCGCTGCGGTCATCGCCCTGCGGGGCCCGGAGTATACCGGTTTCGGCTTTTTCCTGCTGACGGTGTTTTATGCTGTGCAGATCTACGGCGACTTCACCGGTGGTATCGATATTACCGTCGGTTTGGCCCAGGCTCTGGGCATCAAGCTGCCGGAAAATTTTGTGCGGCCCTATTTCTCCAAAAACATTGCCGAGTACTGGCGCCGCTGGCACATTTCGCTGGGCGAGTGGATGAAGGATTACATTTTCTATCCCATTTCCGTCAGCCAACCTATGCTGAAGCTGAGCAAGTCCGCCCGTGCCAAGCTGGGCAATTTCGGCAAGCGGCTGCCGGTGTATGTGGCGTCCATCGCTACATGGTTCGTCACCGGCATCTGGCACGGTCTGACCCCCAACTTTGTGCTGTGGGGCATGCTCAATTGCTTTGTCATTGTGGTATCCGAGGAGCTTGTGCCCCTTTATGACAAGTTCCACGGCCGTTTCCACCTGAAAGAAAAGAAGTGGTACGGCGGTTTTGAGATGGTTAGAATGTTCGTTCTTATGAATCTCATTCGTATTGTCGACCTGTTCCCCAAGGTGGGCGACTATTTCGCCCGCATGGGCTCTTTGGTCACCACCTTCAACTTTCATATCCTTTGGGACGGCACGATGCTGAAGCTGGGGCTTAGTGGCCTCGATTACATCATTCTTCTTGGCGGCATTTTGGTGATGTTTGCCGTCAGCCTTTATGAAGAAAATAAGGGCAGCGTCCGGGAAGTCCTTTGGGAAAAGCCGGTGCTGCGCTACACCGTTACCATCGCATTGCTGCTTGCTGTGCTGCTGATGGGCAGCTACGGCATTGGCTACAATGCCAGCGACTTTATCTATAACCAATTCTAAGGGAGGCAGCCGTGAAAAAGAATTTATTACGCATTTTGGCCGCACTCTTAGTGTTCTGTGTTTTGTTTGCCCTGCTTCAGGCCCTGCTGATGCCCAAATATATGGAAAATCGGGAAGGGGCGCTGATTGGGGAATACTATGACCATGCAGGAAATAACGATGTTGTGTTCATCGGCGACTGCGAGGTCTATGAA
Organism: Faecousia sp.; assembly: GCA_045604325.1. Taxonomy (GTDB): domain Bacteria; phylum Bacillota; class Clostridia; order Oscillospirales; family Oscillospiraceae; genus Faecousia. Next base: position 11,033 of record JAZUNW010000005.1, on the reverse strand, counting down.
AACTTCTCTCCCATTACTTTATGGGAAGAATACGGCATCACCTCCTATATCCGGGGCAGCGCCCAGCAGCTGATCTGGCAGTCTTACTATTTGATGGAAGAAACCCTCAAGTACGAAAAGCCGGATGTGATCGTCTTTAATGTGCTTTCCATGAAGTATGACACCCCCGACAGCACCAAGGAGCAGGATCAGCGTGAGGCCTACAACCGCATGGCTTTGGACGGCATGCGCTGGTCAAAATCCAAGTGGAATTCCATTTTGGCATCCCTTTCCAAAGAAGAGCGGGAGAACAATCTTTCCGATACCATGGCAAGCTACATCTTCCCCCTGCTGCGCTACCATGACCGCTGGTCCCAGCTGACGCAGGAAGATTTCCGCTACTGGTTCAAAAAAGATCAGGTGTCCGACAACGGTTATCTCATGCAGACCGGCGTAAAGCCCTACGAAACGCCTTATGCCGAGCGGCCCTTGGCCAACTACGCCTTCGGCGAAAACAGCTACTACTATCTTGATAAGATGGTGGAGCTGTGCAAGGCAAACGATGTACAGTTGGTGCTGTTAAAAGCCCCCTCTATGTCCCCCATTTGGTGGGATCAGTGGGATCAGCAGATGCAGGAGTATGCCCAAAAGCATGATCTTCTTTACATCAATATGTTAGAGCATGTGGAAGAGATCGGCATCGACTGGTCCAAGGATACCTACGATGCAGGCCTGCATCTGAATGTCTACGGCGCAGAAAAGGCCAGCCGCTGGTTCGGCAAGATCTTGGCCGAAGAGTGCGGAGTGGCTGACCGCCGTGGCGAGGCTGAGATAAGCACCGCATGGGAAGAGATTTGTAAGACCTATTACGACCGCAAAAAGGCCATGGAACTTAAGGAGGAATAACTATGAAAAAGCTTTTGATTTTGCTGCTTGCCCTCACAATGGTGGCAAGCCTTGCCGCCTGCGGCGGTGACACGCCCGATGACACCAAGGGCACCGAGCCTAATTCCGCTGCCCCAGCCGAGGGATTTATGTTCAACTATAAGGGCACCAAGATCACCATCCATGCAGAGGCAGCTCCCATTCTGGCCGCACTGGGCGAGGCCAAGAGCTACACCGAGCAGGCAAGCTGCGCATTCGAGGGCCTGGACAAGACCTACTACTACGGCAGCTTCTATCTGGACACCTATCCCAAGGGCGATAAGGACTATGTCTATGGCTTCTGGTTTGCCGATGACAGCGTCTCCACCGAGGAGGGCATCTACATTGGTGCTACCAAGGCCCAGGTAGAAAAGGCCTACGGTGCGGAAGCTTTCAACGGCAGCAATGCCTATAACATCACCAAGGGCGACAACATCCTGACCATCATTCTGGAAAACGATGTAGTCACTTCCATCCAGTATTCTCTGGTGCTGAACTGATATTAAGTAAAAACCGACGGGTTTCCCGTCGGTTTTTTACATTCTTTCGACAAAAAGGGTGACAAGGGGAAAAAGATGTGTTATATTAGAAAAAATTGGAGGTGGGAGCATGAATTTTCTGGAAGAGAGAATTATGAAAGAGGGCGTCGTTAAGCCCGGTAATGTTTTGAAGGTGGACAGCTTTCTGAATCACCAGATGGACATTGCCCTTATGGATGAGATCGGCAAGGAGTTCCGTCGCCGGTTTGCCCATAAGCCTATTACCAAGGTGCTCACCATCGAGGCCTCCGGCATCGCCATTGCCTATCCCGTAGCCCGGGAGTTTGGTGTGCCGCTGGTGTTTGCCAAAAAGAGCAAGTCCATCAACTTAGAAGGCGAGATGTATGTGGCAGAGGTGGAATCTTTCACCCATAAGAATGTCAATCAGGTCATCGTGGCAAAGAAGTTCTTGGGCCCCGACGATCATGTGCTCATTATCGACGATTTCCTTGCCAATGGCTGCGCGCTGCAGGGCTTGGTGTCCATCGTGGAGTCTGCCGAAGCAACGGTGGAGGGCTTGGGCATCGCTATCGAAAAGGGTTTCCAGGATGGCGGCTGGCGCATCCGCAACTTGGGCTATCATTTGGAGTCTTTGGCCATCGTGGATGCCATGGATGCCGAAACCGGAACAATTACATTCCGACCCCAGGAATAACATAAAAAACCCGCCGGATTAGCCGGCGGGTTTCATTATATAAACTCTTGCGCATTATGAGCGGCCATAGCACCGTCAGCGGTGGCGGTGACGATCTGGCGCAAGACCTTGGTGCGCACATCGCCAACGGCATACACACCGGGAATGCTGGTTTCCGTGGATTCGCCGGCAACGATATAACCGCCCTCATCCAATTCCAGCTGACCTTTCACCAGCGCCGTGGCGGGACTTCTGCCGATGCTGACGAACACGCCGTCGCAGGGAACTGTGGTTTCCTCGCCGGTCAGAACATCCGTAAGCTTTACACCGGCTACCCGGTCGTCGCCCAGCAGCTCCGTGACGGTGCTGTTCCACTTAAATTCCACATTTTCCGCGCAGTGCAGGGGCTGGTGATAAATTTTGGTGGCTCTTAGCGTATCTCTGCGGTGGACCAAAATGACTTTTTTCGCAATGCGGCTAAGATGCAGGGCGTCTGCCGCCGCAGTGTTGCCGCCGCCGACCACAACAACGGTCTTACCCCGGTAGAACATACCGTCGCAATGGGCGCAGTAGTGAACGCCCCTGCCGGTCAGCTCTTTTTCCCGGTCTGCGCCTAAGGGGCGGGGGTCTGCGCCGGTAGCAATGACCACGGTCTTGGCGTAGTAGGTGTCGTCAGCCGTGACCACCTGCTTGGGATTTGCGTGCAGGTCAAGGCTCTGCACCTGGGCAAGCTCCGTCTTTGCGCCGAAGCTTTCAGCCTGCTGTTTCATCTGCTGGGCAAGGGTGAATCCGTCCACACCCTGGGGGAAACCGGGGTAGTTGTCGATCTGGCTGGTCAGCGCCATCTGCCCACCTGCCGCCAGTTTTTCGACGATCAGGGTACTTAGGCCGCTGCGGGCTGCGTATAGGGCTGCGGTGTAACCGCCGGGGCCGCCGCCGACGATGACTGTATCGTACATGTTATGCATAATAACACCTCATTTGTTTTTTTCTTTAGTATACCCGCTTTTGGCGCACCTTTCCGTGACTTGCTCACAATTGACAACTTTCGCCAAATTCATTATACTAAAAAAGAGGGGGCGAACATATGTCTTTTGCCAATCATTTTCCCATATGGAACAAGCTGACGAGCGATCAGCAAAAACGTTTAAGCGATCTTGCGCAGCTGCAGCAGGTAAAAAGCGGTACTGTGCTCCATGACGGCAGCGCCAGCTGCTTAGGTCTTATTTTGGTGCGCAGCGGTCAGCTGCGGGCGTATATGCTCTCCGGTGAGGGCCGTGAGGTTACCATCTGCCGGTTCTTTGATATGGATATTTGTCTGTTTTCCGCCGCCTGCGTCATGCCCAATATGCAGTTTGACATTTTTATCGAGGCGGAAAAGGACAGCGAGGTTTGGGTCGTTCCTGCCTGTCTTTATCAAAACCTTATGGATGAGTCCTTGGCGGTGGCAAACTATTCCCGCAATCTTATCACCAACCATTTTTCCGAACTGATGTGGCTCATGGAGCAGATCATGTGGAAAAGCTTTGACAAGCGTCTGGCGTCTTTTCTTTTGGAGGAAAGTGCGGTGGAGGGCACGGATTCCTTAAAAATCACCCACGAAAAGATTGCCAATCACATGGGCACGGCCCGGGAAGTGGTGACCCGGATGCTGCGGTATTTCCAAAGCGAAGGTATGGTGCGCCTTAACCGTGGCACGGTGGACATCGTGGACACAAAAAAACTTCAAAAGCTACAAGATTAAAAGAATACCCCGGCACTTAAAGTGCCGGGGTGTTTTTGCGGGATGCGTCAAATTCAAGTTTGACGGTGAGCTGCAAACATCAAACTGTCTTGTCATCCCGAGCGTAGTCGAGGGATCTTGGCACGAATTTGACTGCATATATCCCATAAGTGCGTAGATTCCTCGATTCCGCTTCGCGAATGTTATCGTATGCTTGCCGCTGGCAAGCATGATGATTGAGATCCGCTACGCTATACCCGGAATGACAATTTAGGAGAGACACTGCCTCATAAACCGCAATTTTGTGTTATGCTCTTGCCATGCCGTCGACGCTTAAAACGACGCCGGTGATATAGGATGCTTCCTCCGAAGCAAGGAACACAAATGCATTGGCGATGTCCTCCGGTTGACCTAACCGCCGCAGGGGGATCTGCCGGATCATGGGCTCGATGACCTCCTTGGGAACGGCTTTCATCATGTCGGTCTCGGTGATGCCGGGGGCTACCGCGTTAACCCGGATGCCCTTGGGGCCCAGTTCCCGGGCAAGGGATACGGTCAGGCCGTTGACGGCAAACTTGGAAGTGGGGTATGCAACGCCTGCAGGCTGGCCGTAGATGCTGACCATGGACGAGGTGTTGAGGATCACGCCGCCACCCTGCTTTTCCATAACTTCAGCGGCGATGCGGGCGGCATTGAACACGCCCTTGACATTGAGATCCATTACCTTGTCAAAGGTCTCTTCCGTATAGTTCAGCAGCGGAGTGCTTTCGGAAACACCCGCGTTGTTGACAAGGATGTCGATCCTGCCGTATTTTTCCGCAACCTCCTGGAATGCGGCACGGACGGAAGAAAGATCGCTCAAATTGGGGCTGATGCCCGCGACCTTTGCGTCGGGATTGGCTTCTTTCAGCTTATTCACCGCTTTTTCGGCAGAGGCCGGGGAACTGGCGGTGAGGATGACGGTTGCGCCTTCTTTTAAAAAGGCCTCTACGGTTGCGTAGCCGATGCCGCGGCTGCCGCCGGTGATGATAGCTACTTTATTATTCAGTCTCATAAGAGTACCTCCTTGGTTGATTTGTGGTTTTATTGTATCCAAAATTTTCCCGGTTATCTGTGATAAAGTCACTATACTTTTCCCAAAATAATGTGTATAATGCTTGCGTAAGCAAATTAAAAAGGAGAAGGGCTATGACCATTACAAATGATATTAAGTACATCGGTGTCAACGATCACCAGGTAGATCTTTTCGAAGGTCAGTATGTGGTGCCCAAAGGCATGTCTTATAATTCCTATGCCATCATGGACGAGAAGATCGCCATTATGGATACCGTGGATCAGCATTTTACCCATGAGTGGCTGGATAACATTCAAAATACCCTTGGCGGCCGCAAGCCTGACTATCTGGTGGTGCAGCACATGGAGCCTGACCACGCTGCCAACATTGCCAACTTCCTGAAGGTGTATCCTGAGGCTGCTGTGGTTTCCTCTATCAAGGCATTTGCTATGATGAAGAATTTCTTCGGCGACGATTATGCCGACCGCCGCATCGTGGTGGGCGAGGGTGACACTCTGTCCCTCGGTAAGCACACTTTGGCATTCGTCACCGCCCCCATGGTCCATTGGCCCGAGGTCATCGTGACCTATGATGTATATGATAAGGTGCTGTTTGCCGCCGACGGCTTCGGCAAGTTCGGCGCGCTGGATGCAGAGGAAGAGTGGGACTGTGAGGCACGGCGCTACTTCATCGGCATCGTGGGAAAGTACGGCGCGCAGGTGCAGGCGCTGCTGAAGAAGGCGGCCACACTGGATATTTCCATCATCTGCCCCCTCCATGGCCCGGTGCTGAAAGAGAATTTGGGATACTATTTAAATAAGTATGACATCTGGTCTTCCTACCGCCCCGAGGATGAGGGCATCGTGATCGCCTATACATCCGTCTACGGTCATACCAAGGAAGCGGTGGAGCTGCTGGAGCGCAAGCTCCGGGAAAAGGGCGCACCCAAGGTAGTTGTCCACGACCTTGCCCGCACGGATATGGCTGAGGCTGTGGAGGATGCCTTCCGCTACAGCAAGCTGGTGCTGGCCACTACTACCTATAATGCGGATGTGTTCCCCTTTATGAAGGAATTTATTCACCATCTGACGGAGCGGAATTTCCAAAACCGCACTGTCGGTCTCGTGGAGAACGGCTCTTGGGCACCTCTGGCAGCCAAGGTCATGCGCTCCATGCTGGACGGCAGCAAGAATCTCAGCTTTGCTGATACCGTGGTAACGGTGCGCTCTGCCCTAAACGATGAGAGCAAGGCCCAGGTGGAGGCGCTGGCCGAGGAGCTGTGCCGGGATTATCTGGCCCAGCATTCCGAGACTGCCAATAAAAATGATATGAATGCCCTCTTCAACATCGGCTACGGTCTGTATGTAGTCACCTCCAACGACGGCACCAAGGACAATGGTCTCATCGTCAACACCGTCACTCAGGTCACCAATACTCCCAACCGGGTGGCGGTCACCATCAATAAGCAGAACTACTCTCACCACATCATCAAGCAGACCGGCGTGATGAATGTCTGCTGCTTAGATGTTTCCGCACCGTTTTCTGTGTTCCAGAACTTTGGTTTCCAGAGCGGCCGTACTGCCGACAAATTTGCCGGCATTGAGGATCTCAGAAGTGACAACGGCCTGCGTTTCCTGCCGCGCTACATCAACAGCATGATGAGCTTGAAGGTGGAAAGCTATGTGGACCTTGGCACTCATGGCATGTTCATTTGTGCCGTGACTGAGGCGCGGGTCATTTCCGACAAGGAGACCATGACCTACAGCTACTATCACAACAGCGTCAAGCCCAAGCCCCAGACCGAGGGCAAGAAGGGCTATGTCTGCAAGATCTGCGGCTGGGTCTACGAGGGTGACCCCCTGCCAGAGGACATCGTCTGCCCCCTGTGCAAGCACGGCGCCGCCGATTTCGAGCCCATCGCATAAGGAAATTGCGGTTTATGGGGCAGAGTCTCCCCTAAGCTGTCATTCCGAGTATAGCGTAGCGAATCTCAATCATCATGCTTGCCAGCGGCAAGCATACGATAACATTCGCGAAGCGGAATCGAGGAATCTACGCACTGATAGGATATATGCTGTCAAATTGGTGCCAAGATCCCTCGACTTCGCTCGGGATGACAAGACAGTTTGATGTTTGCAACTCAGCGATAAACTGAAATTTGAAAGGAGGATCGGGTATGAACACCTTATATTTATCCGCCGGTGATGCCGCCACCGCTCAGGTTGCAGCGAAAATCATTAAAAACGGTGGACTTGTGGCGATCCCCACGGAAACCGTTTACGGTCTGGGTGCCAACGCTCTTGACGAAGCCGCTGTTGCCAAAATATTTGAAGCAAAAGGCCGCCCCCAGGACAACCCCTTGATCCTCCATGTGGCAGAGGCAAAGGACATGGAAAAATTTTGCCACAGCATTCCCGAAGCCGCTTACCGGCTGGCAGAAGCCTTTTGGCCCGGCCCTTTGACCATGGTGCTGCCGGCAAAGGACACCGTTCCCCTGTCCACGCGGGCAAATCTTCCTACCGTTGCCGTAAGATGCCCTGACTGCGCCATCACACGGGATATCATCCGCCTTGCAGGCGTTCCCGTTGCCGCACCATCAGCTAACATCTCCGGCAAACCCTCCACCACTACCGCAGAGCATGTCCGTCACGACCACGACGGCCATATTGACGCCATTGTTGACGGCGGCCCTTGCCGGGTAGGGGTGGAGTCCACCATCATCGATCTGACGGAAGATACCCCTCGCCTGCTGCGGCCCGGCGGCATTACGCCGGAACAGCTTTTGTCAGTTTTGGACGATCTTATGGTAGACAAAGCCGTTACCGCCCAGATTGACAAAGACGCGGTCGTAAAAGCCCCCGGCATGAAGTACAAGCACTACGCCCCCCAAAGCGAAGTCATCATCGTGGCAGGCTCACGGGAAAAAGCGGCAGATTATATCCGCGCCCATTTTAACGCCGGTGACCGGGTGCTGTGCTTTGAAGAGGAACTTCCCCTCTATGACGGCTGCGCCCCCCTCGCCTACGGCAAGGAAGCAGATGTAAACACGCTGGCCGCCGGTCTTTTTTCCGCATTACGGGAACTGGACGATGCATCCATCGGTAAGGTTTACGCCCGTTGCCCCGAAGGTGGCGGTGTTGCCTATGCCGTGCAAAACCGGCTGAAGAAAGCGGCAGCTTTCCACATCGTGGACGCGGAGGTGGAAATATGATCCTTGGCATTACCGGCGGTACCGGCTGCGGAAAAACCACCCTTCTGCGATTAATTGAGGAATTGGGCGGTCTGGTGCTGGATTGCGATGCGATTTATCATCAGCTCTTGCAAACGGACACTTCCCTGCTTGCCGCCATTGAAAATCGCTTTCCGGGCACGGTGGAAAAGGATGCTTTGAACAGAAAAAAGCTGGGCAGTATCGTTTTCTCTGATGAGACCGCTTTGCTTGACCTAAACCGCATCACCCACGGCGCTGTTAAAAAAGAAGTGCTGCGCCGTATGGAAACTTCCCCTTCCCTCGCCGCCATCGACGCCATCGGTCTTTTTGAAGGCGAATTGGCAGATCTTTGCGACCTTACCGTAGCTGTTACCGCACCGGAAGAGGATCGGGTAGCGCGGCTGATGCGCCGGGACAATATCAGCGAAGAATACGCCAAGACCCGCATTGCCGCCCAGCACAGCGAAGATTGGTTCGCGTCAAAATGCGACCATGTGCTGCGCAACGACAGCACAGAGGCGGCTTTCCGCACCAAATGCCTTGCATTTTTATGGGATTTGGGTATAATGAAATAAAACCCCCAAAGGAGAATGAATATGACCAACGAAGAACTGAAGGAGCAGCTGCTTGCCGCGCCTAAAAATGGCTACACCCGTATCACAGCGGAGCAGAGAGCAGAAATGGAAACCTATTGCAAAGCCTACATGGCATTCATGGACGAGTGCAAGACCGAGCGTGAAGCTACCGCATGGGCTGTCCGTGAGGCAGAAAAGCGGGGCTTTAAGGCCCTTCAGCCCGGTATGGACGCAAAGCCCGGCGATAAATTTTATCTGAACAACCGGGATAAGAGCATTATGCTGGCTGTTGTGGGCACTGAGCCCCTCTCCAAGGGCAGCAATATCTGCGCCGCCCATGTGGACAGCCCCCGCATGGATGTAAAGCCCAATCCCCTGTATGAAGATTCTGAGATCGCCTATTTCAAGACCCATTACTACGGCGGCATCAAGAAGTATCAGTGGCCCACCGTGCCTCTGGCACTGCACGGCGTTGTCTACCGCAAGGACGGTACTGTGGTCACCGTCACTGTCGGTGAAGATGAAAACGAGCCCGTGCTGATGGTCTCTGATCTTCTGATCCACCTTTCTGCCGATCAGATGAAGAAGCCCCTTGCTGAGGGTATCGTAGGCGAGCAGCTGAATGTGATTTTAGGCACTGAGCCCATTGAGGGCGAGGGCAGCGATCTCGTAAAGCTGAATGTGATGAAGTGGCTGAACGAAAAGTATGGTATCATCGAGCAGGATTTCCTGTCTGCTGAGCTGACCATCGTGCCTGCAGGCCGTTGCCGTGAGGTGGGTCTGGACCGCAGCCTTTTGGGTGCTTACGGCCACGACGACCGGGTCTGCGCTTACGCAGAGCTGGATGCCCTCTTTAACATCGGCACTCCCAAAAAGACCGCCGTATGTATCCTTGCTGACAAGGAAGAGATCGGCAGCGTGGGCATTTCCGGTATGCAGAGCCAGGCTTTTGAGTACTTCATGGGCATGCTGTGTGATGCCCAGGGCGTAAACCTCAGAGAGTGCTTCCAAAACTCCTTCTGCCTTAGCGCCGATGTTTCCAACGCCTTTGACCCCAACTTTGCAGAAGTTTCTGACCGCCGTAACAATAGCCAGCTGAACTACGGTGTGTCCATCTGCAAGTATACCGGCAGCCGCGGTAAGGGCGGTGCAAGCGACGCCTCAGCCGAGGCTATGGGGCATATCCGCACCACCTTTGAAAACGCCGGTGTTATCTGGCAGATTGCAACCTTGGGTAAGGTGGATCAGGGCGGCGGTGGCACTGTGGCTGCCTATATGGCAAACCGCAACATCGGCACCGTGGACGCAGGTGTTCCGGTGCTGAGCATGCACGCACCGCTTGAGCTGGTCTCCAAGCTGGACTGCTACGAAACCATGCTTGCCTGCAAGGCCATCTATCTGGCATAAGTAAACCCCCTCGCATATCCTGCGAGGGGGTTCATTATGCATTCAGTGTCTTTGTGTTTTTCCGTTGAAACAGCTGGGTTACCATGATGCAGTAATTTGCGGCGCTGGACACACCCATACTCAACACAATACATCAAACTATCTTTCGTTATCTCGAAAATAGTCCCCCACAAGATCAATCAGCGTTTCGTCCCCAACGGGTGTGTAAGCGAAGGTCTGCTTCGAAAGCTCTTCAAATCCCATGATTGTCTTTGAAACACTCAGATAATTCCGAAAAACCGAAAATTCAAAAGTAGCTCCGCTTTGGTAGACCAGCAGAAAGCGCTGTGTACCACCTGTTACAACCATTCCATTTTCATCCTTGCCCAGTTCATATTCCCCTGGTATCAGGGGCAGAGCGCTAAGATACCGGCAGAAGTCCGCCAACGTCTCCCCTTCAAGCCGCATATTATCCTCTCTGTTCTGTGTCACCATGTAGCAGGCATCCAGATAATCAAAGAGGCCCTCCTTAAAAACCTCATTTTTCTCTTCAAAGCCAGCTTGTTCGGAAGGCATACACATCTTCACACCTATAAAAAATCCAACCAGAAGTACGGCAACAGCCAAAAGGATTAAAAGTCTTTTCTTTTTCATACAAAACCGTTCCTTCCAAAAATATAGTTATTTAACGGATACTTCCAGATCGTTAGATCCTATTTGTAAATTAACACATTTGGAATAATTTGTCAACTTTCTCTCTGTTGCTATACGACGGGACTGCAAGGCCATCTATTTGGCATAATACGAAAAACAGCTCTCCCGGTGGGAGGGCTGTTTTTCGGCAACCACAACGCCGCATAAGTATGGTAAATGATCGTTTAGCGCACCACCAAAAATGCTGTCATCCCGAGCGGAGTGAAACGGAGCCGAGGGATCTTGGCACCGATTTTAATACAAATGTAAACGAAATGCGTAGATTCCTCGACTCGCTGACGCTCCCTCGGAATG
>JAZUNW010000004.1:0-2839 GCA_045604325.1 Faecousia sp. | reverse complement strand
ATACCGGTAATATCAAACTGTTCTTTACGCATATACATCCCTTCTTCCGTCTTGGAGTCTATCTTACTTGGGGCGGCTGAGTAGCCGCCCCATCTGCAATTAGCCTGCGGCCCAACCGCCGTCCACCATCAGTACATCGCCACTAATATAACTGGATTCGTCGCTTGCCAGGAACAGCGCAGCCGATGCGATCTGGTCGGCACTTCCGGGAGCAGGTGCAGTCGCCATGACATTTTTGATCCGGTTATAGCCGTTCATATTGGGCATGCCCATGGAGGTGCTGATCTCGGTTGCGATGCCTCCGGGCGCGATAGCGTTGCAGCGGATCCCGTTGGGCATATACATATAGGCCGTATTTTTGGTCAGGGATACGAGAGCCGCCTTGGACGCACCGTATACGGCACCTGCTGCGGTCCGCATAGCGCCAAAGGATGCCACATTGATAATATTGCCGCCGTCTCCCTGCTCCAGGAACACTTGGACCGCTTTTCTCATGGAGTACATCGGGCCGTAAACGTTGACGGCAAATACCTGGTCGATCTTCTCATTTTTCACATCGCCAATAGGACTCATATCATCCATAATACCGCCGTTGTTGACCAAAACATCCAGTCGGCCAAATTCTTTTACCGCCAGGTCAATGGCAGACACCATGGTTTCCTCTTTGGAAACATCGCCCACATAGGGGATCACCTTTCCGGGCGCACCTTGCAGCGATGCTGCCAATTCATCCAGCCGCTCCTTGCGGCGGGCAACGGCAATAATATTCGCGCCTTCTTTGGCAAACCGTTCAACGATTGCCTTTCCCATACCGGAGGAAGCACCGGTCACAACGATAGACTTTCCATTCAATTTCATAATATTTACCACCTTTCCGTTGATTGGTTGTTTTTGATTACACCTATAGTATAACCTGTCGCTAACAGTTTTTCTGTGATGTCATCACATTGTGAAAACAGCCACGCTTCCTTGCTTCAGGAAGCGTGGCTGTTGCTCTGTTGTTTACTGATCCATACCGCAAGCATAGGCGGTTTCGATCAATGCCCGGTCGTTCATCACCGCATCGTAGAACCGGAAGCCACCGGCAAAGTTATAGGCTTCAAAGCCATAGCCCTCCAGGATCCGGGTGGCAATGTAACTGCGCAGACCGCTCTGGCAAATCACATAAACAGGTTTTCCGGCTTCGATTTCCCCAATCCTTTCCCTTAGCTCATCTACCGGGATATTTTTAAAGCCTTCGATATGTCCACGGCTATATTCACCCACAGTACGGGTATCCAGCAAGGTCACACTTCCGTCCCTGGGCAGCTTTGCTGCATCCTCCAGATGCCACTGCTTCAGACCCTTGGAGATATTATCGATCATAAAGCCTGCCATATTCACCGGGTCCTTGGCAGAAGAATAGGGCGGTGCATAGGCAAGATCCAAGTCCTTCAAATCGGTTGCTTTCATACCGGCGTGGATGGCGGTAGCCAGCACATCGATACGCTTGTCAACGCCGTCGTAGCCCACGATCTGGGCACCTAAAAGGCGGTAGCTTTCCTTTTCAAAGACCACCTTCATAGTCATAAGCTTGCCGCCAGGGTAGTAACCGGCGTGGCTCATGGGAGAGAGAATAACGGTGTCCACATCCAGTCCGGCTTTTCGGGCGTTGGTCTCGTTAATGCCGGTGGTAGCTGCGGTCATATCAAAGACCTTGATCACGGAGCTGCCCTGAGAACCTAAGTACCGGCTGTCGCCGCCGCAGATATTGTCCGCTGCGGTCCGTCCCTGCTTGTTGGCAGGGCCTGCCAGTGCGATCAGAGCATCACGGCCTGTGACATAGTGCTTTACCTGCACCGCATCACCCACGGCATAGATGTCAGGATCGGAGGTTTCCATCCGGTCATTGACCAGGATGCTACCCTTGATACCAAGTGCCAGACCGGCATCCTTCGCAAGGCTGGATTCCGGGATGACACCAATGGCAAGTACCACCATATCTGCATGGATGGACGGCTGATCCTTCAACAACACATCCATACCACCGTCGCGCTCCGCAAAGCCCTCCACGCTGTAACCCAGTGCCAGTTTCACACCATGCTTGCGCATTTCGGCATGGATGAAAGAAGCCATATCCGCATCGAAGGGATTCATAAGCTGTTTGGGCCGCTGGACAATGGTTACATCCATGCCAAGCTCCCTTAAGTTTTCTGCTACTTCCAGACCAATAAAGCCACCGCCCACCATCACGGCAGATTTTGGCTTATTCTGATCCACAAATTCCTTGATCCGGAAGGTATCCTCCACGGTGCGCAGAGTGAACAGCTTATCGCTGTCCATGCCCGACAGGCTGGGCCAGACAGGCTTTGCGCCGGGAGAGAGTAGCAGCTTATCGTAGCTTTCTTCAAAGACTTCGCCGGTTTCCAGATTCTTTACAGAAACGGTTTTTCTGTCAGGATGAATAGCGGTGACTTCGTGACGCACCTTCATATGGATACGGAACCGGGAGAAGAAGCTCTCCGGGGTCTGGAGTGTCAGATCCTCCGGATCTTCGATGACACCGCCAATGTAATAAGGCAGACCGCAGTTGGCATAGGAAATATAACCTGACCGCTCGAACACCACGATTTCAGCCTGCTCATCCAGTCTGCGGATTCTTGCTGCAGCTGTGGCACCGCCTGCCACGCCGCCTACGATCACAACTTTCATTTTTACTTCTCCACCTTTCCGGAATAAGCGGTGATGCCGCCGATGTTTTGAACATTTGCATATCCCATGTGTTGCAGCATAGCCGTTGCCTGACGGCTTCTGCCGCCTGAATAGCAGTAGACAAACAGTGGGATATTCTTATTGTCGG
>JAZUNW010000003.1:0-16296 GCA_045604325.1 Faecousia sp. | reverse complement strand
GAAACCAGTACGGCCCCATATGGGTGGTGGGACGGCTGGCATCCCACCGATATTTTAATTAGAATCTTCCGTAAGGATCGGGGAGCTTCTTCAGCTCTGCAAGCTGGGCTCCGTTGACCTCAACGGTGATGGAAGCGATCTTTTGTTCCTCAACGGGGCGATCCTGCATGCCGGTACGGGTCGTTGCAATGGCGTCGACGACTTCCATGCCGGATGTAACCTTGCCAAAAGATGCATACTGACCATCCAGGTGGGGGGCGTTCTCATGCATGATGAAGAACTGGCTGCCGCCGGAGTTGGGGGAAGAAGAACGGGCCATAGAAAGAACGCCGCGCTTATGCTTAAGATCGTTCTTAACGCCGTTAAAGAAGAACTCGCCCTTTATGCAGTAACCGGGGCCGCCCATGCCGGTACCCTCGGGGCAACCGCCCTGGATCATAAAGCCGGGAATGACCCGGTGGAAGATCAGACCGTCATAATAGTTATGCTGACACAGATCAACAAAGTTTGCAACGCTCTGGGGTGCTTTTTCGGGGTACAGCTCGCCCTCGATAACACCGCCGTTTTCCATTGTGATCTTAAAAGTAGGATTTGCCATATTAGTATCTCTCCTTCATTGCTCGGTCGATCTGGCGCTTGGCGTCCCGTTCGGCCGCAGATTGTCTTTTATCGTATAGTTTTTTACCCTTGCAAAGGCCCACCTTCAGCTTGACGCGGCTGCCCTTGAAATACACAGAAAGGGGAATCAATGAGTAGCCGTCCTGCTTAACCTTGCCGTAGAGACGCATGATCTCCCGCTTATGCATAAGGAGTCTTCTCGGACGGCGGGAGTCCACATTAAACCGGTTTCCGTGATCGTAGGGGGATATGTGCATCTGATTGATAAGAAGCTCGCCGTTTTTAATACCGCACCATGCATCTTTTAAGTTCAGCGTGCCTGCACGGATGGATTTTACCTCTGTACCCACCAGCTCGATGCCGGTTTCGAACTCTTCTTCGATGAAGTATTCATGCCTTGCTTCCCGGTTCGTAGATACTGTTTTGATGCTTTGCTTTTCCAAACGGCTCACCTCCTTGCAATGGGTATTATACCACAACTGTCAAGTTACAAAAACAGATATTCCTCGAAATTTTGAATGCTGTCAAAGCTTAGATCGCATAGAGATGTCATCTCTTTATCGATCTCAGGGATGCCCATACCGCTCCAGCCTGCATAGGCGACTTTGATCCCTAAGGGTGCTGCCATTTTGCAGGCAAGCTTCATATCGTCCACCACAAGGATCTCCTCGGGTTTCAGATCAAATTTCTTCATGATATCCAGCAGGGGAAAGGGGTTGGGCTTGCGTTCCTCTTCGGGGCGCTCCCAGCCGTAAATGGCATCGGGGCGGATACCGAAGTGGGCATCGTAATCCCGCAGGATGTTTTCAATACTGGAATGGGAAACCACGCAGACCAGTCCGCCTTCTTCTTTTTGCCTATGTATGATCCGTTCGATACCGGGGTAGGGGTCCGGGGTATGGCTTAAAACATAGCCCATCCACATTCCGTGTTCTTTTTTGAGTTCTTCTTCTGTAAAGCCAAAGCGCAGTCGGCAAAGTTCTGCAAAGCCGTAGTGGTGGCAATCCTGCACATAATTTTCAAAGGTCATGGTAGTTCCAGGACGGAAAATACTGAGTACATATAAAAAGAAGGGGTAGCTTAATGTTTTCATGCTTTGTACAACGGTATCGTCATGATCCAGTACAAGGCAGCGGTATTTGGGCATTTTATTTCTCCTTATTTGCTGCGTAGTATACGCACAGATGGGTTTTATTTCTGTACTCGATGGTTTCTGTTTCAGCGAGCCGCTGCATGCCGCATTTTTCCATGACACGGATGCTGGCGGCATTTTTCTCAAATGCACCGCATATTACTGAGTCAAACTTAGAATCAAGCAATTCCGCTATAGCAATTTTCAGTGCAGCGGTCATATAGCCCTTGCCTTGGGTATCGGGGTGTATCACATATCCCAGCTCTATTTTTCCGTTTTGGATAGCTACATCATTCATAAAGCCAACTGCTTTTTCGTCTGCGCAAATGCACCGTACATATCGGTTTCCGTCATTTGATAACTCTGTCAGTCGATCGAACAGGGCAACAGCATCCGCTCTGCAGGCAAAATCCGGCAGCATATAGGTCTTATTTACCGTGGAATCGGTCAGTATATCCAATATCCGCTCTTTATCTTTCGGTTGGAAGGCACGCAGAAATATATTCATAGGCTCACTCCTTTTTATCAATATACCAAATTTTGATAGAACAAGCAATATGAAATTCCGCTTGCCTTATTCGAACGAATGTGCTATAATGAAGAAAACAAAAGGAGGTGAGCGGCTTTGGTGCTGAGCAAACCGGTAGATGTGATCTCCGTGTGCAGTGCGGGTGGGGATATTCAACCGCTCCGCTTTCGTATGGAAGACGAGCAGCATCAATTGCTGCGCATCGACATCGACGAAGTAATCAGTATGCGGCCCATTCAGTATGTGGGCATTGAGGCCCAAGTTTTTTTGTGCAAAGCAAGGGTAAAGGGGAAAGAATGGCTTTTTGAGCTGAAATATACCATCCGCACCCATAGCTGGTGCCTGTTTCGGAGGGTGTACTGATGGCTGATCGGGTGATATTTCATGTGGATGCCAACTCCGCATTTTTAAGTTGGAGTGCCGCATACCGGGTAAAGGTGCTGGGAGAAACGGAAGATTTGCGGGATGTGCCCTCTGTGGTTGCAGGAGACAAAGCATCCCGCCACAGCATTATTCTGGCTAAGAGTGTTCCTGCGAAAAAATACGGCATCCAGACGGGAGAACCGCTGTTTCTCGCGCTGGAAAAGTGTCCCGATCTAAAGGTAGTTCCGCCGGATTATCCGCTGTATGTGGAGGCAAGCCGCCATTTTGTGGAGATGCTGCGGCAATTCAGCCCTCAGGTACAGCAGTATTCCATTGACGAGGCCTGGGTGGATATGACCGGCACAGAGCGGCTGTGGGGCAGCCCTCGGCTTGCTGCGGAGCAAATGCGCAAAAGGATTTGGGAAGAGCTGGGCTTTACTGTGAATGTGGGTATTTCCAGCAATAAGCTCCTTGCCAAGATGGCAGGTGATTTGGAAAAGCCCAATAAGGTGCATACCCTTTTTCCGGAAGAGATGGAAAGCAAAATGTGGCCGCTTCCGGTGCGGGATCTGTTCCTTGTAGGCAGCGCAACAGAGAAGAAACTGAAGCTGATGGGAATCTATACCATCGGTGATCTTGCAAAGGCAGACGTTCAGATCCTGAAAAAGCGGCTGGGAAAGCACGGTGAGACCATCTGGCACTATGCCAATGGCCGCAATGCGGAACTGGTGACACCGGAGCCGGCAGAAAACAAAGGCTACGGCAACTCTGTGACAACGGCAGAGGATGTTGTGACCATTGACCAGGCCCATCAGGTGCTTTTAAGCCTTTGCGAGACCGTTGCCAGCCGTATGCGGCAGGATGATAAATGCGGGCGCTGTATCGCTGTCCACCTGCGAACCAACGAATTTAAGCATTTCACCCATCAGTCTGTCCTCGCCGGCGCTACCAATATGACATCCCAGATATTCGAGGCTGCCTGCCGGGTATTTGATGAAGCATGGGACGGCGTTACGCCATTGCGGCAGTTAGGTGTGCAGATGACCCGGCTGTCAAATGAGTCCTACCAGCAGTACGATCTGTTTTCCGGTGTATCTGCCCAGCAGTATGAAAAGAAACTGCGGCTGGACGAGACGGTGGATGCTCTGCGGGATAAATTCGGCGAAGACATCATAAGGAGAGCCAAATTTGCCCAAAACACGGAAGGCCATATGGCAGGCGGCTTGGACAAGGCCCGCCGCACCGGAGTGACAAAACCGGTCCCGGACGAATTTTGAGGTAGCAATAAAGTGCAGTGTAATGTATACTGTAAATGATCGTTTACCTGTCGATGCATCTTGGCTCCCCCAGAGGGAGAGGCAAGTAGGTGCGCTAAACGATCATCTACCTGCTTAAGGAGAATGCATATGTCCATTGTAAAATTTTACAGAAACGATCCCAATGCGCCCAAGACGACCATGCCTGCCCATCTTGGCGCAAATGCGATTATCACATGGGATGGAATGATATTACTGGAACGACGCAGAGACTCTGATACATGGGGTCTCATCGGCGGCGGTGTCAAGAAAAGCGAAACAGAGCTGCAGGCCATCTGCCGTGAGGTGTATGAAGAGCTCGGCCTGCGCATCCCAAAGGAGCGATTCCAAAAGCTGGCGGTGTACGGTGAGCCGGGCAGGATCGCGGCTTTTCAGGACGGCAGTGTTTGGCGCATGGTGATCGTCGTATTTGGTTTAACATTTGATGAAGAGCCCAAATTGCAGATCAGCGCGGAATCCAAGGAGCTGCGGTTTTTCAGCAAAGAGGAAATAAAAGGCATTGAGATTCCAGTGACCCATAGCGATATTGTGGAAGACTGGTTTATTAACCGGTAATATTCACCAAATGCGTGAATATTACATAAATATTTCAACAATTCATGAAATAATACTTGTATATTCATAAATTCCATGATATTATACATTTCGACGGCGCAGTATCCTAGTCAGAACGGCCTCTTCCAGGTAGGGCCTAAAAATCCTATGAAGGGCACATCGATGAAGTCCCTGGTGTCTGCTTTTTACGCCCAGTTTAGGGTGGATGCTGGGGGTTAAGGATCCCGGGCGCGCTCCAATGGCATGGGGCATACGACCCGGCTTCCGCGGAGACTTGAAACTTGTGCGACGAAGTAGGGAACTCCCATGTTGGGAAGCCGCTTCGCGTACGAATCAGGTAAGAACCTGCAAGGCGGTGCACAGAATCGTGTGCTGTGTGCAGTGTAGCCTGCCTTGAGTGAGAATGTTGGGAAAGATGACAAGCATCATTTGCTACGGCCATAGCGTTTGGTGATAGTGCTTCTGGAAATCATCCTTGCAAAAGAGGCTAAGATTTGGTTTGTTCTGCAGTGGAAATCACCTAGGCTGTCTTAATAAGGGCAGACAGGGGATTACAGTACGGACTAAGTGGCAATCGGGTAGCCAGGTTGGCAACGCCTGGAAGGACGGATCAAACGGAAACGGCCTGCACGGCAACGGCAGGTTCTGTCCGGGGAAAACCAACCCGACCTAAGCCGTAAGATTTATCCTGTCTGCCGCCGTTTTTTTAACATATTTGGAGGAATTTTTCCGTGTCTAAGTCTGACCCAAGTGCCTCAAAAAAACAGCGTAATAAGACGATCCGCTGGGTAGTCATCATTTTCTTTGTCACTATTTTGGTATCCGGTGTCATTTCACTTATCTCCGAAGAGATCATGGACGGCAGCAGCATTCCTGTGGCTTTTGTGATTCTGCTGTGCATTGTTTTCATCGGTATCATCTTCGATGTGATCGGCGTTGCTGTAACATCTGCAGATGAATCTCCTTTCCACGCCATGGCAGCAAGGAAAGTGCCCGGAGCCCGGGAGTCCATCAAGCTGCTGCGTCAGGCTGAAAAGGTGAGCTCTATCTGTAACGATGTTGTTGGCGATATTTGCGGCGTTGTTTCCGGATCTGCGTCTGCTACCATTGCTGTGCAGCTATTGCAGAATTTTGAGGTCAGCTGGCCCCGCATCATCAGTTTGCTGATGTCTGCCTTTGTTGCGGGTTTGACGGTGGGCGGCAAGGCTGTCGGCAAGACCTTTGCTGTAAATTCTTCTACTACCATCGTTCATTTTGTCGGAAGAACGATCTGGTGGCTTTCCAATCTGCCGAACCTTTTCCGGCAGCAAAAAAATAAATGATAGGTTGTGTTTCGTTGTGGCTATTTTAGAGAAAATCAACGGTCACGATGATTTGATCGCTTTAAATGCTACGGAAAGAGCGGAACTTTGCCGGGAGATCCGGGAGTTTCTCGTAGAACATGTTGCCAAGACCGGCGGCCACCTTGCCTCCAATCTTGGTGTCGTTGAGCTGACCGTGGCAATTGAGACCGTTTTTGATACCCGCAAAGACCGCTTGGTATTTGATGTTGGTCATCAGTCTTATGTCCATAAGCTGCTGACCGGACGCCAGGCGGATTTCGTGCATTTGCGGCAGTTCGGTGGCATTGCCGGATTCCCCAAACCCGGTGAAAGTGATACGGATGCTTTTGTAGCCGGTCACGCGTCCAGCTCTGTCTCCGTTGCATTGGGTATGGCCCGCGCACGGACGCTGCAAAATGCTGATTACGAGGTTGTTGCGCTGATGGGTGACGGTGCCGCTACCGGCGGCATGGCCTACGAGGGCCTGAACGATGCCGCAGTCAGTAAAGAACCCATGATTGTTATTCTCAATGATAACGAAATGTCCATCGACCGCAATGTGGGCGGCATGGCAAAGCATTTGTCCCGCCTGCGCACAAAAGAGCGGTATCTCGGAATGAAAGAGTCCTATAGAAGCTTTTTGAGCAAATTGCCCGGTGGTACCGGCATTTATCGTGTTACCCGTGCGGTTAAGGACTGGTTTAAGCGTGTCCTTTTGCCCGGTACTCTGTTTGAAAATATGGGTCTTGTTTATCTGGGACCTGTGGATGGCCACGATCTGCCTGAACTGATCCGTGTGCTCCGTGTCGCCCGTGATATCAATAAGCCGGTACTGGTCCATGTGCTGACCCACAAAGGCCATGGCTACAGGCCTGCCGAGGAACAGCCCTCTAAATTCCATGGTGTAGGCAAATTCGATCCCGTTTCCGGTGAGGTGCTGAGCAAATCCAGCCAAACATTCTCTGATGCGTTTGGCGAAGAGATGGTTTCTCTTGCGAAAGAGAATATAAATCTATGCGCCATTACTGCCGCTATGCCCGGCGGTACAGGCTTGCTGAAATTTCAGGAAGTGTTCCCTAAACGGTTGTTCGACGTTGGTATCGCTGAAGAACATGCCATCTCCATGGCAGGCGGCCTTGCAAAGCAGGGGATGGTACCTGTCGTTGCGCTGTATTCTACGTTCCTGCAGCGCGGTTACGATCAGATCTTGCAGGATATTTCCATGCTGAATCTGCATGCCGTTTTGGCGGTTGACCGTGCGGGTCTTGTCGGTGAAGACGGTGAGACCCACCACGGAGTTTTTGATGTTGGTTTCCTGCGCCAGATGCCCGGAGTAAAGGTGCTGTGCCCCGCAAGCTGTAATGAACTCAAGGACATGCTGCGTTGGGCTGTAAGTGCCGGCAACGGTCCGGTTGCGATCCGCTATCCCAGAGGCGGCGACAGAGGTTATTCCGATTCTGCATGGGCTGGTGGCACCGTGTGCTGCCACAGATCGGGTAAGGATGTTACCATCATCACCTTCGGTACGATCCTTGAAAATGTCATGCAGGCAGCCGATATTTTGGCACAAAAGGGCATTGAGGCAACCGTACTGCGTTTGCTTACTGTTTCTCCACTCCCTGTGGAGGAGATTGTTAAAAACTTACAAGGAAATGTCGTCGTAGTGGAGGAAACTGCCGCCGGATGCGGTATTTTCGAGGAGCTTTCAAGTCATATCCGTGACAGGAAAATTTCACACCTGGATCTCGGCGCGCATTTTGTTACCCATGGCAGCCTGCAGGATCTTTACCGTGTCCACGGTTTGGATGCCGAAGGAATCGCAAATACCGCAATGGAGGTACACCAAAGTGAAAGTTAAAAAGCGTTTGGATGTACTGCTGACCGAGCAAGGCTATGCCGATTCCCGTTCCAAAGCTCAGGCAATCATTATGGCAGGTCAGGTCTATGTGGACGGTCAGAAGGCGGACAAGCCCGGTATTTCCTATGAAGAAACGGTGCAGCTTGAAGTGCGGGGTGAATCCTGCCCTTATGTCAGCCGTGGTGGACTGAAGCTTGAAAAGGCACTCCGGGATTTCGGTGTAAAGCCGGATGGTTTTGTTTGCAGCGATTCCGGTGCATCCACCGGCGGTTTTACGGACTGCCTTTTGCAGCAGGGTGCAAAAAAAGTCTTTGCCATCGATGTTGGTTATGGACAACTGGATTGGAAGATCCGCAGCGACCCCAGAGTCGTCGTCATGGAGCGGACCAATATCCGTTATGTGACTAAGGAGCAATTGGGCGAGGCCCTTGATCTTTCCGTTATCGATGTCAGCTTTATTTCGCTTAAGATCGTTTTGCCTGCCATCAAGGCTCTTTTAAAGGAAGACGGACAGGTTTTGTGCCTTATCAAGCCCCAGTTTGAAGCAGGCAGAGACAAAGTCGGCAAAAAGGGTGTTGTCCGTGAGCCGCAGACCCACAAGGAAGTTCTTGACGGTTTTGTCGCACTTGCAAAGAATCTTAACTTTACCATCCTCGGACTTACTTTTTCTCCGGTTAAGGGACCCGAGGGCAATATTGAATTTTTGGGGCATTTGACCCTTGCGGATAGAGAAGGCATCGAGCCTGATACTGCAAAGGTCGTTTCCGATGCCCATACCGCACTAAAGGGGTGAAATGCGTGAAAAGAGTGATTCTGACTCCCAATCCATACCGGGATAAGGGTTTTCAAACTGTGCGCGCTGCACAGAAGATTTTGAGGGAGGCTGGCGTTGAATCTCGGGTTTGTCTGCCTTTTGATGTGGATAAGACTTTTGACCTGCCGAAAGATATGCACTTTTTCCGCATTGAGCGTGAGATCCACAATGCGGATGCCGTAATATGCTTCGGCGGTGACGGCACGATTCTGCATATGGCAAAGGCCGCTACCAGAGTGGGTATTCCCATTCTTGGAGTGAATATCGGTACCATGGGTTTCATGGCGGAATTGGAAAGTACGGAACTTGAGCAGCTTTCACGTCTTGCAGATGATGATTTCACTGTCGACAGCCGCATGATGCTGGATGTTACCGTTATGCGGGACAGAGATTATGTTTTTCACGACATTTGCCTGAACGATGCCGTCATCACCAAGGGCGCAGTAGCTCGAATCGTGCATCTTTGTGTGGAATGTGACGGTGTGCAGGCAATGGAATGCGGCGGTGACGGCATTATCGTTGCCACACCCACCGGTTCTACTGCCTACAGCTTGTCCGCGGGCGGTCCTATCGTTGAGCCGGAGGCAACAAGCATCCTTGTCACTCCTATCTGTGCCCATGATGTGGCAAGCCGCGGTATCGTTGCGTCTGATAAGCGTGTGATTACCGTTCGTCTTACCCACAATGCACGGCGTAATGCTTACTTAAGCGTCGATGGCGGCAAAGCCTACCGCTTTAGCATGGGTGAGGTGGCCACTGTCCGCAAATCCAAGCTGGAAACAAAGCTGATCCGCTTGAAAGACCGCAGTTTTTACGATGTGGTCAACATGAAATTCAGAAACAGCTAACGAGGTGAAAAAATGAAAAACCAAAGACAAGCTAAAATCATGGAGATCATCTCTAACCGCAATGTTGAAACTCAGGAGCAGCTTTTGCAGGAGTTGCAAAGTGCAGGTTTCCGCAGTACACAGGCAACGATCTCCCGGGATATTAAAGAACTTCGCATCATTAAAGAATTGACCAGCTTTGGCACTTACCGCTACAAAACATCCAGTGGTGAGACCACCGGAACATTCTCTTCAAAGCTGAACACCATCTTCAGAGAGTGCATCACAAGTTTTGACTATGCGCAGAACATGATCGTGATCCGCACATTGCCCGGCCTTGCGTCTGCTGCCGCCTCTGCCATTGATGCCATGAGCATGAGCGTTGTGGTGGGAACCATCGCCGGTGACGATACCGTGTTTATCGTTATGCGTGATAACAATGCCGCCGCTGCATTCTGCGGTGAAATTCAGAATTTGCTGAGCTAAAGAAAGGGGTGAGCGCCATGCTGAGTCTTCTGCATATTGAGAATATCGCGGTCATTGAGCGCTCTGACATTTCTCTTGACAGCGGCTTCAATGTATTGACCGGCGAGACCGGTGCTGGTAAGTCCATCGTCATCGATGCTATTTCTGCGATCTTGGGAGAACGGGCATACCGGGACATGATCCGTACCGGCGCTCAGAAAGCGTCAGTCCGGGCTGTTTTTACAGATGTGCCGGAATATCCCTGGTTCCAGGAAAACGGCGTAGAATACGACCCGGAGACCATCATCCAGCGTGAAATTTACCTGGACGGAAAGAATGTCTGCCGCGTAAACGGCACACTGGTCACTGTGTCAATTTTGCGCAAGCTGGGTGCACTGCTGATCGATATTCACGGCCAACATGACAGTGCATCCCTTTTTGACGAAGCAAATCATCTGAAATTCCTGGATGACTTCGCGGAAAATGAGACTTTGCGTTTGGAATATGCGGAAAAATATGCCACTGTTGCCCAGCTGCGCAGTGAGATCGACTGCATGACCATGGACGAGAGCGAAAAGCTGCGCCGCATGGAGACACTTCGCTATCAGATCGCCGAGATCGAAAAAGCAGAGCTGACAGCGGGGGAGGATGAGATCCTTGAAGAGCGCCGCAAGGTGCTGCAAAATGCTGAGAAACTGGCCGACGGTATCAATGCAGCCTGCGAATGTCTGTATGGCGGTGATGATTCCGACGGTGCCGCCGCGCTCCTTTCCCAAGCGGAGCGGGAGATCGCTCGTCTTTCCCGGTATACCGATGCTTTTGATGGTATCCGGGAAAAGCTGACGGATCTTATGTACCAAGTGCAGGATGCTGCGGATGAAGTCCGCAGTGCACGGGATGACCTGAGCTATTCCGATGGAGAACTGGATCATATCGAAGAACGTTTGGATGTGATCCATAAGCTGCGCCGCAAGTACGGTGCTACCTGTGAGGATATTCTTGCTTATCTTGAAAATGCTAAGCGGGAATTAGATGATATTGAATTTGCCGACGATCATTTAGAGCGGCTTAAGGGTAAGCTTTTAAAGGCCGAAAAAGCGGCATGGGACTCGGCTTATCTTCTGCGGGATAACCGTGCTGAGGCCGCTGGGCGGCTTTCTGAGCGCATTCTCAGTGAGCTTTCCCAGTTGGATATGCCCAAGGTGCAGTTCTCCTGCGAATTTACAGAACTGGAACTGATACCGAACGGTGCTGACGCGGTTGCGTTCTACATGTCTGCTAATGCAGGTGAGGCCTTGAAGCCCATGAGCAAGGTTGCATCCGGCGGCGAATTGGCGAGAATCATGCTTGCCATGAAGAATGTGCTCGCGGAGCAGGATCAGGTTTCTACCCTCATCTTTGATGAGGTGGATACCGGCGTTTCCGGCAGAGCGGCACAAAAGGTCGCGGAGAAGCTGCGCAGTGTTGCGAAGAACAAGCAGGTTTTGTGCGTCACCCATCTGCCGCAGATCGCCGCTATGGGTGATACCCATATGTTGATCGCTAAATCCGAGCGGGATGGCCGTACATACACAACCGTTACACCTCTTGACCACGATGGCCGTGTTCGTGAGGTTGCCCGCATCATCGGCGGCGCAAGTATTACGGACATAACCCTCAAGAGTGCGGAAGAAATGCTTCGCTTTTAATTATTGAGGATAAATTAATGAAGAAATTTGTATCTATTCTTTTAGTTCTTCTGTTGTCTGCAGGTATTGTAGGAATCATTCTTTCTATAGCTATGCTTGTTCGAGCTGTGCAGTGGATGGAGTGGGGTAGAGTTGTTCTTTATTCTGTTACTGCTTTGGTCGGTCTTGAAATGATACTCCTTGTAATTCTTAAGTTGCGCAAAAAGGCTTGACAAAGATTTGCCTTTTTGCTACCATACCAATAACACAGCGATGGGATGAAGTAAGCGACCATCTTTTCTTCAGAGAACTGCCGGTTGGTGCAAGGCAGCAGGGAAGACCGCCGAAATACCTCCCGGAGTGGCATTCTTGAAAATACAGTAGGGAATGACGGGTGCGCCCGAAAGCGCGCAAAGCGTTATCAGACGCTTAGAGGTCTGCATCGTGAGGTGCAGATAAACCAGAGGTGGTACCGCGTATATTACGCCCTCTGTCCTTCGTGGACAGGGGGCTTTTATTTTTGAAAGGAAAGAAAATGGATACGCAAAAGAGACTTGAAATTGCGAAAGTAAAGAAGGAAGAGGGCTTTAACTGCTGCCAATGCGTATTGCTTGCTTGTGCAGATTTGGCAAATCTACCTGAAGATGCTGCCTATGCCGGCTTTTGCTTTGGTGCAGGTATGAATTGCGGCAGTATTTGCGGCGCATTGACCGGTGGACTCATGGCGCTGGGTGCTTCTCTGCCACGGCAGAATGTGATGGAAAACCGACCCCTTGCAAGGGCGGCTGCTTTGGAGCTGGAAAATCGTTTCAAAGAAAGATTCGGTACATTGGAATGCCGGGATATTATCAGTGAACATGAAAGGCGGATTTGCGGTGATTGTATCGCTTTTGCCACCGAACAGACTGAGGATATAATTAAAAGAATCCAAAAAGGAGAACTGTAAATATGAAACTTTACGATGAACTGGTTGCCCGTGGACTGATTGCCCAGGTAACAAACGAGGAAGAGATCCGCGAGATGATCGATAACGGCAAGGCCACCTTCTATATTGGCTTTGACCCTACTGCCGATTCTCTGCATGTTGGCCACTTTATGGCGCTTTGTCTGATGAAGCGGCTGCAGATGGCCGGCAACAAGCCCATTGCCCTCATTGGCGGCGGCACTGCCATGATCGGCGACCCCTCCGGCCGTACCGACATGCGCTCCATGATGACCCAGGAAACCATCCAGCACAACTGTGACTGCTTCAAAAAGCAGATGGAACGGTTCATCGAGTTTGGTGAAGGCAAGGCTCAGATGGTCAACAATGCCGAGTGGCTCTTAAAGCTGAACTATGTGGACTTCATCCGGGAGATCGGCGGCTGTTTCAGCGTCAACAACATGCTCCGTGCTGAATGCTTCAAGCAGAGAATGGAAAAGGGTCTTTCCTTCCTGGAATTCAATTACATGCCCATGCAGTCCTACGACTTCTACTACCTGTACCAGCACTACGGCTGTAACATGCAGTTCGGCGGTAATGACCAGTGGAGCAACATGCTGGGCGGCACCGAGCTGATCCGGAAGAAGCTGGGCAAGGATGCACATGCTATGACCATCACGCTGCTTCTTAACTCTGAGGGCAAGAAGATGGGTAAGACCGCAAAGGGTGCTGTGTGGCTTGACCCCAACAAGACTTCTCCCTTTGATTTCTACCAGTACTGGCGCAATGTGGAGGATGCTGACGTTCTCAAGTGCATCCGTATGCTGACCTTCCTGCCCTTGGAGCAGATCGATGCAATGTCCGACTGGAAGGATGCGCAGCTGAATACTGCCAAGGAGATCCTGGCTTACGAGCTGACCAAGCTGGTCCACGGTGAGGAGGAGGCAACCAAGGCACAGGCTGCTGCCAAGGCACTGTTCGTCGGCGGCGGCGACGATGCTAACATGCCCACTACCGAGATTACAGCTGACAAGCTGGTGGACGGACAGATCGGCATTCTGAATCTGATGGTGGCCTGTGGTCTGGCACCCTCCAACAAGCAGGCACGTCAGCTGGTTGAGCAGGGCGGCGTTTTTGTCAATGATGAAAAGGTTCCCGCACCTCAGTACACAGTTACTGAGGAAATGCTGAAAGAAGGCGTTAAGATCCGCAAGGGTAAAAAGGTCTTCCACAAGGCAATTCTGGCATAATTTTAAACGCCACCCGTTTGGGTGGCGTTTTTCATTGAAAGTAGCTTTCCAATTTCTTTTGGTTTTCATTGCTAAGGTCTGTAAGCGGCAGGCGGCAGCCACCGCAGTCCAGTCCGATCAGCTTCATTGCCGCCTTAACAGGAATTGGGTTGACTTCGCAGAATAGCAGTTTCACAAGCTCCAATACCGAGCATTGCATTGCGCCCGCTGTGTCAAAGTCTCCGTCCAAGGCTGCGTCGATCATCATCCTTGTTTCTACCGGTGCGACATTCGATAGAACAGAGATCACACCCTTGCCGCCAAGCGAAACTGTTGGTACAGCCATATCATCGTTGCCCGACCAGACCGGCAGCTCTTTGCCGCAGGCAGCGATGGTTGCTGCAACCTTCACGATGCTTGCTGATGCCTCCTTGACACCTGCAATATTGGGAATCCGGGAAAGGGTCTTATAAACGGAAACGGGAATGTCAACGCCTGTTCTGCTTGGAACATTATAGATAATAACAGGAAGCTTTACAGCGTGTGCGATGGATAAGTAATGGGAAACAAGACCTTCGTCTGTTGCCTTATTATAGTACGGACTGACCACCAGCAAACCGTCAACGCCACATTTTTCTGCCTCAATACTAAGCCACACAGCATGCTCTGTGGAATTGGAGCCCGTGCCTGCTATAATGCACATATCGTCGCCAACAAAGGCCTTTGCTCTTTTGAAGATCGTAAGCTTTTCGTCGTCTGTAAGGGTCGGTGCTTCACCGGTTGTGCCGCAGATCACGCAAGCCTTTATACCTGCATCCATTTGGTAGCGAAGCAGCTGTTCCAGCATGGGGTAGTTTACCTTTCCGTCCAGGAACGGTGTCACCAGTGCGGTACAGACACCTGAAAATAATGGTATTTTCATAAATTCATCCCTCCGCACCAGTCTATGCATGTTACTGTAATTTTGTCTGTTGCAAAATGATAGCAAATCGACTATACTTAGTATGTTTTAAGGAAGTTTTGGAGGAACACCATGAAGACCCATGATTTTTGGTATGACCTGCCGGAGGAACTGATCGCCCAGACACCCCTTGAAAAGCGGGATACATCCCGTTTGCTGGTGCTGGATAAGGAAAGCGGCGCAGTTGCTCACAAGCATTTTTATAATATTATCGATTATTTGCAGCCCGGTGACTGTCTTGTAATGAACGATTCCCGGGTGCTGCCTGCCCGTCTCTTGGGTCACCGTCCTACCGGCGGTGCTGTGGAAGTCCTGCTGCTGCGGGACTTAGGTGACAGGAAGTGGGAGTGCCTTTGCAAGCCCGGCCGGAAGATGCAGGTTGGAAACGAAGTGATTTTCGGTGACGGCGAGTTGTCCTGCGTGGTTACTGAGGTCAAAGAGGATGGCAACCGTATTGTGGAGTTCCGTTATGAGGGTATTTTCCTTGAGGTGCTGGAGCGCCTTGGCAAGATGCCGCTGCCGCCCTACATTAAGGAAGAACTCCATGACCAGGAACGGTATCAGACGGTATACAGCAGGGAAGTGGGCTCTGCTGCCGCTCCTACTGCAGGTCTGCACTGGACTGAAGAGCTTTTGGAAAAAGCAAGACAGAAAGGTGTTAAGACTGCCTTTGTGACGCTGCATGTTGGCCTTGGCACATTCCGTCCCGTAAAGGCTGAGGAGATCACGGATCATCATATGCATGCAGAGCTTTGTATGATTGGCGCTGAGACCGCATCCGTTCTCAACGAAACAAAGCAGCAGGGTGGTCGCATTATTTGTGTTGGCACAACATCCTGCCGAACACTAGAAAGCCTTGTAAACGATGACGGGAGCTTTGAAGCGAAGTCCAAATGGACGGAGATCTTCATTTATCCCGGTTATCAGTTTAAGGCAATGCAGGGTCTTATCACCAATTTCCATCTGCCGGAAAGCACCCTTGTGATGCTGGTTTCCGCTTTTGCTGGAAGAGATCATGTGCTTAGTGCATATAACGAGGCTGTTAGGGAACGCTACCGATTCTTCAGTTTCGGCGATGCGATGTGTATTTTGTGAGGTAATCTATGTTTGTACTAAAGAAAACCGAAGGGAAGGCCCGGCGTGGTGAGTTTACCTGCGCCCACGGCACGGTGCAGACCCCGGTATTTATGAATGTCGGCACTCAGGGCGCTATCAAGGGCGCACTCAGTGCCGAAGATCTGAAGAATATCGGCTGTCAGGTAGAGCTGTCTAACACCTATCATCTTCATCTGCGGCCCACCGACAAAGTAGTCCGGGAAATGGGCGGACTTCACAAGTTTATGACCTGGGATGGCCCGATCCTTACGGATTCCGGCGGATTTCAGGTGTTTTCCTTGTCTTCTCTGCGAAAAATCAAGGAAGAGGGCGTGTACTTTTCTTCCCATATTGACGGTCACAAGATCTTCATGGGCCCGGAACAGAGCATGCAGATCCAGTCCAATCTGGGCTCTGACATTTGTATGGCATTTGATGAGTGCATCGAAAATCCCGCACCCCGGAAGTATGTTGAAGAAAGCGTAGCCCGCACCACCCGCTGGCTGGAGCGGTGCAAAGCCGAAGACGCCCGTTTGAACGCTCTTCCCGATACTGTCAACCCCAATCAGATGCTTTGGGGTATCAACCAAGGCGGCACATATGCCGATATTCGTGTTGACCAC
>JAZUNW010000002.1:0-24789 GCA_045604325.1 Faecousia sp. | reverse complement strand
TGCGTCAGCGCTTGCAGGAGATTTTAACGTAAGATAAATGATCGTTTAACTTAGCAAGCACTACCAGAGATGTCATTCCGAGGGAGCGTCAGCAAGTCGAGGAATCTACGCATTTCGTTTATATTTGCATTAAAATCGGTGTCAAGATCCCTCGGCTCCGTTTCACTCCGCTCGGGATGACAGCATTTTTGGTGGTACGGTAAACGATCATTTACAGCCCCATTTTTAACCAAAAGGAGAAAACCTCATGGGAGGATTTTTTGGAATAGCATCCCGCAATGATTGCATGATGGATGTGTTCTTCGGTGTAGACTACCATTCCCATCTTGGCACCCGCCGTGGCGGCATGGCCGCATGGGACAAAGAGATTGGTCTGCAGCGGAAGATCCACAGTATTGAAAACGCCCCCTTCCGGACAAAGTTCGAACATATTTTTGATGAAATGCAGGGCACTTCCGTTATCGGCTGTATCAGCGATTCAGACCCCCAGCCTTTGCTGATCCGTTCCAAGCTGGGCACCTTCGCCATCTGCACCGTGGGCATCGTCAACAATGCCGACGCGCTCATCGACCAATATCTGACCCACGGCGGCCACTTTGACGCCATGACTGGCGGCAAAGTAAACAGCAACGAGCTGATCGCATCATTGCTCTGCCTGAAGGACAATTTTGTAGAAGGTATCCGTTTCGTACAGGATGTGGTGGTAGGCACTGCCAACATTCTGATCTTAACCGACGAGGGCCATCTGATCGCCGCCCGTGACAAGCTGGGCCGCATCCCCGTCCAGATCGGCAAGGATGAAAACGGCTACTGCGCCTCTTTTGAGGAATTCGCCTTCACCAAGCTGGGCTTTGAAAAGGTATGTGAACTGGGCCCCGGAGAGATCGTAGAGCTGACTGCTGATGACATAACTCAACTTTCCCCTCCCGGTGAAGAAATGCGGATGTGCGCTTTTTTGTGGTCTTACTACGGCTACCCCACCTCCACCTATGAAGGCATCAATGTGGAGGCTATGCGCTACCGAAACGGCGCCGCCATTGCAGAGCGGGATATGCAGCAGGGCCGCAGCATGGAAATCGACTATGTTGGCGGTGTTCCGGATTCCGGCACCCCCCATGCCATCGGCTACGCCAACCGCACCGGTCTGCCCTTTGCCCGTGCTTTCATCAAGTATACGCCTACCTGGTCCCGGAGCTTTACTCCTGCCAAGCAGTCTGACCGGAAAAAGATTGCCAAAATGAAGCAGATCCCGGTCCATGAGCTGATTCAGGACAAAAAACTGCTGTTTGTGGACGACAGTATCGTCCGTGGCACACAGCTGCAGGAAACCGTGGATTTCCTTTACGGCAACGGCGCTAAGGAAGTGCATATGCGTTCCGCCTGCCCGCCCATTATGTACGGCTGTAAGTATTTGAATTTCTCCCGCAATACCAGCGACATGGATCTGATTTCCCGTCGGACCATTCTGGAGCTGGAGGGTGAAGAAGGCTTTAACCACATTGAAGAATATGCCAACGGCGATACCGAGCGTGGCAGAGCCATGCGCAAGGCCATCTGCGACAAGTTAGGGTTTGCCTCTTTGGGATTCCAGACTGTCGACGGTGTCATCGGCGCCATCGGCATGGATAAATGCAAACTGTGCACCTACTGTTGGAACGGAAAGGAATAACGAACTATGGATCACAAAAATTCTCAGTCTGCCAGCTATGCTGCTGCCGGTGTGGACATCACCGCCGGTTACAGAGCCGTTGAGCTGATGAAAAAGCATGTTGCCCGCACCCGTAACGAAGGCTGCCTGGACGATGTGGGCGGCTTCGGTGGCTGCTTCGGTCTGCCCACCCAAGGCATGGAAGAGCCCGTTCTGGTCTCCGGCACTGACGGCTGCGGCACCAAGGTCAAGCTTGCCATTTTGATGGACAAGCACGACACCATCGGCATCGACGCTGTTGCCATGTGCGTCAACGACATCATCTGCGTGGGCGCAAGACCTTTGTTCTTCCTGGACTACATCGCCTGTGGCAAGAATGTGCCCGAAAAGATCGCCGAGATCGTTTCCGGTGTTGCTGAGGGCTGTGTTCAGTCCGGTGCTGCCCTCATCGGCGGTGAAACCGCTGAGCACCCCGGCCTGATGCCCGAAGAGGACTACGACCTGGCAGGTTTCGCTGTCGGCATCGTGGGCAAGAAGAAGATTCTGAACAAAGAGCGCATGGCGGAAGGCGATGTGGTCATTGCTCTTGCTTCCACCGGCATCCACTCTAACGGCTTCTCCCTCTGCCGCAAGGCATTTGATATCGACAACAACAATCCCGAGCTGTATGTGGCTCGCGAAAGCTTAGGCGGCAAGACCATTGCAGAAGCTCTGCTGGTGCCCACCCGAATCTACGTAAAGTCCATTCTGGCTCTGCTGGAAAAGGTGGATGTAAAGGGCATCTCCCATATCACCGGCGGCGGCTTCTACGAGAACATTCCCCGTTCCATCCCCGACGGTCTGTGCGCTCGCATCGACAAGAGCGCAGTTAAGATTCTGCCCATCTTCGATCTGATTGCGGCTTGGGGCAATGTGCCCGAGCGGGATATGTTCAACACCTATAACATGGGCGTTGGCATGAGCGTTGTGGTTCCTGCCGCTGAGGTAGAGACCGCTCTGGATATCCTCAAGGCTAACGGCGAGGATGCCTATGTCATCGGCCGCATTGAAAAGGGCGAAGAAAAGGTGATCTTAGAATGAAGCGGATCGCTGTATTGGTCTCCGGCGGCGGCACGAACCTGCAGGCATTGATCGATGCCCAAGGCAGCGTGCTGAATTCCGGAAAGATCACCCTTGTCATCAGCAACAACGCAGGCGCCTATGCGCTGGAGCGGGCCAAAAAGGCTGGCATCGATACCGCTGTGGTACTGAAAAAAGAGTGCGGCTCTCAGGAAGCCTTTGAAACCAAACTGATGGCGATCCTTGACGAAAACGGCATCGATATCATTGTTTTGGCAGGCTTTATGACCATCCTTACGGGGCGGTTTACATCTCACTATCCCAAGCGGATACTGAATGTACATCCCAGTCTGATCCCCAGCTTTTGCGGCGAAGGCTTTTATGGACTTAAGGTCCACGAAGAGGCCCTGCGCTACGGCGTAAAAGTCACCGGTGCAACGGTGCACTTCGTTAACGAGATCCCCGATGGCGGTGAGATCATCGCCCAAAAGGCCGTGAACATCGAGCCCGGCGACACCCCTGAAATTCTGCAGCGCAGAGTTATGGAGCAGGCCGAATGGATCTTGCTCCCCCAAGCCGCGGAAATCGTATGTGCTACTTTAGGAGGAAACTGATATGAATGTTTACGAAACAAAAACCATGGCAGAGCGCCTGGACGGCAATACATATCCCGGCCGCGGCATCGTGCTGGGCATCACCCCCGATGGCAAAAAGCCCGCCGCTGCCTACTTCATCATGGGCCGCAGCGTTAATTCCCGCAACCGTGTCTTTGTGATGGAGCCCGATGGTATCCGCACCGAGGCCCACGACCCCGCCCTCATGAAGGACCCCCACCTCATCATCTACCATCCCGTCCGCACGCTGGGCAACGGTCTTATCGTTACCAACGGCGACCAGACTGACACCATTTGGGAGTATGCCGCCCGTGGTGAAAGCTGGGAAGCAGCTCTGCGTACCCGCCAGTTTGAAGACGACGGCCCAAACTGGACGCCCCGCATTTCCGGCCTGCAGGCCGGCAACGGCAGCTACAAGATGTCCATTCTGAAGGCTGCTGACCCCGAGGGCAATGCTTGCGCCCGTTTCTTCTGGGAATACCCCGCCACTGCCGGTCTAGGTCACTTCCTGCACACCTACGTCTGCGACGGTAATCCCGTGATCCCCACCTTCCAGGGCGAGCCCGAGCGCGTTTCCATTCCTGCTGACATCGATGATTTCACCGAAGAGCTGTGGGAGAATCTGGACGAAAACAACAAGATTTCCCTGTTCGTTCGCTATACCGATCTGGCAACCGGCGAATACGAGCAGCGGATCATCAATAAACATCAGTAATCGGAGGTCACAAAAATGAAAACTTTTGAACTGAAATACGGCTGCAATCCCAACCAGAAGCCCGCTTCTGTTTACATGCACGACGAAAGCGATCTGCCTTTTGAAATTCTGAATGGCCGCCCCGGTTACATCAACTTCATGGATGCTCTCAACTCCTGGCAGTTGGTCAAGGAGCTGAAAGAGGCTACCGGCATGGCTTGTGCCACTTCCTTTAAGCATGTCTCTCCCACCTCCGCCGCTGTCGGCAAGCCCCTGCCCCTTGAGCTGAAAAAAGCCTGCTTTGTAGAGGATGTAGCCGGCCTCGATGAGAACCCCCTGGCCTGCGCCTATGTCCGCGCCCGTGGCACCGACCGTATGTGCTCCTTCGGCGATTGGGTCGCCCTTTCCGATGTGTGCGACGAAATGACCGCCAAGCTGATCCAGCCCGAAGTCTCCGACGGCGTTATCGCCCCCGGTTATACCGACGAGGCTCTGGAAATTCTGAAGTCTAAGCGCAAGGGCAGCTACAATGTGGTCAAGATCGACCCCAATTATGTGCCCGATGTGCAGGAACGGAAGCAGGTTTACGGCATCACCTTCGAGCAGGGCCGTAACAACTTTAAGATCGGCAGCCACCTGCTGGAAAACATCGTCACCGAGAACAAAAATCTGCCCGAGAGCGCTAAGATCGATTTGATCGTCGCTCTCATCACCCTGAAGTACACCCAGAGTAACTCCGTCTGCTACGCTGTGGACGGCCAGGCAATCGGCGTGGGCGCCGGTCAGCAGAGCCGTATCCACTGTACCCGCCTTGCCGGTACTAAGGCCGACACCTGGTTCCTGCGCCAGCACCCCAAGACTCTGTCTCTGCAGTTCAAGGAAGACCTGGGCCGTGCCAACCGGGACAATGTCATTGACGGCTACATCAACGGCAACGAAGAGGACGTCTGCGCTGAGGGTATCTGGCAGAACTACTTCACCGTTAAACCCGAGCCTCTGACTGCTGAAGAAAAGCGCGCATGGCTGGATTCCCGCCAGAATGTGGCACTGGGTTCCGATGCCTTCTTCCCCTTCTCCGACAATATCAAGCGCGCCGCTGCTTCCGGCGTCAAGTACATTGCTGAGCCCGGCGGCTCTATCCGTGACGATCTGGTCATTGAAGAATGTGACAAGAAGGGCATGGTCATGGCCTTCACCGGCATGAGACTGTTCCATCACTAAGCCAACCTCAGGGGACGGTTTTTACCGCCCCCTGTCGGTGCGTTTTGGATACCCCCAATTTTCAAACATCTTGTCATCCTGAGCGCAGCAAAGCGGAGTCGAAGGATCTTCGCAGTGATTTTCTGCACAGCAGGACATTCGTGCGAAGATTCCTCGATTCCGCTTCGCGAATGTTATCGTATGCTTGCCAGTGGCAAGCATGATGATTGAGATTCGCTACGCTATACTCGGAATGACAGTACTTAGGAGGCTTTATGAATCTACTCGTTGTTGGCGGCGGTGGCCGTGAGCATGCCATCATCCGCTCCTTGAAGAAAAATCCCGATGTAGAAACCATCTATGCGCTCCCCGGCAACGGCGGCATTGCGCAAGATGCCGTGTGCGTTCCCATCGGCGCAACTGAAATTGAAAAGATCGTGGCTTTTGCCACCGAAAATAAGATCGACTATGCCGTCATTGCCCCGGACGATCCTCTGGTCTTAGGCTGTGTCGATGCTCTGAATGAAGTGGGTATCCCCTGCTTCGGCCCCACCGCCAGAGCCGCCATCATCGAAGGCAGCAAGGCATTTTCCAAAAACTTAATGAAGAAGTACGGTATTCCCACCGCTTCTTATGAGATCTTCACCGATCTGGACAAGGCACTTACCTATCTCGATACCGCTCCCATCCCCACCGTGGTCAAGGCCGACGGTCTGGCACTGGGTAAGGGCGTTATCATCGCGACAACCCGTGAAGAAGCCAAGCAGGCCGTTACCGACATGATGGCAAACGCTAAGTTTGGTAAATCCGGCTCTACCGTGGTCATCGAAGAATTCCTCACCGGCCCGGAAGTCTCCGTTCTTGCCTTTACTGACGGCAGAGTTGTGCGCCCTATGGTCTCTTCCATGGACCACAAGCGAGCAGGTGACAACGATACCGGCCTCAACACCGGCGGCATGGGCACCGTCGCTCCCAATCCCTACTATACTGAGGACATAGCCAAGCAGTGCATGCGCGAGATCTTTCTGCCCACGATCCGGGCTATGAAGAAGGAAAAGCGGACCTTCCAGGGCTGCCTGTACTTTGGCCTGATGCTGACCCCCAAGGGTCCCAAGGTCATTGAGTACAACTGCCGTTTCGGCGATCCCGAGACCCAGGTAGTGCTACCCCTCTTGAAAAGCGACCTGCTGACCGTCATGATGGCCTGCACCAACGGCACACTGTCCAAGACCCCCGTGCGTTTCTCCAAAAAGCACGCCTGCTGCGTCATCAAGGCATCGAAGGGCTACCCAGAAAGCTACAAAAAGGGCTACAAACTGACCATGTCCGATCGCTCTGCCAAGGCAACCTTCGTTGCCGGTGCTAAGCTCCAAAACGGCCAGCTGGTCACTTCCGGCGGCCGTGTCACCGGCACCACCGCTGTCCGCAGCAATCTGAAGGACGCCATCGAGGCCGCCTACCGGCTGTCAAACGGTGTCAAGTTCCGCAACGCCTACTGCCGCAGTGATATTGGTCAGAAAGCTCTGGCCGCCGAAAAGTAAGGAGGATCTCCCCCATGGTTTATCGCGTATATGTTGAAAAGAAAAAGGGCCAGACCCACGAGGCAGACAGCCTGCTGCGGGAAGCCCGGGAATTTCTGCAGATCCAGGGTCTGACCGGTTTGCGGGTCATCAACCGCTACGATGCGGAAAAGCTCAGCAAGGAGCTGTTTGACTACGCTGTCAGCACGGTTTTCTCCGAGCCCCAGGTGGACAATGTCAGCTTTGACACCCCTGCCGGTCAGGTAGTCTTTGCCGTTGAGCCCCTGCCAGGTCAGTTTGACCAGCGGGCAGACTCCGCCGCTCAGTGTATTCAGATCCTTTCTCAGGGCGACCGTCCTCTGGTCCGCACCGCAAAGGTCTATGTGCTGGAAGGCAACCTTTCAGATAGCGACATCGCTGCCATCCGCAAGCATGTTATCAACCCCGTGGAGTGCCGTGAGGCAAGCTTAGAGCTGCCCGAAACTCTGGAGCTGGAAGTTAATATTCCCGAAAGTGTTGCAACCGTAGAGGGCTTCCTGACGCTGGACCGGGACGGTCTTGCTGCTCTTGTCAAGGAGCTGGGCCTTGCCATGGACTTGGACGACATCACCTTCTGCCAGTCCTACTTTAAGACCGAGGACCGTGACCCCACCATCACCGAGATCCGCATGATCGACACCTACTGGTCCGACCACTGCCGTCATACCACCTTCCTGACCACCATCGACGATGTAAAATTCGAAGATGCCCTGCTGCAGAAGGCCTACGACGATTATCTCGCTACTCGTGCTGAACTGGGTCGCACCAAGCCTGTCAATCTGATGGACATCGGCACCCTGGCAGGCAAGTACCTGCGCAAGAACGGCTACCTGGACAAGCTCTACGAATCCGAAGAAATCAACGCCTGCACCGTGCGCATGACCGTTACGGTAGATGGGATCGAGCAGCCCTGGCTGCTGCTTTTTAAGAACGAGACCCATAACCACCCCACTGAGATCGAGCCCTTCGGCGGCGCTGCCACCTGTATCGGCGGCGCGATCCGTGACCCCCTGGCCAGCCGTGCCTATGTATATGCCGCTATGCGTGTTACCGGTGCAGCCGACCCCCTGAAGCCCATTGCCGAAACTATGCCCGGCAAGCTGCCCCAGCGCAAGATCGTTACCACCGCTGCCGCAGGCTATTCCTCCTACGGCAACCAGATCGGCCTTGCCACCGGCATGGTAGACAAGATCTACCACCCCGGCTATGCCGCCAAGCGCATGGAGATCGGCGCAGTTGTGGGCGCAGTTCACGAAGACCACTCCAAGCCCGACTTTCCCGCTCCCGGTGATCAGGTCATTTTGCTTGGCGGTAAGACCGGCCGTGACGGCTGTGGCGGCGCTACCGGCTCCTCCAAGAGCCATACAGTAGAATCCCTTGGCTCCTGCGGTGCAGAGGTCCAAAAGGGCAACGCACCTGAAGAGCGCAAGCTGCAGCGCCTGTTCCGCAACGGTGAGGCTGCTGTCATGATTAAGCGCTGCAACGACTTTGGTGCTGGCGGCGTTTCCGTCGCCATCGGCGAGTTGGCTGACGGCCTCATCATCGACCTGAACAAGGTCCCCAAGAAGTACGACGGCTTGGACGGCACGGAACTGGCCATCTCCGAATCCCAGGAGCGTATGGCCATCGTGGTGGCTGCCGAGAATGTGGACCGTTTCCTCCAGATCGCTGACAGCGAGAACTTAGAGGCTACCGTTGTGGCAACCGTCACCGAAGAGCCCCGTCTGCGC
This sequence comes from Faecousia sp., assembly GCA_045604325.1. Taxonomy (GTDB): domain Bacteria; phylum Bacillota; class Clostridia; order Oscillospirales; family Oscillospiraceae; genus Faecousia. Next base: position 16,285 of record JAZUNW010000002.1, on the reverse strand, counting down.
TTAAACTGGAACGGTCAGACCATCTGTGATGTCAGCCGTGAGTTCCTCAACTCCAACGGTGCAGAAAAGCATGTGCGTGTGGATGTTGCTGCCGCTGCTGACTTTGCCCCTGTCATTAAGGGCAGCTTCCTTGACAATATCAGCCGCATCGCTACCGATCTGAACACCTGCTCCAAGCGGGGCCTTTCCGAGCGGTTTGACTCCACCATCGGTGCCGGCACCGTCCTCATGCCCTTCGGCGGCAAGAATCAGCAGACCCCCATTCAGGCCATGGTCCACAAGATCAGCCTGGAAAAGGGCCACACCGACGATTGCTCCGTCATGAGCTGGGGCTACAACCCCTTCATCACCGAAAAGAGTCCCTACCACGGCGCATACCTTGCCGTTGTAGAGTCCGCTTCTAAGCTCATCGCCACCGGCGCCAGCTTCGAGGATGTGTACCTGACCTTCCAGGAGTACTTCCTCCGTGTGGGCAAGGATGCCAAGCGCTGGGGTCAGCCCACCGCCGCCCTCTTGGGCGCGTTCAAGGCACAGATGGATCTGAAGATCGCTGCCATCGGCGGTAAGGACTCCATGTCCGGTACTTTCGAGGATCTGGATGTACCCCCCACTCTGGTTTCTTTCGCTGTCACAACTGATAATGTGAATAACATCGTCTCCCCCGAATTCAAAACCGCCGGCAACAAGGTTATCTGCCTGCAGCCGGAATACGACGAAAACGGTCTGCCCGTGCCCGCATCCCTGCTGAAGCTCTACGACATCGTCACCGCCATGCTGCGTAACGGTAAGGCTGTGTCCGCCTACACTCCCGGTATGGGCGGTATTGGCGAGGCTGTGATGAAAATGTGCTTCGGCAACGGCCTTGGCTTTGCCTTTGAAAACGGCCTGAGCGTGCAGGACATCTTTGGCTACCGTTACGGCGCATTCCTGCTGGAAGTCACCGAGGATGTGGAGGACGCACTGGTCATCGGTACTGTCACCGAAAACGCAGCCATCACCTGCGGCAGCGACTGCGTGTGCCTCACCGCCCTGCAGAATGCTTACGAGGACAAGCTGGAAAGCGTTTATTCCTGCAACATCCCCGACGCAAAGACCCCCATCGAGACGGTTTCCACCCCCGAAAAGGCCCGGGTTGCCCCCGCCATCAAGGTGGCAAAGCCCAAGGTTCTGATCCCCGTGTTCCCCGGCACCAACTGCGAATACGATTCCGCCCGTGCGGTGCGCTCTGCCGGTGCTGAGCCGGAGATCTTCGTCATCAAGAACCGCTCCGCAGATGCAATTGCAAAGAGTGTCGAGGAGTTTGCAGGCAAGATCAGTCAGAGTCAGGTCATCTTCATCCCCGGCGGCTTCTCTGGTGGTGACGAGCCCGACGGCAGCGCCAAGTTTATCACCGCATTCTTCCGTAACCCCGCCATTAAGGAAGGGGTCACCAAACTCCTTGAAAACCGTGACGGTTTGATGCTGGGTATCTGTAACGGCTTCCAGGCGCTGGTAAAGCTGGGCCTTGTGCCCTACGGTAAGATCATCGACACCGATGAAAACTGCGCCACTCTGACCCACAACATCATCGGCCGCCACCAGAGCCGCATCGTCCGGACCCGCGTGGCATCCAACAATTCTCCCTGGCTTGCCAACACCAATGTGGGCGATGTTTACAATGTGGCCATCTCCCACGGCGAGGGCCGTTTCTATGCCAGCGAGGCCCTTGCCCGTCAGCTGATCGAGAACGGTCAGGTCGCCACCCAGTATGTTGACCTGAGCGGTGAAGCCTCTGCTGATGTCCACTTCAACCCCAACGGCTCTATCTTCGCCATCGAGGGCATCACCTCTCCCGACGGCAGAGTCCTTGGCAAGATGGGTCACAGCGAGCGCTGGCAGAGCGGTCTTTATAAGAACGTTCCCGGCGAGTACGATATGAAACTCTTTAAGTCCGCTGTGGAATACTTCAAATAAGCAAAAAAGCGCCGTGGAAAGGGCAACACTCCATAAGGAAGTATTGGTTTTGAACGGCTCCTTTTCCGTTTAACTGCATAAAAAATCACCGAAATACGTCAGTATTCCGGTGATTTTATTATTTGTTAACCAAAAAAGTTACCACTTCAAAACTGCATAGCACCCGAAAAGGACAATAGTTTCTGCCAGTCAAGGCAAAAAGCGCAGAAATACTTAATGTATTTCCAGCATTTTTAACGCAAAATGGCAGAAAGTTGTGGCTTTGGGCAACACTGCCTTATGGAGTGTTGCCCAAAGCCACGGCGCTTTTCTTTGTTTACTTCAGTACCTTCAGATAGTCCAAAATTGCCAGGATCCAGCCAACAGTGCAGTACAGGCCGATGATCCAGGCCACGATACCGCCGACGAAGGGAATCAGACCCAGAACAAAGCCGGCAACTGCGCTGACCACCAGATAAATAACAACCTTGATGACCAGAGTCTTTACATCAGCAGCGCCAAAGGAAAAGGGGAAGTACTTTTTAAGCATATCCATTTTCAAAACTCCTTATATGTATTTGGGATATTTATATTATATCATGCTTCTTGGCAATTGCAATATTTTCCTCTAAAAAACATCTCCGCCATTGGGCAGAGATGTTTTGTCATTAACTTTCCATTTGTTTGCCAAGGAATTCCGCCACGGTCTGGGCAAGCTTCTGATCCGGCTCGGTAAAAGGGGCATCGCCCTCATTCATCAGCAGCATCACACAGCCCATCAGGTCACCCTGACTGAGGATGGGCGCGGCAACGCCCAGCTGGTACTTGTCCGCGCCCTCTGCCGCCGGAATGGCGGGATTCCCCGCCTCAAAGCGGTAATTCCTGCGCTGCTCCATCAGCCTGCCCAGCTCCTCGGAATTGGGCTTGTCCAGCAGCTCCCGCTTGGGCGCACCGGAAAGGGCGATAATAGCATCCCGGTCGGAAACGGCAGCAATGCGGCCGGTGTTGGAGCCGATGGCCTCGCAGATCTGGGACGCAAAATCCTGCAGATCCCCCATGGGAGAATACTTGCGGAAGATCACGCCCCCATCCTTCTCGGTGTAAATTTCCAGCGGATCTCCCTCACGAATGCGGAGGGTTCTTCTGATTTCTTTAGGGATCACGATTCTTCCCAAATCGTCCACCCGACGGACGATACCAGTAGCTTTCATATATATCTATCTCCTTATTTTACAAATTACGCTGTTAGTATCTGCAAACAGAGGTCTATTATACCGACCAAAAGAAAAACAGCAGAGTGAACCACTCCGCTGTTTCTTTCCAAACAGAATTAATTATTGAAAAATTGAGGAAATTGTTCTTTTGCTTCGGTTAGAGAAATCTCTTTGTTATTATAACTTTCTGGATACATTCCGCCCTTTCCATCCATCGAGAGGGCGTTCTCTTTATAATCTGAATTATTTACATAAATGCAATCTCTTATATTTATCCGGTCCGATTTAGAATAGGCAACTAATGAACCAGCATCCTTGAAATCACCGCATATTTTTCCCAAATTATAGCAAGCACCTAAGTATACAAGGCAATTACTATTGTTGATCTCGCCAAGTATTCCAGAAGCTTTATGGCCTAATTTATAAGTAGGATAAACTCTGCCTTCTTCTTTCGAAATCTCTATTTTGCCGGAATTTATGCAATTCTCAATAGCACAAGACTTATCATATGACTTTTCAGTTAACGTTGCAACAATTCCGCTTGCAATAGCAGAGCCTGTTATATCTCCCGAATTTACACATGAGTTAATGGTTATATTAGACGTGGCTTCGCCAACGATACCGCCACAAATTCCGTGATAGACTAACCACATCCCGTCGTCGCGCTCTCTATAATTATAAGCATAAATTTCTGCATTGTTAACACAAAAAGCAATTAGACCGCTATTATCATTATGCATTGAACCAACAATACCACCACAAATTACATTTATTAACCCTTCATAACCTTCGCGGGTATCATAAAAAATTTTCACATCGTTGGTACAATAACTAATCATTGCATTTTGGGCATATCCCACAAGACCTCCTATATATAAATCAGAAACGTAAAGTACCAACTCTCGTAGGGATATATAGCCTTCTGCATGACAATTTATTAACGAGTCTTTTACGGTATTTGCAATAGCGCCAACGCAAAAGTCGATAGAATTGTGGTCATCAAAATGTTTAAAATTGATTTCTACATTTTTTAGAATAAGCCCAGTAACCATATTGCATTCCTCAAATAAACCGGATTTTTCAGAACGCAAATTGGAAATAGTATGACCGTTTCCATCAAAGTGTGCGTTGTTTAATAACCCTTGCCAATTAGGATAAGAAGACAAGTCCAAATCGTTCATTAATATATAGTTCATTGATTTATTTGCATTAATTTTAAGCAAATCTTCAACGGTATAAATACCTACATATCCATCTGGTACCTGGGTGCGAGGCGTGACCGGAGCCATGCCTGGCTTGGGAGCATCACTTTCTTCATTATCAACGTTGTCATTGTTAGTAGTGCTGGTTTCACTTCTGCCATCCGTTTCTTTTGGTGCGGTGGAGTCGTTTATAGCGCAAGCACACAGGGACAACATAATTGCTAACACAGCAAGAAGTATCACTATTTTTTTCATAAGATAGTCTCTCCATTTTATAATGATATAGTTTCATCTTTTAATGCACATATTAATGCCAACAAAATAAGTGTGGCAGTACCTAAAAGAAGTCCTGCACCTCACAAAAGGGGTACGGCAGTTAGATCATAATAGCGTATAGAGAATATCAATAATCTGTAGAAATTCTAATCGAACGGATATATCCGTTGGCTTCACCATTATAGTCTTCACTGCTGTAAAAACTGAAATAGTAACACAAACCGGATTCTTTGTTTTCTACATAATAAATACCATGTTCATATACATACACATTTTCAAAATTACTGTTATTTTCTGGGGTGCCAAAAATCTCAATTACATCTGCAGCTGTGGAATACAGGCAAATACCACCGGGCAGGATCAGATCACCAAAGGCTTGATTTAGAGAAAATGTATCCACTTCGAATGAGGAAATTTGACACTCCAGAACAGGCTTTGCAGAATCGCTTTCGTTAATAGCCTGATAGAGCATCATCTCATTTCCGTCAGTATCATAGATATAAAAACTAATGAGATTTGTTGTAGATTTGGGGTCAATGACAGCATCCTTTGCAGTGCTGTTTTCAGAAAACTGCCATCCTTTATCACTCAATGCAGATCCGGCAAAAGGAAGCTGCATAGTAACGCCTTCCAAAATGAATTCCCCAGAATTCATAGCAGGGGCATTGCTCTTAATCTCTCCGCGGACTGCAAGGTCGATATCTAAAATTGTTCCATCCTTTGGATCCTTGATTTTATTAATAGTATCCTCGCTGGAGGGCGTAGAAGGCTCGGTCATCTTTGTATCTGTTTCGACCTGCACTTTATCAGTCTGCGTAGGCAATTCATTTTCTACCGCATTATTTTTTGCTCCACAGCCCGCCAATGTTACCGCCAACATACACGCTGCCAACAATAAAGCAACCACTTTTCTCATTTTCATTTCTCCTTATTTTCAATTAAGAAGTAGAGATAGGTTCTATACAAACCGCTGTTCCCTATTTCTCAGTCATAAGTATAGTAAATATCTTTACTAAAGTCAATAGTAAAGATGTTTACTTTGCTACACTATGGATATGCTATAGTGAGGTGAGATGGTTTTGCGAACTTTTTTGGAAAAGCTCCGGGGACTACGGGAAGATAATGACTTAACACAAACACAGATTGCCCAGGTATTGGAAACATCTCAAACTATGTACGCCCGGTACGAGCGGGGCGCAAATGAGATGCCAATCCGGCATTTGGTTACCCTTTGTCGATTTTACAATGTGTCTGCGGACTACTTTCTGGACACTGCACCAAAAGAACATCTGCCCCAAAAACGCGCAAGGTAGTGCCGAGGAGTTTACTATGATTAGATGACCCAAATATTCAAAGCGAGGTGAATTTCACCTCGCTTTTGCTATGTATATGTTGATTTGTGCAAATTGGGTTGGACAAAAACCAGCGACAACCCTAGTGCTTATGCGATTTTTTCAACTTTTGTCCTATTATACCATATTCCTCCACTCTTCTGACAATGCCCGTTGCTTTCATATATCTTTCTCCTTTTACGATACATTTGGCGGACGGGTGGTATCCGCCCCTACACCCGTAAATGTCGGTGTGTTCTCGTAAGGGCGGATATCATCCGCCCGCCTACAATAATTTTACAAATTACGCTGTTAGTATCTGTAAACAAGGGAGATTTATACTTCTTACATAAAAAAAGAGATGGCTGTTTTAGGCCATCTCTTTTCGTTTACATCACATAATAATACAAGGGATTATTTCAATTTCAAAAATCTATTGCAATGGAATTATGCCTCTGCCATAGGAAGGGTAGCACCACCGAAGGGCATTGCCAGTATCGTAGCATTTTTGCCGTACTTCTCCAGCGCCAGATCCAAGGCTTCCTGGGCGCTTTTGCGGGGCGTAAGGAAAATCCGCCTGACAAAATCATCGTCCATCTGGCTGACTAAATCGATGGATGCATTCTGCAGCACCATCGCGATGGCAGCCGCCTTATGACCGCCTAGCTGGAACTGCTGATGAATCCGATCGATCATAGATTCTGCCGTGGGCGCGCTGAGCAGCCACTGCTCAAAGGTCTTACTGCCCAAGCCCTCCTGGCAGGCACCAATCAGAATGATCGTTCCGCCGGTCTTTACTGCGTGCTTGGCATTGTCCAAAGCCTTCTGCACCTGATATAAATTGGCATCCTTGGGCGCACCACCCTGGGAAACCAGCACGACGTCCGCCCGCTGGGGAATGGTTTTGCGGTACATTTTGTCCAGATAAGCGCAGCCCTCCCGGTGGGCAGCGGTTACATCACCAGCCACCGCATAAACGATGTGCTTATGCTCATCCAGCACCACATTCACAATATAATCGATGCCGCAGATCGCACCTGCCTGCTCGATATCCTCACGGATGGGATTGCCCGCCAGCTTTCCTGCACACGCCGTTTCCTGTATCATCATACGGTGATTGGCTTGAATAGCCGCAGGAGTGGAAACGCCAGGCATAATCGCTTTAGCACCGCCGGAATATCCGGCAAAATAATGAAACTCAATATTTCCGGTGCATATCCGAAAATCCGCCTCCGCTACCACACGGGTGATATCCACCGGTGTCCCGGCGTCGGTTATGCCCATACGCACACAATCGTCTGGGTCAGAATCCACACAGCGCACCATTTCAAAGACCGCATCTCCCGCCAAATGGCGCATCTCCGCCTCGGTATGCTTGCGGTGGGAGCCAAGGGCGAATACCACAGTAATGTCCTCCGCCTTACAGCCAGCAGCAAACAGTTCCTTTAGGATCTCCGGCAACATCTCGTAGCTGGGGACCGGGCGGGAAATATCACTGGCGATAATTGTGATCTTTTGCCCCGGTCGAACCAGTGTCCGCAGTTTCGGTGCGCCAATGGGATTTTCCAGCGCATAGGCTACCGCCTCCGAGCCTGTCCGGGCGTGTGCCATCTCATTGGCAGTCAGAACGCCCAAAAGCTGTTCCTCGGGAACATTTACGATTTGCTCCCCAATTCCGAATCCAAAATGCAATTGCATATACATTCCTCACTTTCACTTTCTTTTGCTTTTTATTATAGAATCAAGGAGATTTATATTTTTTCTCGGTCAGCGGCATATCCGCGCTGATCTGCTCAACTAAAAGCGATGCAAGCCAGTACAATATTTTTCATACGGTATGATATTTCATAAAAGAATGTTCACTCCACGAAAACATACCCTCATCATCAATAAAGTCAAGCTCAGTTTTTAACTGCATCAGTTGTAATTGATTTCTGTATTCATATAGGCGTGGGCAACCGCAGGAGGGATTACAAAACATCACCCCTTTTGACGGGAAATTTTCCGTTTTCAATACAGTGCGTGCCCGTACCGGATAAAACGATATTCACCTCATAAAATTCGTGATTGTGCAGCTGGATAGAATAATCTGTATAGGTAAAGGCGCGTACCAAATAGCCCTTGCTAAAATGGTTTTTCCATCGCAGTGAAATTTAAAATCAATCATAATGTATCCTTACGGCATCTTGGTGTGATTTTCCATTTTTTAACCAAACTTAACCATTATTATATTATATAGTGCCATATAATGCAAGCACAAAGAACCAGGTGGTGCAATATGGAAAGATTGCAAAAATTGCGCAGCAAGGTATTTGAAACATCAATTTTCAGTAACGAGTTTCATTATCTTTTTTATAAGGAATATTATATTTGTGCAAATTGAGCCTCATAAAAATCCGTGCAAACCTTAGTATTTATGGGGTTTTTACGACCTTTGTCCTAATATGACACATTCCTCCACTCTTCTGACAATGCCAGTAGCCTTCATAATATATCTTTCTCCTTTTACGATACATTTGGTGGGCGGGTGATATCCGCCCGCCTACAATAATTTTACAAATTACGCTGTTCGTATCTGTAAATGGGAGAAAATTATACTGCAAAATGCAACCAACTGATTTTTGTGATTTTTAGATTATTTCCAACTCGTTTTTGCTCGGAAATACCGGATATTCATCATCCAGCGTGTCGGAATACCAATAGGCCACAGAGGAAATATCATCCTGCAGCGGCAGATATCTGTGCTCACTGCGCCAGCCGAGGGCCTGAATGGTGACCTTCAAATTCTCCTTGAAGTAAACAGGATCCGTGATATGCCAGCGGTACATATTAAAATACTTCTGGGGCTTGTAGAGCTCATCCGTTTTCCGGACTTTATACATGCCCGCATAGGGCGTGGTATACTCTGTGTACTTCCCATCCACATCAAAATTGTACGCTCCGCAGAAATAATCCTCCGTGCCGGTTCCGCAGACGGTGGGGAACTCGGTATCGCCGTCAATATAAAACTTGATCTCGCCCTCACCCCACCAGCGGTTGCTCTTTACGCCCCAGTGTATATAGGTGCCCACATAGTGGCCGCTTCCTTTGATATTGTCCAGGATCACATAGGGCTCTTTGTAAGGCAGCGGATTGACTCTCCTGAACTGGGCGTGGAAATACAGCGCATTCTCCGGCAGCTGTTTCTCTTCACAATCGATCTGATAGTAAACATTGCAAAAATCCGGACCGATGTTTTCGATCTCCACGCGGAAGCCCTTGAAATAGGGCATTTCGAAGTAACAATTGAGCCCTCTTGCGGGATTGACGCACATCGCAAGGCTGGAAAGCTGACGGTATTCCGTGTATTCTGCGTTTGCAAAAAAGTCCGAAAGGGGCGCTTCCACCGCAGGTTTTTTGTGCCCGTCAAAGAAGATCCGCAAAATGAGATGTCTCCCCGCTTTGGAGCTGTCGGTTATCCAAAAATGCTTGATTGCGCCCTGGCCCTTGATGTCTGCCAGCACGATGGTTTCTCCCGGACCGCATTTCAGGTAAGGATTTACTTTCCAGCCCTGACCGAGCTCCCTGGACGCATCCGATCCGGTGCCTTCGGTGGCCATGCCGCCCTTTCCCTTTTCTCCGGTAAGGTTCTCAGGAGATACAGAAAAGGTGCGAATGTCTTTCTTTAAGGTCAGTTTATTTAACATTTTCATATCTCCGTCATTTAATGTATTGCCATTTTATCAAATACAAAGTATAATTCACATAGTATTACTTGTTTTCTATTTAACATTTCTTGCGGAGGTTTTATGGACATTTCTAAAATCAACCCATATATTCGCGTTGCCATGCGATCGGTCCTACATGCCAAAAAAGAAATAAAGCGCCGCATCATTTATGATTATGAGCTGATATATATCGATGACGGAGAATTCATTTTCAACTATAACGACGTGGATTACCTGTGCCAAGAAGGTGATTTTATATTTATCCGGCCAAACATACCGCACAGCTTCTCCGGCATAAACCGCGATCTTTCTCAGCCCCACATCCACTTTGACATAACCCATTTAAACGACAGTCCTGCTGTTCCCGTTTCTTTTAAGGACTTTCCGGATCTGACCGAGCGGGAGAGGGCGATGATCCGGAATGATTTTTTTAAGAACTTTCCGCAAAAGCCCCTTGTAAAGTTTGCAGGTAAAGAGTATGTGCTCCGGTTATTTTATCAAATTGTAGACAGCGGAGCGCCTTGCAGCTTGCAGCAAAAAGCTAAGCTCATCTTAATTATTGAACAACTGATTGCCGACAATTTCCAAGGCTGCTTCAAGCAAATTTCTTCGCAATACCCCATCGAAAGCCAAATCAAGGACTATATCGATGCAGGTCAAGGTGTTTTTTCCAATCTGGACGATATTGCAAAACAATTCAACTACAGCAAATACTATTTGGACAGAAGGTTTCAAAAAAAGTATGGCATAAGCATTATGGCCTACAGAAATCAAAAGCGTATGCACGCAGCGCAGGAGTTGCTAAAGAACGAGACTGTATCAGCGGTCTGTGAAAAAATGGGTTTTTCCTCAATTTTCGCTTTCAGCAGGGCGTTTAAGAATTATTTTGGATATCCCCCATCCGATATAAAAACTGCGGAGTGAATTTCACTCCGTTACAGCCGTACCATCACATCAAACAAAAGCTTCGATCTGCAGGACAATCTTTTCCGCTTTAATCCGACTGTTTACCACCTTAGCTTTGAGACAATGATGGCATTAGGACAGGAATTTGTGGAGTTAAAGACTGATACGCCCAAGATCTTTTATATTTGGGGTCATTCCTATGAAATGGATTACGCATCCGATTATTGGGTCAAATTGGAAGATTTTTTCACGCTCATAAGCAACAAAAGCGACATTTTTTACAGAACAAACAAAGAGATCCTTTTGTAAACATTTTATTGACAGCAATTCTAAATACCCGTATAATTGAATTGTACCCAGAAAAATAAATTGGAGGTATACATATGGAGGTTCAAAACGAAAAATCCTACTTCGATGGCGGCTTACTGCAGTTGATTGGCTGGCATATTCTTGGCGGATTGGTTACTGTCTTCACCCTTGGCATTTGTTATCCCTGGGCAATCTGTATGATTTACCGCTGGGAAGCAAAGCACACTGTTATCAATGGTCACAGACTGAAATTCACCGGCACCGCAATGCAACTCTTTGGCAACTGGATCAAGTGGCTCTTGCTGACAATCATCACTCTTGGCATTTATGGTTTTTGGCTGAACATTAAGCTGATTAAGTGGAAGACAAAGCACACAGAATTCGCAGGTTAATAATATAAGCAACAGCGCAGCAGAATTTCTGCTGCGCTGCTTTTTACATATCTGTCTCCGAAATTGTTCACTTCTCAAACCGCAGGCCTACGTAGGCAAGGGATTGCTCATGTGTGTCCAGTTCTTTTTTTGATGTTTCCAGCAATCCACCAAGCAGATTCTTCGTCCTTGCTTTTTCCAAAAAGACAGCATGAAACGCCCGCACGATCCAATAAACAGGCAAAAGTACCGGCCAGTTTTTCAGCACAGGATACTGAAACCGCATCTTCTCCAGCGGCATGAATACCTTATGGAACAGCCAGTATATTTTTCCTCCAAAAGCGGTCTCTTCTCTCTTTCGTCTGCGGACAACTTCAGAAAGCAAATGCGTTCTCGCATTTCCCCAGTTTCCGCTGGAGAAAATCACTTGAGAGATCAGCTCGGTTTTCTCTTCCCAAGGGCCCTCTTCAAACCATGCGCTAATCACGCACAGCATGTTGTCATAGAACTCCATCAGATCTAATGTTTGCAGTTCCCTGTGGATATATGCTTGATCCATATTGGGGAATTTTTGCAGATAGACCCATAAATCCATTACATGTCGGCAGCCAATGCCACCATTGCGATAATGCTTTGCAAAGTGGGTAAACAGATAGATGAACTGGTCCTCCTGCGTCATGGCATAGGCTGCTCCTTGCTCCCGTTTGGCCACCTTCCACCCATCGCCATAATAGCGGTAATAGTCCTGGTTTCCCGTCGGGATCAGCCGCTTATGTAGTTCCAGATAAAGTGTTTTGGATTCCCAAATGATCTCGTGATCGGTCTCTTCTCTTTCTGCAAATCCCAACACTTGCAATATATCCCGAGTTTTGGGGTACTGTTCCAACCGGATCAGCACATCGGCATCCCCCATACCGCGCAACTCATGGCTGGGATACATTGCCTTCAAATTGCAACCCTTCAGCAGCATATAGTCGACACCACTGTTGTCAAAAGCCTGGGTAATCTTTTTGATTGCTGCCATCTGCCCCTGGCTTTTCACGGTTGCCGCATAGTAATCCATCCGCAGCTTCTGCATTGCCGGCAAATCTTTGGAAACACCACAACAGAGTGCACCTACATAGCCCATAGCCACGATGCCGTGCCGCCGCAGAACCGGATACGCCTTCTCAATATCAAATTGTTCCGGAAGCGTTTCCGCTTTTTGGGTGATGGCACTTTTCAGAAGGGCAATCACACCCCGTTGTGTTTCGTTCATTTATTTCCCTCGTTACTTAAGTCTTTTGCAAAGGATTCTGCCGTTTTCCACAGCCAGCTGCCAATCTGCCAGCTGGGTCGCACCGGGCCGATGGGTAACCGCAATACAGGTCTTCCCCGGCAATTCCCGGATGCGCTGCAGCACGATTGCCTCGCTTTGGGCATCCAGCGCAGAGGTCGCCTCATCCAGCAAAAGGATCGGCGCGCCGCCCAAAACCGCCCGGGCAATGGACAGCCGTTGGGCTTGTCCTTCTGATAAGCCGTGGGCATTTTCACCCAGCACTGTTTCTAAGCCTTGGGGCAGCTGAGAAAGGTACCCATCCATATGGCTGACATAAATCGCCTGCTGGATCTGCTCTTCAGTTGCGTCCGGATTTGTCAGCAGCAGATTCTCCCGGAGCGTTCCGCTAAACAGCAGATTTCCCTGGGGCACATAGGCAAACAAGCCTCTGGCACTGCGCCCTACGGGCATCGTGCCGTTCTTGCAATCAAAATACAATTTGCCATTCGTAGGCTCAAAAATGCCCAATAGCAGCTTCAAAAGTGTGCTTTTGCCAATGCCGGATGCACCGGTAATAACAGCAAACGCGCCCTTGGGAAGGGAGAAGTTGCACTCCTCAAAAATCACATCCCGATCATAGGAAAATGCAAGATCCTCCGCACAGATCGCCTGAATGTCAGCATAGTCCGCACATTGTCCGTCATCTGTCCGGCGCTGCTTTTTGCAGGCTGCTTCCAGTTCCATAAGCCGCTCGCAGGCAGCTGTCATGGCCATATACTTCGGCAAAATGCCGCTTAAATTTACAAAGGGCGCTTGCAGCTGGCCTACCAGTTGCGTGACCGCCGTCAGCTCACCATAAGACATCGTCCCTTGCGACAAGCCGTATGCACACCACACCAGCGCCGCAAATCCGGATGCATAGGCAAGAACGCTGATGCTGGTGTTGGCTGTCAATGTGACCTTCCAACGCTTTTTTTGCAGACTGTAGCGCTCTTCCATGACGGCATCGCCCCGGCGCTCCACTTCCTGCTCCACATTCATGGCCTGAACCAGCAGCAATTTTTCGAATATCTCCTGCAAAAAACCGGAAACTTTGCCGTTAGAGGCGCTGACCGCTTTGTTTAAGTCCCGCAGATAGCGTCTTACAACACCTGTAAAGGATATAATGACCACGCCTGCAACCAACAGCGCCAGCGTAAATACCGGTGCCATAGCAAGCAGCACCGTTACAACGGCAACCAATTTTGTGACCATAGAAGCCAAATTGGGAACAATAGAAAGCAGGCCGTCATTGATTGCCCGCACATCGCCGTTCAGCAGGTTAATCAGCTCACCGCTATGATATGTAGAAATTCTTGCATAATCACTGCGCAGGATCCGATGTGTCAGATCCCGCTTCCAATCCCGATCCAGATCTGCATTCAGCCGATGATGGAGATACCGCTGGACCGTCAAGCAAGCCAAAATGCCAGCGATGATGGCTACCTGCTTAACCGCCGCCTGCAGAAGATCCTGCTGGGTTCCGGAAACCGCTGCATTAACTACATCCTTGCTGCCAAGAGCAAACCACACACCAAATAGGGCAGTGCCAATGCTGACAACCGTTAGCAGTAATAACCCCGGTATACGGCGCTTGACACGCCGAAATAACCATTTTAACATCCCAAGAGCCTCCTGAGCTCCAACTTGATTCTGCGCCAGATGCGGCGCGGAAAACGCGTATAATGCCAAAAACGGCAATACAGCCGATGGCTTGACTCTGTAACGCTGTGGCGCTTTTCCCCTCTGTAAAAGGCAGTAACGACGCCGATCATCTGATCCGGACGCACGCCCCGTTCCAACGCAAACTGATTATCGCCGATGCAGGTATAGTTTTCTCCGACTGCAACGATCCGGTGCAGCACAAACTGCCCGTTATCCCGCTGATAAAGGGGAAGATCATACTTACCGAGGGTTTCCGGTAACGGAGAAAGCACAATGCTGTCGATCCCCTGCCGCAGCATAGGGAGCATGCTGGTGCCCTTGGGAGAAAAACGCACAGAATGGCCCGCTGCCAGCCGCTCCTTTATCAGCGGCATCAGCAGCTCCAGCCGTATTTCCCGATCAGATGAGGAAATTGTGAACATTCAGCTTCTCCACAAATGCTTTCACATTCTCCAGCGCAACAGCTTCCCCGACCTCGTATTCTGCCAGCAATGCGCCGACCAATGCTTCAACGGTAGTACCTTCCTCCAACCGCTCCCACAAGAAACGGCCGGTCTCATTCAAGGTAATCATCATATTCAGATCCAGCTCTTCACCGGAGGGGATCACCATGATTTCGCCACCGATCTCCCGCAAAATAAAGCCCTCTTTCAGTTTCAGCATATGCATTCTCCTTATGTTCAACCTGACAGCTAACCGCAATCATGCGAAAATTGCCGATAACATGCCATTATTTTATTTATTGTATCATAATTAATACACCGGTGTCAAACCATATTTCTGCCCCCCAACGCAAACAACACCCCCGGGCAACGCCGGGGGTGTTTGATTAGGGTTTGTTAATTACTTGCCGGAACGGAATGCAATGCGGGCCTTCTCACCGGACATGGCTTCATAAGACACTATGGCAGCCTCAGGATCCATGTTGCATTCCAACTGCCAAATAGGCACTTGCGCTACCAATTTACCCAGAAGATCCATCATCAAGACGCGCATGTCCGTCCCCGCAGGGCGGGCAGTCTGCTCCAAGAAGGAGAAAACCGCTTTGCTGCCACCATAGGGGCGGATCACATTCTCGGCACCCCGCTTAATGAAGCAGATACCGGCCACCGGTACGCGGATATTGGTGCTGATATCATGCTTGCCACTCCAGGGTGTACCGTAGGCATACCATTTTCCGTCTTCCAGGCGCAGGGCAGGCTTATCATCGTTGAGTATGTAGGCGCGGTCGCCAAATACCTTCAGCCACAGCTTGGTGTGCGTGGATTTTCCCGTTCCACAGGCAGCAGAAAACAGATATGCCCTTCCATCCACCACAACAGCGGAAGAATGCAGCAGGAATCCGTCATGCTTCAATAGCTGACGGTAAAAGCTGCCGCCGGTACACAGGTATTCACAATCCTCGTCATTTAAGTGGGAATGACGCTGCTGAAAAGCCTTCCAGTCTGTTTGAATGACGACATCGGGCTCTGCCTGGTCGCACCGATAGGGCTCAGCCTGCTGTACCGTCCGGCCAAAGCTGTCCATCTGCACCGTCAGCCCCGCAATTTTGTAATACTGTACCATAACCGCTCCTTCACGCTGCTTCGTGTTATTTTTAATATTGTACCACGGCACAAAACCGCTGTCAAATCGGATTTGCCCATGAATAGACTAAGCCCCGGGTGGAAATCCACCCGGGGGCGTTTAAGTAGTTAATTACAGCTCTTCCTGGGGGAACTCATTGGGGCAGTTGGGGCCACCAGAGGCAGTGATAATGTCCTCCAGTTCAAAAGCCTTCACCTCGACCTCAGCCTCAGTAAAAATCTTCTTCATAGGGAAATCCTCCTCTCTTAAAAGACTGTATACAAGCATGGTAGCATAAGGCATTCTGCTTGTCAACCCTAAAAGTAAAATTTTTTATAATTCTTTTAGCGTATCCCCCGGGCGAATGCCCGGGGGTGTTTAATTAGGGGTTAGACTTTGTTGTCTGGTTTGTTAAGCGCGATTTGCGAAGTAGGTCTTTGCTGCTTCGCCATAAACCACCAACGCCTGAGCCAACGGGCCATAATCGTCGGTCTTATTGACCTGGCCCT
>JAZUNW010000001.1:0-6728 GCA_045604325.1 Faecousia sp. | reverse complement strand
GGTTGGGACGGCCGATGGCCTTCACTTCCTTATCGACAACAGCAGCCTGGTAAACCTCGGGGAAGATCTCCTCCAGGCAAGTCGGAGGCCAAGCGGTCTTAGGAAGACAAGCAACTATTGCAACTCCTTGGCTCACAGAACGACATGGCTACGATCCGACTTGGTTGGGACGGCCGATGGCCTTCACTTCCTTATCGACAACAGCAGCCTGGTAAACCTCGGGGAAGATCTCCTCCAGGCCATCTTCATAGAAAACATGTGCACCATACATCTTCTCGATCAGATAGCGAGGTGCCTTACCCTTACGGAAGCCAGGGATCATGATGTTCTTGCGAGCCTTCAGGTATGCCGCCTGAACACCCTTCTCCATGAGTTCCTTGTCCACTTCGACGACGATGGTAGTCTCATTGCCGTTTCTTTCAATGCTCTTTACGTTCATGGTTACTTGTCCTCCTAATGATTGGCCACATAATGCTGCCATTCAATTTAATATTTTCAGCCGAATTATTTTACCAAAGAAAGGGTCAAATGTCCACCCTTTTCTTGAAAAAATTTGTGATTTTTCGCTTTTCTGTTGTTTTTACGAAAAAGGACTGCAAATTTTGCAGCCCTTTTTACGCAAGTACCATATATGGCTTGAAATTTAAGTGGTCAGCGGCTACCAAACGGAAGTCGACACTGTCCCAGACACCCTCCATAGCAAGGCCGTGGCTGGCTCCATGCAGATGACCGTAATAGCATTTCCGGACATCGTATTTGGCAAGCAGCGCAAGAATCTCCGTGCACTCATAGCCTTTATAACGGGGTGGATAGTGCAGAAATACGATCTTCTCTTTATCCCCTGCTGCCTGCAAGGATGTTTCTAAACGGCAAAGCTCTCTTTTGAAAACCTTTTCGTCATGTTCACCGCTTCGTTCTTCCTCATAAAACCAGCCCCGCGTTCCGCAAATGGCATAGTCTTCATAGAAGTAGCAGTTATTGTTTAAGATGTACTGATCCGAAAATCCGTTTTCCGCACAAAACTGATAAAACTTTGTTGCGGTGCTCCACCAGTAATCATGATTGCCCTTTAGGATGATCTTCCTGCCTGGGATCTCGTTGACAAACGCAAAATCATCTTTTGCTCCGCTTAAGTCCAGCGCCCAGCTAAGATCGCCAAGGAGAACTGTGGTATCCTCGGGCTTTATGACGGATAGCCCCTCACGGAGCTTATCCATATACCCAACCCAAGCACCGCCAAAGATGTCCATGGGTTTATCTGCTCCAAGTGACAGGTGCAGATCTCCAATTGCGTAGAGTGCCATGGGCTCCCTCCTTACGCTTTGTCAAGCTCTGATTTCAGTTGACCGTAGGTCATGTGCATGGACACCATTACAACATCGCTGTCGCAGATGGGGCTGCGCTCAGCAATCAGCAGCGCCATGCGGGTCTCACCGGTCTTTGCGCGGTAGTCCATAAGTCCGCCGTAGGCAAGGGCAGTATAAGGACCGAGAATGTAGGAATTGGTACGGTAAACACTGGGGATCAGCGCATCCAAACGACTACGGCTGACTACAGCAGAGAACATACCCTTTTTCAGATTGCCCAGCAGGTCAGCATGAGGGCGATAGATCCGACCCTTTTCGCAGGTTTCAACGAATCTCACAGTCTCCTCAACGCCTAAAGTACCATGAATCAGGCGCTCCAGTTCCGCGGGAACTGTGACATCTCCGCGGGGCGTTGTGGTGGATACCGCAGCAGCATCCGTGTGGAGCTCACCAAGGTGCAAAAGCTCCCAAATGCCACTGTTCTCGTTGCAGCTGCAAATGATGTTGCCGATCGGAAGGCCCATATCACGGCAATGCCAAACGGACATAACCGCGGAGAAATCTTCTACAGCCACCGTGACATCAATTACTTGATTTAAAGACACCTTGCCATCGCGTATCAGCTGACCGAAAACACCGCAAAGCACCGCAATACGAATAGCAATGCGCAGCCAGGAAGTGATCTTCACCTCACAGCCGAGGCTTGTACAAACCTTTTCCGCCAGCTGTTTCTCTGCCCATTCAAGACTGCTGCCCACATTGTGCCACAGCTCCGCGATCACGATGCGGTGATTCATTGCGGTGTGTTTGACGGCATTTCTGCCAATGCAGAAGTCTACATCTGCGGCATTCAGCCGGCATGCAAAGAACAGATTCAGCGTATCTGCAACGCACTGACCAAAGGACTTTTCTGCCAGGGCAGCTACATCCTCTTTGGAAAAAACGGGCATTTGAAACGGCAAGTAAAGACCGCCGTCAGCACCCCGGTCATCCCCAAGAGCCCGGGGTGTTGTTTGCGGGTCGTGTAAATTTCTTGTGGTTACATACAGCATGTCTCCATCACTCCCAATGCATTATCCCAGAAAATTCTTCTTACGATCTGCTCCCCCACGCCCCGCTCCAGCAATTTTTGCGCAAATGCAGGGTAGCTCTGCACACCATCAAAGCCTGCAGGCAGTGCTTCGCAGCCGTCTAGGTCGCCGCCAAGGGCAATATGCTTGCCTTCAGTGTCCAGCTCCAACCAGTGCAGAATGTGGTCACAGGCGGTGTCCAGATCACAAGGATCGCCGATAAAATCAGTATATTGGTTAAAGCCCGCAACACCGCCAGTTTCACAAATAGCACGGAACATATCGTCTGTCAGATTGCGACTTGCGCCCCACACGGCGCGGGAATTGGAGTGGCTTGCAATGATGGGCTTTTCCGTAATTTTCAGGGTGTCCCAGAAAGCCTCATCACTTATGTGACTTAAATCCACGATTAGCCCTAAGCGCTGGGCCTCTTTTACATATTCCCTGCCCAAGTCTGTCAGACCACCGCCGGTTTTGTGGGAGCCTGCAAGGATGTTCTTTTCATTCCAGCCAAGGGTGGTCATGCGGAATCCCACTGCATGCAGATCCTGCAAAAGTGCGGCATCAAAGCCGAAACCTGCAGGGCCCTCAATGGTAAGGATCGCAGACATCATGCCGTTTTCAAGATTGTTCTTTACATCCTCAGCGGTGTAGGCAAGGTTGATGATATCCTTGTTTTTCTCCACTTCCCGCAGAACAGAAACCATCTCCCGTTCAAAGACCTCTTCCACCGGAACACCGTACCACTTACTCATGTCCGGTGTGGTAAAGCAGGCAAAGCACTGGGCATATCCGGGCAGGGCTTTTGCCCGCTCCAAATCAATATGGTATGTATTATTGCGCAAGCTGGCGGCCTCTTGCAGGCTCTCTCCCAAGAGCGCAAGAGCAGTATCGCAATGCAGGTCAAAAACAGGAAAATTCATTGAAATGCATCCTCCAAATGGGTAATAACCGGATTCTTAGTCAACGTGCCCTCCGGTGCGTAGATTTCAATCACATCGAATCTCGGCTGCAGATTCGTAGGATTTTGCGACAAATAAACAGATGCCGTTACACGGATGCGATCCTGCTTATTTCGGTCAACATACTCCCTTGCGGCGGCAAAATCCGTAGATTTTCGCAGTTTTACCTCCACAAAAACGATATTGCTGCGGTTCTCCGCAATCAGATCGATCTCACCAAAACGGCTGTGGTAGCCAACTGCAGCGATCCTATAGCGCTTTTTGCGTAAAAATTCCGCAGCTGTGGCTTCTCCCCACGCACCTGCTATCTTACTTTTCGCCATAGAACTTCTTAAGGAAGGTCATGCGGTGGATCGGCGAGTGGCCGTATGTACGCAGCGCTTCGTAGTGTGCTTTTGTACCGTAGCCTTTATGGATCTCAAAACCGTACTTAGGATAAACCTTCGCCATTTCATCCATATAATCATCACGGGTCACTTTTGCGAGGACAGATGCTGCAGCGATGTTTGCACTCAAGCTGTCGCCTTTTACAACGGTCTTAACAGGCAGTCCGAAATCCTTTTCCCGATTACCGTCGATCAAAGCAAAGTCAGCCTTTCCCTCAAGCTGAGCGATGGCTCGCTCCATGGCAAGAAAGGTGGCCTGCAAAATGTTGATCTCATCAATCTCCTCATGGCTCGCCATGCCAATGCCGTAGGCGACGGCCTGCTCCTTAATGATGGGCACCAGCTCTCTTCGCCGCTTGTCGGAAAGCTTTTTGCTGTCGTCCAATCCGGGAATCTCCAGATGAGGCGGCAGAATAACTGCAGCCGCACAAACCGGCCCTGCCAAAGGGCCTCTGCCAGCTTCATCAACACCGCAAACTGTTACAATGCCATTTGCGAACAATTCGTCCTCAATGGCCCACATATTCTTATCAGACATTACATCTCCCCCGGCTCTTCCAGTGTAAAACAGCCCAATTTACCGCTGCGATATTCATCCACTAACACCTTGGCCATGCGCTCTGTGTTGATTTCACCGCCGGACACAAGGAATCCACGCTTACGGCCGGCCATTTCCAGCAGCTCCCAACCGGGGAGATCGGCATCGGTATCGATTCCGTAACGCTCCTTCAAGGCATTGGGATATCGGCAGTGCAAAAGCTGAATGAGATAGCATGCCAGCTCTTCCACATCCAGGATACCGTCCTTAACAGCCCCGGTGTATGCAAGCATCATACCCACATTGGGATCATCGAACTTTGGCCACAGGATACCTGGGGTATCCAAAAGGAGCAACGAACTGTTGACGGTGACCCACTGTTTACCACGGGTAACACCGGGTCTGTTTTCTGCTTTTGCACCCTTTCTGCCGGAGATCTGATTGATAAGGGTTGACTTACCTACATTGGGAATTCCCACGATCATAATGCGCATGGGTTTGTGCATACCTTTGGCAGCATCCCTCTGCAGCTTTTCCTTCAAAACACTGCGGACAGCAGGCTCAAAACCGTTAATGCCCTTGCGGGATTTGCAGTCAGTGATGACAACTGCCATACCCTTGCTCTTAAAATAATCCGCCCAGCGCTTTGTCGCATCGGGATCTGCAAGATCCATACGGTTTAAGACAATAATGCGGGGCTTATTGCCGCAGATCGAGTCAATATCCGGATTACGGCTGGACATAGGGATGCGGGCATCCACGATCTCACAGACGGCATCGACCTGCTTTAAGTCAGCTTCGATCTGGCGGCGGGTCTTGGTCATGTGACCGGGATACCACTGAATATTCATCTGATCCTGGGTCACGACACCGCACCTACCCTTCCAAAATCCATGGCAGCATTGCCCTTATTCGTCCCCGGCAGGAACAGGAAGATTACTTTACCAAGCACTTCCCTCTTATCGATCATTCCGATCTCCGGATCACGGCTGTCTTTCGACCAGTTGCGGTTGTCACCAAGGACGAAAACACAACCCTCCGGTACCTGCTGGGGAAAATTGATGCCCTCCCAGTTATCGGTAGGCGTTTTCGTATAAGGCTCATTAAGAGCAACCAGATTATCCAGGCTGTCGCCTACATAAACAATACCCTCTGGGAAATCAATATTGACCCACTGGCCTTCTGTGGCGATTACCCGCTTAACGATGGGTTTACCGCCGTCAAAGGACTCCTTGCTGGCAACGATAATATCTCCCTGCTGAGGCTGGCGGTAGAACACATTGCCGATGAGCAGCAAATAATCACCATCCAGCAGTGTATCGTTCATAGAGGTTCCGGAAACAACCACAACACGAAACAGCAATACAAAAGCAACCACAATGATGGCCAAAAGGTAAACAATATCATGCAGGTACAAAAGAACACTCTTCTGCCAGCCTGTTTTATCTGTATTCACTTCTTTATTTTCAAAGTTTTCCATAATTCCAAACTCCCAAAGATTCCAACTAACCAAAAAACCAAACATTCCATATCATTATAAACCAAATAGAAACAAAAAAAAAGAGGGCAAGCCCTCTTTTTTTTCGGTTTTTTAAACTCTTTCCTTGACCTTAGCGGCCTTGCCAAAGCGCTCACGCAGATAGTACAGCTTAGCGCGGCGAACCTTGCCCTTGCGGACAGTCTCGATCATGGCAACGTTGGGAGAATGCAGGGGGAAGACCTTCTCACAGCCGATGCCGTAGGAGATACGACGAACGGTGATGGTCTCGGTGATGCCACCATGCTTCTTCGCAATGACGGTGCCCTCGAACACCTGGATACGCTCACGGGAGCCTTCCTTGATGCGAACATGCACACGAACGGTATCGCCGACCTTAGCCTCAGGCAGCTCCTCCTTCATGTACTGGCTGTTCAGAGCCTTAACAAGATCCATAATAATGTCCTCCTAAAAATATTAGGCGTTCGTGCGCAGCTTTTGCTCGCAGAGGACTCACCTTGATTTCAGACCGATTTATTTTAGCATGGAAGTATTTAAAAATCAAGTATTATTTTCAAAAATTTTCTGCTTTTTTCGCTGCTAAATTGATGAAAATAATCAATGGATTTCCCGGAAAAAATTCGGATTTTTCCGGGCCTGTTTATATAATTTTTAATAACTGAAATCCTTGAAAAAGGAGGCGCTTTGCGGTCCAATAAAAATTGGAAAATTATTGAAGCACCACAGATTTGGAGGGCTTTTTGTATGATAAAACGAGTATTGAGTTTTGTGCTTTCCCTGGCCATGGTATTATCTATGCTGCCCCAGACCGCCTGGGCCACAGAAGTGGAGATCCTGGATGAAACTCCTGTGGAAGTGATAAGCGCAGAGGAATCCGGAGAGGAATCCACAGAAGGCTACAGCGGCACCTGCGGCACAAATGCCGTCTGGGAGCTGAGCAATGACGGCACTCTGACCATCTCCGGCA